>CAJUES010000037.1 GCA_910585765.1 uncultured Lachnospiraceae bacterium | reverse complement strand
ACCACCGAGATCTACACTCTTTCCCTACACGACGCTCTTCCGATCTGCCATGACCGCCTCCCTTGAGCCGGAGTGGATCACAAGCGGCATCGACGCGAGTGTCATAAACTCATAAAACAAATACAGCGTGACGAGATTCCCGGAAAAGCACAGCCCCATCAGCACGCCAAACGTGACCAGATAGAAACCGTAATACCGCTTTTCATGCTGCTCGTGCGACATGTAGGCAAAAGAAAAAAATCCCGCCAGCACAAACACCAGGACCACGATGCCGGCAAAAAGCCTTCCGAGGGCATCGATCTGAAAATACACCGGTATCTCATCCACCAGACGAAACAGCACCAGCCGGTTCCCGGCGGCACCGCTGATCACGCACACTGCCAGAAGCGCGCTCACGACAAACGACACGCCTGTCACTTTCAGGAGACGTTTCCTGTCCGCAAATGCACTGTCCGGCAGAAAGAGCAGGATGCCTCCCGCGATGATGGGCAGGACGACTGAAAGTAAAATCATATAATCCATCTGCAAATCCTCCATTCCCATATTATCCAAACATCGCCAGACCGCTTGTGATCCAATCCACGATCGGCTGTGAACAGCAGCCCAGTATCATGTTCAGTATCACCATGCACAGCAGCGTGACATTGTACAGCGGGTGCTCCCTCAGACCGACCATTGCCGCCTCGCCGGCCTGCGTCTTCTTAGTCCGCTTGCTCGCCGGCGTGTACAGTCGGATCACCGTCTTCATAAAATAAATCGCGTTGAGCACCGTGCTGATCGCCAGACAGATCAGCGTCGGAAGCATCTTTGCCAGGCTGTTCTGCACTGCCGCCTCCGCAAACTGCACCTTGCTGATAAAACCCGAAAACAGCGGAATGCCCACCATGGAGCACGCACCGATCACGAACGCGACGCCCGCCGCCGGATTGCGGTAGCCGCTGCCCGTCAGATCCTCGAACTTCTTGCTGCCCCCCGACGCATCCGTGAGTCCCACGCCCGCGATGAACAGGAGCGACTTCGTGGAGGCATGCGACAAGATGTGGAAGATACTCGCCACGATCCCGATCGTCGTGCCAAGCCCGAGTCCCATGTAGATATAGCCGATCTGCGCCACGGAGGAAAAGGCGATCATGCGGCGGATATCGTTCTCCAGGATCGCGTTGACCGAGCCCATGATCATGCCCAGGAGCCCAAACACAAACAGGATGTTGACGATCTTCGAGTCCACGATGATCTCAAAGCCCACCACGCGGAAAAAGATCTTGATCAGCAGGAAGATATATCCCTTTGACACCAGGCTAGACAGGATCGCCGCACTCGACACCGTCGAGTAGCCGTACGCGTCCGGCAGCCATGTGTGGAACGGATAGAGCGCGCTCTTGATGGCAAGACCGACCACCACCATGCCGATCGATGCGATCAGCGGAATGTTGTACGTCCCCTGCGCATAGACATAGGCGATGCTGTCCTTGATATTGCTCATCAGCAGGTGCCCCGTGATATCATACAAGATGCAGAGCCCCATCAGCAGCAGACCAGAACCCAGCGAAGCCATGATCATATAGCGCGTCGCCGCCTCGATCGTGCGCCCGCTCTGCGTGATCATGATCAGACCGCAGGCGCTGATCGTGTTGATCTCCACGAAAACGTACGCCGTGAAAAGGTCATTCGTGTAGATCAGCGCAAGCAGCGAACTCAGCAGCAGATTGACCATGATATAATAGAGGTTCGCCTTCGTGTCCTCGACCTCCGCGTCGATGTGCTCCTGTCCGCCCTTCAGCGAAAACAACATCACCAGACAGAAAAAAAGCGCCATGCCCGCCTCGAGGACGCCCGCCCTGATCTCATTTCCCCAGGGCGCCGGAAAATGTCCCATCATGAACGTATACGGCTCTCCGACACCGATCATATACACAAACAGCACTGCCGAGAGGACTGTGATCACCACGAGGATAAACGTATTCCACAGACGCGCCGTTTTCCTGCCCATGATGGACGTCAGCACACCCGATCCGAGCGACAGCAGAATGCTGAAAAAAGGAAAATTCTGTATAAAATCCATCACTGATCCTCCTTCTTCATCATGGTGGAGATCTCATCCATGTCCAGCGTGTGATACCGCCTGTACAGCCGGATCGTGAGCGAGAGCATCAGCGCCGTCACCGACACCGACACCACGATGCCCGTCAGCACAAGCCCGCTCGGCACCGGGTTGATGTACGCCTCCACACTCGTCACACCGTCCACCACGATCGGCGCCATCCTTCCCGCTATAAACCCCTTCTCCGCTAGAAACAGATACGTCGCCGTGTCCATGATATTCAGACCGATGATCTTCTTGATCAGATTTTTCTGCAAAAGCAGATTCGAGAACCCGATGCCAAACAAGATCATGGCAACCGCCTCCCCGTAATTTGCAAGCAAATTTCCGCCCATCTGCCAAAAACCCCCTTTTTCCTAAAATCCGCCCTTGCGGAACATTGCGTAAAATGCATACATCGTGCATGCGACCACCATGCCGACACATATGTTGAGCGGCAGGATCAGACCGGAACTCAGTATATCCCCCGGCGTGCCGAGCGGAATCCCCGTCTCGAGATGGTGCGCTCCGCAATAGAAAGAGTACGTCTTTGCAAGGCAGTAAAACAACAGCGCAGCAAAGCAGATCCACTTGTACGTCTTCTGTGTGAAGAAACGCTCGATCTTCTTAAAGCCGAAGGCATTGACGTACAGGATCAGCCCCGAGCCGATGATCGCACCGCCGGAAAAGCCGCCGCCCGGCGACAGATGCCCATTCAGGATGACATAGATCCCGTAGATGATGATCACCGGAACGAGAAAAAAAGCCACCTTCTGCAGAATGACATCATTTTTCGGCTCATAGAGGCGGTCGTTCTCCTCCTCCTCCTTTTTTTTCGAGCAGTTGTCCACGCGCAGCAGGATCAGCACCGTGCACGTGGCGATGAAGAGCACGTTCGACTCGCCGAGCGTGTCAAAAGCACGGTAGTCCAGTATCATGCCCGTGACAATGTTGACCGCCCCGGTGTCCTTCATCCCGTCCTCGATGTACTTCCTCGCAACCTCATTGTTGTCCGGGTTTGCCGGATTGCCGACAGGCGGCAGATAGGAGACCACATAGAGCAGGATCGCGATCAGCGTGAACACAAAGACGACGGAAATCACGCTGTAGATCTTCGAGAACGCCCGAAGCTTCCTATTATGCTCGATATCATATATGTTCCTCTTTAGCAGCGCCTCATCATGGATCCTCTGCCGCATCGAACTGACATCCTCCACAAAAGGCTCCTGAGGCTTCATCTCCACCTTGCCGATATAGGGATCCTTGTCCCCCCGATACCAGCGCTTTATCTTGAACGCATTGGTTTTGCGATACTCTTCTTCAGACAGCAGACGGCTCATTTCGCTTCCCCCTTTTTATCCATACCATTTTTGTGCGTGTGCTTATCCTCCTTGTCCTCATCGATCGCGACGATCGCATGGATCTTCTTGAGCGTGACAAAAAACAGGATGCTCGTGATCCCCGCACCCACAGCTGCCTCCGTGATGGCGAGATCCGGCGACTCGAGCAGGATCCATATGATCGACATGATCAAACTGTAGGACATGAAGATGATGATCGAGTTGAGCAGATTCCTCGAGAATGTCACCGAAATCGCACACACGATCAAAAAGATGAACAACACAACCTGAAATATTTCCATATGCAAACCTCCTATCCGATCCCGCTCACCGCTCACAGTCCGCGTCGTCCGCAGCCTGTGAGATTCCGCTCAGATCGCACTCCCTGCCGAGCTCCTCGTTGGTCGCCACCTCGAAGCGCGCCAGCATATGGGATGCCACAGGGGAGGCGAACGACAGGAACACGACCACAAGAACCATCTTGACCGATGTGAAGTTCAGTCCGCACAGAATGATCAGCCCCATCATGCTCAGCGCGATCCCGAGCGTATCTCCCATCGCCGCCGCGTGCATCCTGTTGAGCACAAAACCAAACTTGAACACGCCGTAAAGCTCTATCCCAAATACGACCAGCCCGCAGAGGATCAGCGCGATCCCCGCGATAAACCTAATCCACAGCAGTACTGTCATGGCTCTCCTCCTTCTTCTTTTTGCGCTCAGCGTACACGCCCATATACACCTTCGTCAGAAGTGTCACTGCCAGAAATGAGATCATGGCATAGATGATACAGATGTCCACGAGATACCCCTCGTCCATCTTCACTGCGAGAATGGCGATGATGACCATCGTCATCGTTCCCATCATGTTGACCGCCACGATGCGGTCCGCGATCCGCGGCCCCTTGACCGCGCGGATCAGGCACATAAATACCATGACCGCCAGCACGATCGGAAAGATCGTCATGGCGATCCCAAAGGCTGTCTCCAGCGCCATATTTCCACTGTTCATACGCAACCTCCCTCCTGCGACTCGATCTTCTCCAGAAGTTTCACAAAGACGCTGGACTCGATCCCCTCCGCAAGCGTCCTGTCAAGGCAGTGCACGATAAACCAGTCCCCCTTCACCGCCACGGTGATCGTTCCGGGCGTGAGCGTGATCGAGTTTGCCAGCAGAAACCGCGATATGTCATTCTTGAAGTGTGTCTCAAACTCGATCAGCGCCGGCTCCACAACCCTGCCCGCAGTGCAGGTCAGCTTCATTGTCGCGAAATTTGCCGTGATGATCTCCCTGATCAGATGATACAGATATTGTAACAGATAACCGCTTTTTTTCAGATATGCCAGTTCCCTCCTCGGGCTGAAATCCATGAATCTGCAGATAAACCAGTACAGTGCCGCGGAGATCACCAGTCCGAAGAGCACGATCTCTGTCGTGACGCGCCCGTTAAAGATGATCCACAGCAGAAAAAATATCACATACATCCCCAAACCTCCTTTTATTCTTCGATAGACTCCGCGAGGCTATCGGTAGATCACATATTTGTATATAGGATTCCCCATCGATGAGAATTTTTCCTCGTACTCGGTCATGATATTTCCCGCAAGCATTTTCCCGTCGTGGTGCAGATCCCTTGTCACCGCCTCTGTCTTCCACCCCGCAGGCGCAAGCTCCTCCAGCGCGAAGTCAAACAGATCCGCATTGTCCGTCTTGAACTCGATGCGCCCGTCCGGTGCCAGGATCTCATCGTACCGCGCTAGAAACTGCCGCGACGGGAGACGTCTCTTGGCATGCCTGTCCTTCGGCCAGGGATCTGAGAAGTTCAGGTAGATCCGCTCCACCTCGCCCCTGCCAAACACCTCGCAGATCTCCTCTGCCTCCATGCGGACCAGCCGCAGGTTGCAGAGCTCCTGCGCCTCCATCTTCTGCACCGCCCGCAGCAGCACCGTCGAGTATTTCTCGATCCCCACATAGTTGATCCGGGGATTTGCCGCCGCCAGCTCCATCATGAAACGCCCTTTCCCCATACCGATCTCTATGTGGATCGGGCAGTCATTGCCAAATACTTCGCACCATTTTCCCTTTTGCGCGGCAGGTTCATGCACCACAAAACGGCTCCCTGCTATCATTTCCCGCGAACCAGTTACATTCCTAAGTCTCACTTGTATTCTCCTTTAGCCTTTTTCGACCACTGTCATCATTATTATATTACACCCTGCGCTCCTATTTGTATATTATTAATTTTACCAAAAATTTATATTATTCATTTTTTTTGCACAATTGCATCAGAACATGTCCGAAAAATTAATCTGCAGGATCCGCTTTCATGCCAGCCCAAACAGACGTATACAAGAAAAACTTTCGAAAGACACTTTAGAAAAAAACAAAATCAAAAGCCTGTGAGTGCTTGAATCCCTTGCAATCACAGGCTTTTATGAGAGCGATAGACGGGGCTCGAACCCGCGGTCTCGACCTTGGCAAGGTCGCGCGTTACCAACTACGCCACTATCGCATATGATGTCTTTTGGTTTTTATCTCCATCGGACTTTTATAGTGTACATGATATCAAATGGTTTGTCAACTATTTTTAGAAATTTTTTGATCACATTTCCAAAAAACTTTCGACTGTCCCTGAGAGCGGGTGATGGGAATCGAACCCACGTATCCAGCTTGGAAGGCTGGTGTTCTACCATTGAACTACACCCGCGCAGTGCCCAGAACCGGAATCGAACCAGTGACACGAGGATTTTCAGTCCTCTGCTCTACCGACTGAGCTATCTGGGCGCTTAACCGAAATCAAGTATACACTACCGCATTTCGGTTGTCAATATATTTTGGGAAAATACTCCATATTTTGTAACACAGGCGGCCGAGGGCTGAACTGTAACCACATTTCAGATGTCAATTGCAGCGTTCTCCTCTACGTTGTCCGCCGAACACACATAGTGGCAGCTCTATAAAGTACTTCTCATCTCCTGTATCTGTGTTATGAACCTCCTCTTGATGTCCTCAAGCAGCGCCGCTTTCTCCTGCGCGTCCCCGTCAAACGGGACAAAACCGCCCGCCATGGATGCGTGCCCGCCGCCGTTCCCGATGCCTGTCAGCGCCCGTCCGATCACTTTCCCGGCGTCCAGCGCTGTTCCTTCGCTGCGAACCGAGAGCTTGATCCCGCCATCCTTCACGGAGTATACCACGGAGAACGTGACTTCCTTGAGCGCGAGCATAAAATCCGATATGTCCGCAATGACAGGACAGTCCCTGCCCGTGTCCGCAAAGCTGATGTCATCATGGACCTCGATGCTCGAGATCGCCCTGGAGTAGGCGACCAGATCCTCAAAACACAGGATGCTGTTCTCGAGCATGGAGATGACAGTGTAATCACAGTCGTCATACATCCGGTAGAGCATCTCGACGTCCAGCCTGGATACGCCGCGGTTCAGATTGTTCGTGTCAATGCGGATGCCGTACGTCAGCGCCGTCGCGATCTTTCTGTCCATCGGGACATTGTTCTCGAAAAAGTACTGCGCTATCATGGTCGCACAGGCACCGATCTCCGGACGTATGTCACGGAAGCGGTACTCGAACAGGTCATTGTCCGGGTGATGGTCGATGCAGATGATCTCATCCCCCGTGATGTCGATGATGTTGGCGTTCCCCTTCTGGGAGTCCACCAGGATCACCTCATCGTCATCACTCAGCACCTTTTCCAGTTCATCGACATTCAGAAGCTCGATCCCTATGATCTCGACGAGCTTTCCGGTGCTGTAGCGGTCGATCTTCCCCTTGTAGCATATCGTCGCGCGCACGCCGCGCAGCTCCAGCAGCTTCTGCAGTCCGTATGCGCTCGCGATCGCATCCGGATCCGGAAAATTGTGCGTCTGTATATACACATGTTCCCGATTGATCTCGCCGAGCAGTTTATCCAATTTCGTCATACGTTCTTCCCCCACCGTTTTCTATATCTACGATTCTATTTAATATGCTGAAATCTATTGTTCCCCTGCCACTTTGTTTGATTTCATTATCTGACTTCTTTATTTGAATTTTTGATCTGATATTATTTCATTTGACATTATTATAAGATATTTGTCTGTCATTTACAATGTATATTTATGCGGACACCACTAAACCTGCGGCGGGGCTTTTTGTGCTGTGCTATCGGAGAGACAGACAAGCAGGATGTGTCACTTTACCGGGGCAAACAGCAGGTGCCGTATTCAACGTTATTTGTGCATCAAATGCACAATATGCGCTGGAAAATACCTTTTACACATGCTATAATAGCATGACAGTCAAAATAACTTCCAGGAGGTATTGCACCATGTACAACCTGTTTGAACCCGGGGATCTGCTGAACTCCCCCTATGAGGCTTTCCTGTTCGATACGGCAAAGCACAATTTCCCAGTGCGGTCACACTGGCACCACTATATGGAGATCGTTCTGATGGTTGAGGGGACTGCACTGATCGAGAGCGATGAAAAGAAATATCTGCTGCACCCCGGCGACATGGCTGCCCTTCCGCCCAAGAGCATCCACGCCATCTACAACGAGCCCGGCGTGCAGGAGCATCTGCTGTACTATGTGATCAAGTTCGACCTGAACCGTTTCCGTGAGAATATCGGGTATGTCCCGCAGCTCAAGAGCGCTATCCTGCAGGCGATGGAGGAACCCGGAGTCTCCTTCTACTTCTCGTCGCAGGAGCTTACCGGATTTCCGGTGCTGGAATTTGTCAGCGGATGCGCGCGGGAGGCAGACACCAAGCATTACGGGCACTACATGGTCATATACTCCTACCTCAACTGCATCCTGGTCAATATACTGCGCATCTGGCGGGAGCGCGGGTTCACGCCGTCCTACGAGATCTCCCCCCCGTCGGGCAGCTCCATCGAGACCATCACGGAGTACATCGACGCACACTCCGACCAGCCGCTGAAGGTTGAGCAGCTCGCCGTGCGTTGCAACATGAGCTACTCCTTCTTTGCGAAGCAGTTCCGCCAGATCTACGGGCGTTCGTGCAAGGAGTACATCGAGTATATCCGCGTGATCAAGACGGAGGACATGCTGCTCTTCACCGACTACGACATGACCTACATCAGCCAGGCAGCCGGTTTCTCCGACTGCAGCCACATGATCAAGACCTTCCGGAAATACAAGGACATCACGCCGAAGCAGTTCCGCATACAGAATACCAAAAATCTGCGCGGTCCCGCGGCGCACCCCTGACGGCAGTCTGCCGCAGGGGACACGGCTCCAGGCTGTCACCCCTGCAGCAGGTCGAGCAGCTCATCCCGGCTCATGCTTCCCAGCTGCCCGAGATCGCCGTTCATAACCTGCTCCGCGAGATCGCGCTTTGTCTCCTGCAGTTTCAGGATCTTCTCCTCGACACTGTGCTTTGCGATCAGCTTGTACACGGTCACTTTTCTGGTCTGCCCGATGCGGTGCGCCCTGTCCGTCGCCTGGTTCTGCGCGGCGACGTTCCACCACGGGTCGTAGTGGATGACGACATCGGCACCTGTCAGGTTCAGACCGACGCCGCCCGCTTTCAGGGAGATCAGAAATACCGGGACCGCATCCTCATTGAAGGCTTTCACAAGCTGCAGGCGCTTTTCCTTGGAAGTCTCGCCCGTGATCATATAATACCCGATCCCCTTTTCGTCAAAGCGCTCTTTGATGAGATCCAGCATCGAGGTGAACTGTGAGAACAGCAGCATCTTGTGCCCGCCGTCCATCGCGCTCTGCACCAGCTCCACACAGGAGTCCAGCTTTGCAGATTCCCCCTTATAATTGTCGAAACACAGCCCCGGGTCGCAGCAGATCTGCCTGAGCCTCGTCAGTTCGGCGAGCACTTTGATCTTGTTTTTGTTAAACTCGCTCTCCCCCTGCTGTGCCAGCATCTCCCGCATATGCACTACCTGCGCATCGTACACTGTCTGCTGTGCCTTGTCAAACCGCACATAGCACACTTCCTCGAGCTTTTCGGGAAGGTCTTTGAGGACATCAGACTTCAGGCGGCGCATGATGAAGGGTCCCACCATTCGCTGGAGTCTCGCCATGGCTTCGCTGTCGTCATGCTTCGTGACAGGCATCTCGATCTCCTTTCGGAATACCTCATAACTGTACAGAAATCCCGGCATCAGATAATCAAAGATACTCCACAGCTCACTCAGCCTGTTCTCGATCGGCGTGCCCGTCAGCGCGATCCGCATCTGGCTGTCGATGACCTTGACTGCCTTTGCCGCCGCTGTCGTGTGGTTCTTGATATACTGCGCCTCGTCGATCACCTCGTACGTGAACTTCCTGCTTTCATAATAGGATATATCCCTTCGAAGCAGATCGTAGGAGGTGATGCTCACGTCATAGTCCGCGCAGTTCTCGATCTTTTTCTGCCGCTCCTGCTGGTCGCCTGTGATGAGCTGCACCTTCAGTTCCGGTCCGAACCGCTCAAACTCCTCGCCCCAGTTGTACACGAGCGACGCCGGTGAGACGATAAGCGTGGTCACACCCTCCTTTTTCTCCGACAGCAGGAAAGCGATCGTCTGTATCGTCTTGCCAAGTCCCATATCGTCGGCGAGGATCCCGCCAAACTGGCAGGACTGCAGCGTCTTGAGCCATTTGAAGCCGTTTTTCTGATAGCTGCGCAGGGTGCGCTTGAGACTTGCGGGCACCTCGTAGTCCGCATCGCTGATCGTCTTGAAATTTTTGACCATTTCCCGGAACGTCTGATCCCTGTTCGTGTAGAGTCCCTCTTTTTCCTCGAGCAGCTTATCCAGATAGAGTGTGCGGTAGACGGGCAGGTGTACCCTGCCTTTGATGAATTCCCTGGGCGAAAGATGCATCGTATCCATCAGCTCGTTGAGCATCTGCAGATTTTCATCCTCCAGATTCATAAAGTCGCCGTTTTTCAGTCTGTAATATTTCTTGCGGAGTTTGTAGCCTTTCAGCACTTCCAGCAGCTCTTCCCTGCTGACGCCCTCCGTGTCGATCTCCAGGTCAAGCAGACCGCTCGACACCGACACGCCCACAGACATGCGCATCCTGCGCACGATGTTCATCCCCTTGAACGCGTTCGTGCAGCGTACCTCCCCGAGTTCGGCAAGCTGCTCCACACCGCTGTTGAGCACGTCGTAGATGCGATCCTCCTCTCCGCCGCAGTAAAACACCTCCCGCTCCTGATCGACGTGCGGGAATACCTGCCTGGCGAGGAAAAAGACCTCCCGCTCGCGCCCCTCCAGACGAAAACTCTCATAATATGCGCTGAGCGGGTCGGCCAGCGCAAGCCCTATGACCGGGCACTCCTTTTCCCCATACCGGGCAGTCATGCGGCAGGTGATATCCCCGTCCGCATAGTCGAGATAGAAGATGAACGCCACCTCCGGCGGCAGATACCGGTGGATCTCCTCGCTGTCCTCCTCCACGACGTTAAAGACCTCCTCGAGCTGCGGCAGCATGGAGTAATAGAAATCCGAGAGCTTGGAGCGCCCGATCCGAAAGTCGATCTCCCCTTCCCTCGACATGTTGATCAGCGGGCGGATCTTGTCTATGACATCGATGCCGACCCTGTACAGGCGGCCGAACCGAACGTAATATGCGCTGGCTGCTCCCATCAGGAAGTCCGGCATCCTGCAGCTGACGCTGACGCCGTGAAATTCTTTCTTTCCACCGATGTCCCTGCTCTTTCGTATCTGCAGCGTGGGTTTTGGCATGCCGTCCTGGCAGACGAGATGCGCCCGGTCGCGTTTTCCCGGGATCTTGTTCTCATACTCGACAGTATCCTCCCCCATGACTTCATAGAACTGGTCAAGGCGCCAGCCAAACAGCCCGAAATCAGAGCATTTCCGCTTCCTTTCCCTGTAGTAGTACCGCATCTCACTGATGCGGTTGATCATGTCTTCCTCCTCCTGTATGACCTTGTTCAGAAACTCGTACCACTGTCTTGCGCGGGCGCCAAAGTTATTGATGTTCTGTTTCAGTACCGTTTTCGTCCCGTACTGCACGGTCTCAGAATCACGCACCTGCGCGCAGAACTCGATCAGATCCTTGATGACATACAGCTTTCCGCTGCCAACCTTGAAGGAGAGCCGCAGTCCCTCCTCCGTTCGAAAGAGTCTCGGCACTAGATCGATCGTCTCTCCCTGAGAGACCGCACTCGCCAGGAGCTGGTTCGTGTGATTGCGCTGGAAACCGGCAAGCAGCATCGCGCCCCACTTGTCCGTCGCGTCGCCCACTTCCTTCTGCTGCATGTACTTCTGCGCGTACGCAAGCGCCGCGGCCACAAACGCGCAGTTGCTACTCTTCCTGGGATACCAGTCATATCTGAAGCCGCGGTCACACGCAGGGCAGCCGCAGTCCGTCAGGTAAGGCGCGTCCCGGTTGAAGATCACGTTGGTATAGATTCTCCTGCCCCTGTACTCCGCCACAGCCTTTACCTGGACAGCCATATCATCCATCTGGTCGTAGTAGCCGACATTGATGCTATCCACAACAACGGTCCCGGAAGCGAGATACGCACTGCCTTTGTCCAGCGCCTCCTTCGAAAATTTGAGCTTATCCCTGACCGCATCGATATCAAAATACTGGTAATGGTCTGCCTGCGGTGCGGAAACCGTCGCCACCGCTGTCTCCTCCGCATTCTTTCTCGCGATTGCCGCCTTTACTTTCTCTTCCTTTTTCCTCATAGTGTCCTCTCTCTGCTCCCTCTTTCTCTTTTCCTCTTCCTCACGCCTCCTTTTCTCCTCTGACTCCCGGCGCGCTGTCTCCTCCTGCTGTCTCCTCTCCTCCTCCGCGCGGCGCGCATCTTCCTCCTCCCGGGCTTTGCGCTGTGCCTCCTGCGCCTCCTGGCGCCTGCGCCTGCGCTCCGCTTTCGCTGCCGCCTTCTCTGCCTTCCGCTCGGCGATCCGCCGCTCTGTCTCCTCCTTCTCTGCCTGCTTTTTGGCTTCCTCCGCTGCCATGCGCTCTGCCTCGAGCTGTGCCTTTGACTTTCTGCCGCGCTTTTTGGGCGCTGGTTCCTGCGTCTGCGCCGCTGCTCTCTCCTCTGTCATCTTATCAGCATTTGCGTCAGCATCTGCATCCGGTGCCCCGTTCACAACGGACATGTCCCATAGTTTCTGCAGTTCATTGATACCCGTCTCTGTCTGTTTCGTCTCTGTGATCTGCGCTGACGCCTCCGCGCCTTTCGCCGCAGTCTTCCTGGTCTGCTCGATCTTGTACAGCACCGCTGCCATGTGCTCACATTTCCTGCCGCCCCGCGCCTTGGGACACTTACATTTCATGATACAGGGCACGCCATCCCTGAGCGTGATCGACACCTCCACCCGCCCCACCGACATCACCGCCGCATCAATATGTGTCTCATCCTTTTTTGTGATCGTGACCCTGCTGCCGTCGATCGCCTTCGCCCGCATCAGCGCCACACTGTCAAATGATTTTTCCCAACCGTACATTGCTCTTTCCCGCTTCTTCTTATTCCTTTTCTCTATTATTATTATTTTTCCCGGTGATCCTCCATTGCCCGGCGTTTGACGCCGTCATTTCAATCATACCATCATAGCCGTCAAAAGTCGAGGGATATCAAATCGATCAAATCCATTATTTTTGAAATTTTTTAATAAAAGAAAATGAGTGAAAAAGAGGCGCCCGTCGCCGGCGCCTCTTTTGTCAGACAAATGTTTATACTCTACGAGATCACGGGGAACAGCGCCTTCACTGTCGGATAGATCTGCGCGAACTTGCGGTAGCGCTCCTCGTAGCGCGCTGCCAGCTCCTTGTCAGGCTCCACGCTGTCGACCACCCTGACAAGCTTTGCCGCTGCCTCCTCCACGGACGCATACTCGCCGCAGGCAACCGCCGCGAGGATCGCCCCGCCGTAGCCCGGTCCTTCCTCGCTCTCGATGATGTCGAGACGGATGTTCAGCACGTTGGCAAAGATCTTTTTCCAGAGCGGGCTCTTCGCGCCGCCGCCGCAGATCTTGGACGACTCGATCCCGATGCCGAGGCTCTTTGCCACCTCGAAGGAATCGCGGATCGCAAATGCCACACCCTCGAGCACTGCCTGGTACAGATCTGCCCTCGTCGAGTCCATCGTCATTCCGATGAACGTGCCGCGCGCGTTGGCGTCGTTGTGCGGCGAGCGCTCACCCATGAGATACGGCAGGAAATAGACATGATTGTTCCCGAGCATGTCGTCCGTGACCGCCGCCTGCTCCCTGCCAAACTCTGTGGTCTGCATGATCTCCTCCATCCACCACTTGTTGCAGGAAGCCGCACTCAGCATACAGCCCATCAGATGGTACTTGCCGTCCGCGTGCGCAAAGGAGTGCAGCGCGTTGTTCTGGTCAACGCCGAAATTCTTGCTGGATATAAAGATCGTCCCGCTTGTCCCGAGGGAGATGTTGCACATGCCGTCGCCCACCGTGCCCGTTCCGATCGCCGCCGCCGCATTGTCGCCCGCGCCTGCTGCGACCTTCACATTTTCCGTCATGCCAAGCTCTGCCGCGATCTCCGGCTTCACTGTGCCGACAACCTCATAGCTCTCATAGATCCTGGCAAGCTGTGACTCGCTCACGCCGCAGATCTCCATCATCTCGCGCGACCAGCACTTGTGCTCCACGTCAAACAGCAGCATGCCCGACGCGTCGGACACGTCCGTGCAGAAGCTTCCGGTGAGCATGTACGCTATGTAATCCTTCGGCAGCATGATTTTGCTGATCCGTGCAAAATTCTCCGGTTCCCTGTTCTTTACCCACAGGATCTTTGGGGCAGTAAATCCTGTAAAGGCGATGTTTGCCGTGTACCTGGACAGCTTATCCTTCCCGATCTCATTGTTGAGATAGTCCGTCTCCTCCTGTGTCCTGCCGTCATTCCACAGGATCGCGGGACGGATCACATTGTCGTCCTTGTCCAGGATCACAAGCCCGTGCATCTGACCGCCAAAGCTGATGCCCGCCACCTGCGACTTGTCACAGTCCTTTATCAGCTCCTTTAGCCCTTCCTTCACTGCATCCCACCAGTCCTCGGGCTTTTGCTCACTCCAGCCCGGGTTTGGAAAATACAGCGGGTACTCTTTCGAGACAATGTTCACGATCCTGCCTGTTCCTTCCATCAGGAGCAGCTTTACCGCCGAGGTTCCAAGATCCACACCTACATAATACATAAAAATACCTCCGTTTGTTTGATATCGCCTCCCGGAATCGTGCACCCGCATATGTGCCCGGGCACGCTCCCGCGCAAAAAAATTCTGGCATGTGCCATCTGCCTATAGGTTATAGTATACAAGTTCTTCGACAATTTTTCATGGTATAAACTGTACTAAATTTTCCCTGAAAATTTGTTATTATTCACACTTGCATCCGTCCGGCAGTCTTTTCTGCCGGATTTTTACCGCCGGAGCGGCAGAGCATCGCGCCCGCGACACTCTGCTCTGCAGGTTCTGTCTCCTTGCTGTCCGGCTTCTATTTCACGAGCGCCACGGTCTGTCTGGCGATCGCAAGCTCCTCGTTTGTCGGCACGCAGAGCAGTGCTACCCTGCTCGCGTCTGTCGAGATCACCCTGTCCTCACCTCTGACATTGTTCCTCTCCGCATCGATCTCTGTGCCGAGATAGCCTAAGTACTTCGCGATCTCGGCGCGCCCCGCGATGTTGTTCTCACCCACGCCCGCCGTGAACGCGATCGCGTCCACGCCGTTCATTGCCGCCGCGTAGGCGCCTATGTACTTTGCCACACTGTAGTAGAACGCATCCAGTGTCACCCGGGCAAGTCTGTTGCCGTCGTCCGCCGCAGCCTCGATATCCCTGAAATCCGACGAGACTTTTGACATGCCGAGCACGCCGGACTTTTTGTTCAGGACACTGTTCATCTCTGCGGGTGTGAGACCTTCCTTCTGGCAGATAAAGTCGCAGATCGCCGGATCGATACTGCCGGAGCGCGTTCCCATGATGATACCCTCGAGCGGTGTGAGTCCCATGGATGTGTCCACACACTTTCCGTGGTCGACCGCCGACACAGAGCCGCCGTTCCCCAGATGACATACGATGATCTTCAGCGCATCCCTCGTCTTTCCGAGGATCTCCGCCGCCCTTGCCGACACATAGTCGTGGCTCGTGCCGTGAAAACCGTAGCGGCGGACCTTGTACTTCTCATAGTACTCATACGGAAGCCCGTACAGATACGCCTTCTCGGGCATGGTCTGGTGAAAAGCGGTGTCAAACACTGCCACCATCGGCACGTTCGGCATGATCTCCCTGCACGAGTTGATGCCGATCAGGTTCGCCGGATTGTGGAGCGGTGCGAGGTCATTGCACTCCTCGATGGCTTTCAGCACCGCGTCGTCGATGACTACGGAGGAGGCAAACTTCTCCCCGCCATGCACGACGCGGTGGCCGACTGCACTGATCTCGCCGAGCGACTTGACGACCCCGTGCCCTGCATCCGTCAGCGCATCGATCACGAGCCTGACCGCCACGGTGTGATTCGGCATCGGCGTCTCGATCTTTACCTTGTCCCTGCCCGCGGGTGTGTGTGTGAGCACACTTTTGTCGATACCGATGCGCTCACAGAGCCCTTTTGCGAGCACTTCCTCCGTGCCGCTGTCGATCAGCTGGTACTTGAGCGAAGAACTCCCACAGTTGATTACTAAAATATTCATGATGATCCCTCCAAAATTTATTTTCCTACCGATCCTTATACAGTACTTTAATCATATCCTATTCCCGGGGAAAACGAAAGCGCTTACATGCAAATTGTTTACACTTTTTACATCGCGCCGGAATATATACTATTTCGCATTAGTACGCCCTGCCCCAGTAAACCATCTTTTTCGCCGGTTTCCCGCAGCACACGCAGGTCTCGCCCAGCTGCTCCTGCTCAAACGGCATACAGCGGCTCGTCGCTGCCAGCTCATCCTTGATCCTATCCTCACAGGCGCGCCCGCCGCACCACATCGCCTTGACAAAGCCGGGCTTGTTGTTGATCGTGTCGCAGAAATCCTCCCATGTCACGGCATCGTAAATATGTGTCTCGAGATGTTTCCTCGCCGCCTCGTACATGTCTGACTGGATCGCGTCGAGAAGCTCTGCCGCCCTCGCCTCAACCTCGTCGAGGCGCACCTCGATCTTCTCCCTCGTGTCACGGCGCACGAAGACGCACTTATTGTTCTCAATGTCCTTTGGTCCGATCTCGATCCGGAAAGGAACGCCGCGCATCTCGCACTCGCTGAACTTCCAGCCCGGGCTCTTGTCGGAGTCGTCGACCTTCACGCGGAAGCCTCTCTCCAGCAGGCGGCTCTTTAACTCATACGCCTTGTCGAGCACGCCTTCCTTCTTCTGCTGGATCGGAACGACCATGATCTGCGTCGGAGCCACCTTTGGCGGGAGCTTCAGACCGGAGTCGTCGCCGTGTACCATGATCACCGCGCCGATGATGCGCGTCGACAGTCCCCACGAAGTCTGATGACAGTATTTCAGCGTGTTGTCCCTGTCGGTGAACTGTATGTCAAACGCCCGCGCAAAGCCGTCCCCGAAATTATGGCTTGTGCCCGACTGCAGTGCCTTGCCGTCGTGCATCAGCGCCTCGATCGTGTAGGTCGCCTCCGCCCCCGCGAATTTCTCCTTGTCGGTCTTCTGTCCTTTGACGACGGGGATCGCGAGCACGTCCCGCACGAAATCCGCGTAGACATTCAGCATCTGGATCGTTCTCTCCTCCGCCTCCTGTGCCGTCGCGTGCGCGGTATGTCCCTCCTGCCACAAAAACTCGCGGCTCCTCAAAAACGGACGCGTCGTCTTCTCCCAGCGCACCACGGAGCACCACTGGTTATACACTTTCGGCAGATCCCTGTAGGACTGCACTTCATTCTTATAAAAATCACAGAAGAGCGTCTCCGAGGTCGGGCGCACGCACAGCCTTTCCTGCAGGGGCTCAAGTCCCCCGTGTGTCACCCACGCAACCTCCGGCGCAAATCCCTCGACATGATCCTTCTCCTTTTCCAGAAGGCTTTCCGGTATGAACATCGGCATGTACACATTCTCCACGCCAGTCTTCTTGAACGCCGCGTCGAGCTGCTGCTGGATCTGCTCCCAGATCGCATAGCCCGCGGGCTTGATGATCATGCAGCCCTTCACGCTCGAGTAGTCGCACAGCTCCGCCTTCTTCACCACGTCCGTATACCATTGCGCGAAATCCTCCTCCATCGAGGTGATCGCCTCCACTAACTTCTTGTCATTTGCCATTGCTTTTTCTTCCTTTCTATATTTTCTCCTTATTCACTTCTTCCTTCACTTTTCCGACCTGTCATTCCTCATTTTTCATTCCATTCCAGTACTCCATCCGGTCAGAAATCAGCATCGTGAACCGTCTGGATGGAGCACTAGAGCCTACAGATCAGTAATCGTTTCAAGCAGAACAAAGTCCTTCTGTATCGCGGCATACTCCTCCCATGGAATATTTTTATGATATCCCGTATGAAGGCGTTTTGCCTCAAAGAAGCTGCCCCTCCCGATATCAACCCCTTCCATGCCAGTGCGTTGACCGTTTATCTTGTCAATATCTGTCTCGGAAATACGCTCCTCCTGAATCTGTGCCCCAAGTGCGACTGCCTGATATCCATCCAGATCCTCATAAGAAAATTTTATGCTCAGACGATCCGAATCCACCGGAAACAGATTCAAGATCCCCGCATAATAATTTCCGGTCCTGCCCAGCCTGCACATTTTTATCCAGGTGTGGATGCTCTCAGGATTCCCTATCCCCGAAAGTACCTCAGGCACGCTTGTCTTACCGCTGTTGTTATTTCCCGTCAGGATGTTGATAGCATTTAAATCACGTAAACACACATCGTTCAATCCTCGGTAATGATCGATATCCAGGTTTTTGATATGTCCAGCCATCTGTTCCACCACCTCTTTTTCCTCGGACCAGTCCCACGCAACACCCTTCACTTCCTTATATACATATACCGGTATGTTCTATGTCTTGCTTAACCTACATACTAACAAAATCTCATGCAAATGTAAATAAATTCCGCAAAAATCGGATCGCCTGCCGTGACAGTTCAGCCCAGGACTTCGCACTGCGCTGCGAAGTCCGTGAGAAAGCATGGCTTGATGCTTGTGACAGGAAGCCGAAGGCTGAACTGCTACCGCCTGTCTAAGAAAATAAGACGCAAACCCTCCGATTTCCGTCTTATATGATCCCATTATGAAATTCCTATTCTAAATCATAATTCATCCGCGATCGCCGCTGACGACACAAATGTCCCGACAACCGAAAGCACGACTGCAAGGATGATGATCAGCATACCGCCCATCAGAAGGATCATGGCTCCGCCGCCGTTGTCCTCCACGCTGCCGTCCTGCGGCACCTGTTCCTCCACCACATTTTCCACTGCCGTATCAGCAGCCTGCACCGTGACCGTTCCAAAGGAAAACATAGAGACAAATATCCCCACTACCATGGCAAGCATAAGCCTCGTCAACCTGCAGGCCCTACTGTTTTTTGTCATTAAATCCACCTTCTCCATCATATTTTCAGTAACGATCCAGCCCCCGCAGGATCTGATATCAAACCCATATACACACTGAATCATTTTTGACAACAGTTTATCATACAATTTAAAAATTGTAAATTATTTTTCCAAAAGTTTACGAAAAAAATTAGTACCGCTACAGTGATACCTGTTCGCCGCCCTTTACCTCCACAACGCGCTCGTCATCGACGCACAGCCACAGGCTCTGCGCACACGGATTGCGGACAAAGGAACCGTCCGCCGCAAACTGTGCCATGCCCGCCGCATCCATATAGTCCGCGATCTGTATGTTGGTCGCGTACCAGATATCATCCCTGCCGCCCGCCATCCTGCAGAAGTCCTCGATCACATTCCAATTGTCGTTGTTCGCAAACTCATAGCTGTGTCCCCACACATACATCAGGTACAGATACTGCTTTTTCTGCAGCGCGACGAACTGCTCCCCCAGCTCCAGCAGTCTGTGATCGTGGTGGCAGGTCGCCTTCCACTGCCGGAAATCATCCGGCAGCGCAAAACCGTCCGAATTGCCGACGATCCTGCCATAGCGTATGCCGAGTCCCGGAAGCAGGTCACAGATCTCCTGCGTGTACGAGCCGTTCGGATATGCCAGCCCGCGCACCGGATAACCCATGATCTCCTCAAGCTTTTTCCGGTCCTCCAGGATCTCCTGCGCCACGCTCGGAAGCGGGCAGCGCCCGATCGTGGGATGCGCTACGGTGTGGCATGCCACCTCATGTCCCCTGTACAGCTCCCGGTACTCCGCCTGCGGGATCCGCACCGGATCGCCCTCAAGCCCGCTGTTCAAGTTAAACGTTCCCTTGATGCCGTACCTGTTGAATATTTCCACAAGCCGTCTGTCCTCGTGCTTCCCGTCATCATAGCTCATGGTCAGCGCCTTGTGCTTCCCGCCGGGAAAACACACATAGATCTTCCTGATATCTGTCTTCATAAGTACCCCCTACTTCATCCGCTCTGCCTTGATGTTCTTCTCGAAGTGCGCCACCAGCCTGCGCCCCTCCTCCTCGCCGGCGCCCTCGAGCGCCGCGATGAACTCTTCGAGTGCCCCTCTCGTCTCATCCCCCGCCATGGCGAGGGAATGTTTCAGGCTCACAACATAGTCCTCGATGCGCTCGCTGAACTCAAAGGAAACACTGTCGTCCGGAAGCATTGTGATGTTGAGCGTGTACGCGACGTTCGTCCACTCGACACCCTGTGTCATGGCACACAGCTCCTTTGCCTTTTTCAGAAAATACATGCCTGCCTCTGTCCTGTCAAGCACATCATCCAGCGTGATCCCGAAAAAGTCAAAGTCCTCCCGCGCCGCAACGCACTCCACCTTCAGATCTGCCTTCTTATGATATTCCATATCCCACCTCTCCCTCCTGTGTGACTCCCCCGTGCGCACGCCGGGGCGCATATGTCTGCCGCAAGGCATCTGTGCAATTCCGCTGCTCCCGCGACGGGCACCCGTCAGCTTCTGCTGACATACTTCATCGGGGTGACCGTGCGCATAAAAGGAAAAGGACGCTGAGCGGTCACAGCGTCCTATATTTTCCATAATGGTAAGGGCCCTAATCATCTTCCTCCACGAAATCCGTGTGAAACATCAGTAAAAATTCAGCCCCGTTCCTGATCGTGAGCTTCATCACCACGCCCCTGCCATCCACTGATATTTTTGAGTCTACCTTTTTCACAGTGTCAAGGTTAAGCTGAACCGTTGTAAACATGTCATCACTCATGAGACACATGACTCTCCCTGCAACCTTTGCCTCGGAACAGATCACCGACAGCGACATATTTAGTCCGGTTCCATCCGTCACGTCCTCGACCGTTGAAAGCGCGATTGGTATATTTTTGACATCCGTCAGTACTGAAATCAGGCTATCAGCGTCATTGACGAGAAGCAGACGATTGCGCATAACCTCTAAATAGTTTGTCCAGTTCTGCATTCCATCCATACTCTGGCCTCCTTTGTAAAGGAACTGCGAGTTCTTGCAATATACAAGGCCTTCGTCTATATTTTATATTATACTTTTTCTGTAAAAATGTGTCAACTCCTAATCCGAAATCTTTTTATCAGAATATTATATTAAATTTATCAAAATTTAATGAAAATTCCATCCTCTTCCCGGTAGACGGATGGGTCAGTCCGACCGCATACGCCAAAAGCGCCGTGCTGTTGATGCCGAGCCTGCCCGAGATCTCCTTAGACTCCGCCGATCCATACTTGAAATCTCCCAGGAGCGGGAAGCCCGCGTGCGCCATCTGCACCCGGATCTGGTGATGCCTGCCCGTGTACAGCTCGATCTCCAGCATCGAAACAGCCTCGTTGTGCCGCAGGATCCGCCACCGCAGCGATGCCGCCTTCGCACCCTTCATCTCCTTTGGCACCACCCAGGATGTGTTGGTCCGCCCGTCCCTGAGCAGACAGTCCGTCAGTTCTCCCTCCGGTGCCTGGGGTACTCCCGCGACTAGCGCCGCGTACTTTTTGGTCAGCGTCCCTCTCTGCAGCCCGCCGCTGAGTTTTTGGGCTGTCACCCCATCCTTTGCAAAGACCAGGAGTCCTTCCACCGGCTGGTCCAGTCTGTGTACCACGCCGATATAGGTGTCCTCACCTTTTCTCTTTCGATAATTTTTTAATTCGGACACAAGATCTGCCTGACCGACCCGGGCTGTCTCTGTCGCGATCCCGACCGGTTTATGCACCACCAGCAGCACATTGTCCTCATACACTATCATTTTGTCCATCTTCGCACATTCCTATTCGGCTGTAAAATTTTGTGAAGTTGATCAGAGCTTGAAGCGGTAGCCCACACCCCATATCGTCTCGATATATTGGGGCTTGGAGGTATCTGTCTCGATCTTTTCGCGTATTTTCTTGATGTGGACAGTCACCGTGGCGATGTCCCCGATCGAATCCATATCCCATATCTCCCTGAAGATCTCCTCCTTTGTAAATACGTGGTTCGGATTCTCCGCCAGGAAAGTCAGAAGGTCAAACTCCTTCGTCGTAAAGTTTTTCTCCACGCCGTCCACAAACACGCGCCTCGCAGTCTTATCGACGCGGATCCCGCGGATCTCCACGATGTCATTCTCCTTGGTGTGGCTGCCCACCAGACGGTTGTACCGCGCCATATGCGCCTTCACGCGCGCCACGAGCTCGCTCGGGCTGAAAGGCTTGGTCAGATAGTCGTCCGCCCCCAGTCCCAGTCCGCGTATCTTGTCGATGTCGTCCTTCTTTGCCGACACCATGAGGATCGGCACATCCTTATCCTCACGGATGCGCTTGCAGATCTCAAATCCGTCTATCCCGGGGAGCATCAGATCCAGTATGATCAGATCAAACTCCTCTGCCAGCGCCGTCGCAAGGCCGGTATCGCCACTGTTCTCTATCCTCACCTCGAAATCGTTCAGCTCCAGGTAATCCTTCTCAAGCTCCGCAATTGCCTCCTCGTCCTCAACGATCAATATTCTGCTCATACGCCTTATCCTTTCCTTTCATCTTTGTCAATTTTGCTAAATCACCACTTCGTCGGTCTTCTCCGTGTACTTGCGCAGCACGAAATGCATGCAGGTTCCTTCGCCCTCCCTGCTGGTCGCCCACACGTACCCGCCATGATCCTCGATGATCTTCTTCACGATGCTCAATCCGATGCCGCTGCCGCCCTGGAGGGAATTTCTCGAGGAATCCGTCCTGTAAAAACGCTCGAAAATACTTCCGATATCTTTTGACGCGATCCCCTTTCCGTCATCCTCGATCTCGATCTTCACGGACTCGCCCTCATCCAGAAGCCTGATATCGATCACGCCGTTGTCATGCCCCATATACTTCACGCTGTTGCTGATGACATTGTTGATGACCTTTTTGAGCTGCTCCGGATCCGCCACGACACAGGTGCCCGCCGGCACGAGGTTGGTAAAATTGAGGTGGATATTCTTCGCCTCGAGGTCAAGCCCGACCTCCTCCACGCAGTCCGAAAAGTAATCCGACACATTGAGGATGTTAAAATGGTACGGGATCCTGTTGGAACCGATCCCCGAGTACGTAGTCAGCTCGTTGATGAGCCTATCCATGTCGTTCGCCTTGTTGTAGATGGTCTTGATATACTTATCCATCTTCTCCGGCGTGTTGGCAACACCGTCCATGATCCCCTCGACATAGCCCTTGATCGACGTGATCGGTGTCTTGAGATCGTGGGAGATATTGCTCACGAGCTCCTTGGATTTCTTTTCATTCTGGGCTTTCTCCTCCTCGCTCTCCTTCAGCTGGAGACGCATCTGCTCATAGTTCTCAAACAGCAGTCCGATCTCGTCCCCGCGCCCGCCGTTCATGTGATAGTCAAAATCGCCCGCCGAGATGTGCTGCATCGCCACGCTCAGCTCCTTGAGCGGTCTGTACACGTCCCGGTTGAGCCACGCCGTGATAATGCCGCTGGTAAGGATCAGTATGATCACCATGGCGACCACCATATACTGCAGCAGACGCCTGTTCACGATGGCACCGATCATGATATCCTTCTTGCTCAGCTCGTGCAGTATGTCAATGTTTTCATAATATCCATAGCCCATGAACACCATGACACCGCACACCAGGGGCACCAGTATGATCGCGAGAAACAGGATCATCATTTTCGTTTTGAGTTTGATATGTGTCTTCCTATTCATATAATCTCCATTCCAGTGCATAAAACGAGTGTGATCGAGTAAATATAAGATTAGTATAGCATATCCCGTTTTAAAATATAGTGCTTTGGGGATTTCTTAATTTTTTTTTAATCAGCACAAAATTCATATTGACAAACCCGATTTTAATGATTATAATAACAGTAATCATTACTGATTTATATCATAATGATCGACGATGTACGGAGCATGCCGGTGCAGGACGCTCTCTGCACACACGGACACGCTCCAGCAGAAAGGCAGGGGTTCTATGACGATGAAATACAGCCGCCAGCGGGCAGCTATCCTCTCCTTCCTACAATCCCGCAGGGATCACCCGACAGCGGAGCTTGTCTACTCCAATGTGAAGGAATCCTTCCCAAACATCAGTCTCGGCACTGTGTACCGCAACCTGAACCAGCTCGCGGATGCCGGCATGATCGCGAAGCACAGCTTCGGTCTGCTGGGGATTGACCATTTTGACTACAATACCAGCCCGCACTACCATTTCGTGTGCAGCAGCTGCAGCGCGGTCATCGACCTTCCTATGGCGTACAGCGCGGTCTCGGAGATCGACGCCAGGGCAGCCGAGGACTTTGACGGACGGATACAGGAGCACAGACTATACTTCTGCGGCACCTGCAGAAACTGCCTTGACCGGGAATCAGGCAAAAATCATACTGGCTTATTGGAGAACAGTGAATAGCTACAGCCGATCTGTTTTTCATAGTGATAATAAAAAAGGAGGACTTTAAAATGAAATTTGTATGTACTGTATGTGGTTATGTTCACGAGGGAGACAGCGCGCCGGAGAGATGTCCGCAGTGCAATGCACCCGCTGAGAAATTCAAGGCACAGGAGGGCGCTATGTCCTGGGCTGCCGAGCATGTGGTAGGTGTCGCACAGGGTGTCAGCGAGGACATCATGGCAGATCTGAGAGCAAACTTCAACGGCGAGTGCACAGAGGTTGGTATGTATCTTGCGATGGCAAGGGTTGCCCACAGAGAGGGGTATCCTGAGATCGGTCTTTACTGGGAGAAGGCTGCGTGGGAAGAGGCAGAGCACGCTGCAAAGTTTGCTGAGCTCTTAGGCGAAGTCGTGACAGATTCCACCAAGAAGAATCTCCAGATGCGTGTGGAGGCTGAGAACGGCGCTACCGCTGGCAAGTTCGATCTTGCAAAGCGCGCTAAGGCTGCCAATCTTGACGCGATCCACGACACCGTTCATGAGATGGCTCGTGACGAGGCAAGACACGGCAAGGCATTCGAGGGTCTGTTAAAGAGATACTTTGGTTAAGAAATACTTTGGTTAAGAGATACTTTGATTAAGAAACACATCAGGTTAAACTTTTTTGCCTGATCAAAAGGAGAGATACGATATGAGAAAATATTTTTGCAACCCGTGTGGCTACACCTATGACCCTGAAAAGGGAGATCCCGAGCATGGAATCGCTCCGGGAACTGCTTTTGAAGATCTTCCCGCAGACTGGTGCTGCCCGCTGTGCGGCGTGACCAAGGATATGTTCCAGCCATGCATCGATAACTACAATTGATCATGGTCAGGAAAAAGGGAATGGATCATTGCTGATCCATTCCCTTTTTGATTGCCATATTTAAAATATATACTAAGGAACTGTAGAAAAATAAGTGACACATCTTGCTTGTCTATTTCTCCAATCTTGCAGGACAAAAAGCCTCGCCGTAGCCCGCTACGCCTACGTTTTTTCTCCTGCAATCCTGAAGAAATATCCTGCGCAATCTGAGCACTTATTTCCCTACAATTCCTAACTGATCACCCCGCGGTGTCTCAGCAGATAACTTCCGTCGGTTCTCGGCACCGCCTCCACATGCATACTGCACGCATTCTTGTGCTTTTCAACGAGGTAGCGGTCGATATATCCTTCCTGGCAGTCGCCCCTGTCGTATGCCTTGTAGATGTTATCCCAGAGCTTCTTGTCCGTGACGATCAGGTCGAACGTTATCACCTCATCGTCCCTGTCGATCATCGCCGCAAAGCATTCATTGAAGTAATCGCCGATATTGTCGATATAATCCTCATCTCCGCCCCCGCGCACCGTGACTACAGTGATCGACTCCGTGTTTGTCGCTGTGGTCTGACCTGTGGTGGTCGTCGTCGTTCCCGTCGCCGTCGTGGTACTGTTGGACGGTGTGGTCGGTGTGGTCGTGGTCGTCGTGCCCGTCGAAGGCTTTGTCACAGTCGTCGGCGGCGTCACGGACGGATTGACTTCGAGTCCGCTGTAGCGGTTGCCGTCGCACGCCGGCAGATAGATGGACAGATCCCGCCTCACATGGTCTGACGCATAGTCGGCATCCGAGCAGTTGAAATAGTCGTAGGTGTTCGGATTGGTGTCATCCCATGTGCTGTCCACGTTGTAATATCCGTCATCGAGCCTGACAATGTTCCACGCGTGATTCTCACCGGCAAACCCTGTCACATAGTAACATGGGATGTCGAGCTGCTGCAGGATATACTGAAATGCCCTCGCGTAGCCCGCACACACTGTCCTGCCATAGACCAGCGCGCTGTATGCGCTCTGGTTCATCGGCGCATTCGCATCGTACTTCACCCTGCTGATCAGCGCGTCGTGTACGATCCTCTCCTTATCATAGTCCGTGTAATTCCCGTACGTCTCATCCCGGATCAGTTTCGCCGCCGCCTCGAACTCGGACTTTGACGAGTCTAAGTTGTTTGCCGTCACATTAAATACAAGCGTGATGTCAGCGACGCTTCCCTTGGGCGTGTACTGATACTTGTATGCCGTGTCAACCCAGAACAGTTCCGGATGATCGTTCACCACAGACGTGAAAGCGTTCTTTAAGTCGTTTGCCGTGATGTCCTCCACCGGCGCAAAATGTCTGTTCTGCGCGTTGGCGTTGGCATAGATCTGCCGGTAGACCGCTCTCTGCGTCTCGTTGATGATCGCATAATACGGATAGATATCACCGTCAAAGGTCAGGCTGCTGCCTGTCTCGCCCTTGCTGAGCTCCTTGGCGATCTCGTCCGCCTTGGTCTGCGTGATCTCCGTGCCGGTTGCCTTGACCGGGATATAGCCGTTCAGCCCTGCAACCTTTCCCGGCACTTTCAGCTTGCTCTCCGCGCTCTTGTCGCTGTCCGCGTCGTCCTCCGCCGAGCGTGTGTTGTTCCCTGGTGCAGTGTTGCTTTTCGCTGCAGTCTCCGTCAGTGCCCGGGTGTTTTCCGCTGCCGGCAGCTCGCCGAGTGTCACAGATACCTTCGCCACCGGCATTTCGCCAGCGCGTTGTGCGGTGTCGACCTCCACCGCCTGCACTTTTTGATTGGCGCCTATTTTTTCCGCCAGTTCCGGATTATAGTGGCAGATCGCAATAAAAAGAAGTATAAGCGCCAGCAAGCCACCAAATCCGTACAGTATTTTCTCCACTATACGCATATCAGTCTCCTCCTAAATTGATCCTTATACTTCCCCATGAGCCTCATCCTCCATAATGAAACCGCCAGCAACAAATTGGTGACAGTTTTTAACTTCCCTGTTAACAGTCCCTTATTGCTTTTTATTATAAAGCGTAGCCCTGTATTTGTCAATTTGTATTATACTTTCCTCTGGACGCCCGTGTGCCTTCGAGCAGGGAACGGCTGCTCACAAAACAAGAACCGGAATCGTATGATCCCGGTTCTTGCTTATGCGTTATATATACATTATATATATGCGTTTTATTACGGATTGACACCGAGTGACTGCCAGCTTGAAGCGCCGATCACCGGAAGCAGCTGCTGTGTATAAGCTGCCGACTGCGGTGTGTCGATGAACTTGTATACATTGTAGATCATCTTCGGTGTGGTCGCAAGACCGTTTGCATCACAGTTGAACAGTCCGCAGGCGATCTTGTCCGAATTTAACTCATACAGGTTGTCCACTGCCCTGTGCACGATGAATCCCTTGATCAGCGGATTCTTCTCGGCAAGCTTGTACGCGTACGCGAACGATGCCGCCTGTGTCGCCTCGTCCGAGGTCATGGAGTTGAACAGGATCTCGGAGATGATGATGTACCGCACCTGACCGTTCGGCGCAAGGAATGCCGGCTGGCTCATGTACTCTGTAAATACGTTCATATTCTGGGGATTGATCATCTTTGTGCCTGCACTCTGGCTGATCAGATTGAGCCGCTTGTAGTTTGCAGGCATATCCCAGAACTTTGCAGCCGTGAGCGGCACCGGATGCGGATGCCATGCTACACCCCAGTCAATATTTCCGTGGGAGACAATGTCCGTATTGAAGGCATCGATAAACTTCTTGGCTCCATACTGGTTTGCCGTGCCGTCCTCCCAGTTCCATCTCTGGTCGATACAGGTGAGCACTCTTGCATTGGCGTTCTCGCTCTTGATGGCATTGTAGCACATGCGGAATGCCTTCTCGTACTCAAGGGCAAAGTTTGTCGCATTGTAATTTCCTGCAAAATACCACGGATTGTTGTTGTTGACCTCGTTGCCGATGATCCAGTTTGTGATCAGACCGGTCGCCGGATTGCTGTAACGCACTGTCAGGAAGGACATCAGCGCCGCGATGGACTCCGCACCCTGCTGCTCGTCCGTGTTAAACGCGTAATGTCTGTAGCCGCCGACACGTCCTGTCGGTTTCACGGTGAGGGCTGTCGCTGCATTGTAGTAGTTCACGATGTTCATGGTAACTTCCACCTTCTGTGAGGCAAAGATATTCATGATC
The DNA here is from genome assembly GCA_910585765.1 of uncultured Lachnospiraceae bacterium. Lineage (GTDB taxonomy): Bacteria > Bacillota > Clostridia > Lachnospirales > Lachnospiraceae > COE1. The sequence goes on along the minus strand of CAJUES010000037.1, from coordinate 7,751 downwards.
ATGTCGTACTCCCCTACGATACCCTGGTTGAAGCTGTAGGTCTTTCCATTGTAGTTGTACGGGATCCCGGGACCCGGTGTGAAAAATCTGTCGATCGCCAGCTCATAGCTTGCATGCTGTACGCCCAGGTCTGCCATGGCGATCATCGCCACGTTGTCGGCCGTGAGACCTTTGATAGACGTCGGAACCGGATTTGCCGCGTTGTGTGTGGCAAGCACCTCGGGATTCGTGATGTAGAATTCCTGGCTTACCGGCACGAATGCGCCGCCCTGCACTGCTGCCACCACAAACTTCGAGTAGAGCTTGGAATTGGCAGTTCCGTGATCGAGCGGAGTCACGAACGTCACTGTCGGAGCGTTGGGCGCCACCGCGCAGAAATCCGCTCTTCCTTTGATTGAGTTCTGATAGGGCTTCATCTCAAACAGATAGAGATTCCCATCCTCGCTCGCCACACCGTTTGCCGCAGCGACCACGGTGATCTGGTTTCCGCCGCTGATGGTACACTGACCGATGGTTGCTGTTCCAGCAGCTGCTGCAGTCATAGACATAAGGCATACAAATACCATGCAGAGCGCTGCCCAGAGAGTCAATTTTTTCTTCATTACATACCTCCTCAATAAGAAATAAATTGCAATATTGGTTGATAGCTATAAAGAGTATAGCATTTTGACTGTTTTTTTACAAGCATGCATTTAAAATCACTTCAGACCGACTTCCGCCCAGCTCGAGATGCCGAGGATCGGCAGCGCAAAATCCGTGTACTCCGGACTGTTGCCCTTGTCCATATTGGCAAACACGCCGTAGGCGTACTTGATGCCCGTCTCCGTGCGGATCCCGAGCGCCATGCCGTCGCTTCTGATCTCCGACGCGTGGTCTACCTGTCTGTGGAACACAATGCCCTCGATGAACGGATTGGCGGATGTCAGCTTGTACGCATAGACCATCGCCGCCGCCTGGTTCAGCTCGTTGGTCGGGATCCTGGCGCTCTGCGAGGTGAATCCCATCTCCGTGATCAGGATATGCCTGACGCCGCCGTCAGGCGCAAGCATCGTCGGCAGTATCATGTGGTTTGTGACTACATCCGTGTTGGTAGGGTTCACAAACCTGGAGTCGTCCGTGTGGTCGATCAGGTTCATGCGCGCATACTCCGCCGGCAGGCTCCAGAAACTGCAGTTGTAGATCGGCGTCGGGTACGGATGGAAGGAGAGCCCCCAGTCGATATTGCCGCCGACATTGATGTACGCCGCAAACAGATCCAGGATCTTTTTCGCCGCAAACTGTCCCCTTGTGCCGTCCTCAAAATTCCACCGCTGGTCGATGCTGGCAAACACTCTCGCACCGCTGTTCTGGCTCCTGATCGCGTTGTAGCACACGCGGAATTCTTTCGCGTAATGCGCCGCGAGCACCTCCGCCGACACATTTCCCATATAGTGCCATGGATTGCTCGAGTTGACCTCGTTTCCGATCACCCACGTGTGGATCGTTCCCATCGAGCCGGAGTAGCGCTCTGCCAGAAAGGACATCAGCGCCTCAAGCTTCTCCGTCGGGATCTGCTCGTCCACATTGAACGCATAGCAGTTCTTTCCCGCCGAGCGCCCTGACGGCGGAACCATATCTGCCGTCGCCCGGCTGTATGAATTCTTGATGACCATGACAACGTTGCAGCCAGCCCCCGCAAGCCTGGTGCAGATGATGTCATACTCTCTCACCACTGCCGCGTTGAAGCTGTAGGTCTTTCCGTTGTACGTGTAGTTGAGCCCTCCGCCTGTGAAGAACCTGCTCACGTCCAGCTCATACGATGCAAAACCGGCTCCGAGGGAGGCGAGCTCCTCGCTGTACCGCCAGTCCGCCGTCAGTCCCTTTTTGCTCCTCACCGGATAGTTTGTCGACTTTGATGCCACCGCCTCGGGATTCGTGATGTACATCTCGTTGCTCACGGACACGTATTTTCCGTTCTGCAGCACCGTGACCACAAAGCGCGAGTACAGCTTTGACGCGGCACTGTTGAGATTGAGCGGAACACTGAATGCCGCTGCTGCCGCTGCCGGAGCCGATGCGCAGTAGTCCTTTCTCGCACCGACTGTCAGCTCATACGGCTTCAGCTCAAACAGATAGTACATCCCGTCCGCCGATACCGGCGGAAGAGCACTCGTGGCTGTCACATTCACATTCTGCCCGGATATCAGGCAGCTGTTCACCGTCACGGTGATGTCGGCGGCATATACCGTCCCCGCAGTGCCCGCGCCGATCTGCAGCACCGCTGCAAGGATCAGTGCCAGCACAAAACCAAATCTCCATTTTCTCTTGTTGTTCATATACATCTCCCTCTATTTTTTTCTCAGATAAGTCACAAACATATTTCCATTCTGCTGAAAAAGATTTGTGGCATCATTCATACCCACTTTGTAGACCGTTCCCGTCTCCGGATCCATCACGACGATATTGAGCTCGTTAAAACCGATCACGAGCCGCGCACTGCCATTCTCGAGCATGGCGAGAACCGGGATATCCTGGTTGACATAGTACAGTATCGCGTCAAGGCTCACGCCCTGCAGGTCGAGCACTGCCGCATCGCTGATGTTCTCTTCCAGGATCTGCCGCACCGTCTGCCCGCTGTCCAGCATCGGCTGCACATTCTTGATGGTTCCGCAGAACTCGAGGATCGTCTCGAGGCACACCGCCAGGTCCGAATTGCCCTCGCTGCGCTGTTTTCCGGTGATCGCCATGATCTGGTTCCTGGTGCTCCTCGTCGTCCGCTTCCATATATAGTCGCCGTTCTGGTCGACCACCGTCCCGTTGATGCTGTAGGCGAGATTGATCGCCTCCGACTCGTGCGTGAATGTGCCGTCGATCCCATAGCGCCCGTATACATAATACCTGCTCACCGGGTTTTCGACCTCGATCGCAACCTCCCTGGAGCCCTCGAACAGAACCTGGAGCGGTATGGTGTTCTTGGGCTTTTTGGTCTCCAGCGCATTTTTCAGGACGAGCTGGACGATCTTTTCATACGTCTGCGTCGCGACGACTTCCGCTGAGTTGTAGCCGCTCACCTCCACCATATTGTCGACGATCTGATCGTCCGTGGTGCTGTCGTAGCTGCCATCCTCCTGCCTGACCACGCGCGTGAGCGTGACCAGATTGTCCTCGACCGACGCGTCTGTCACATAGACACCCTCCCGGCTGTACGTCTTCAGGATATTGCCGCGCTCATCCTGGATGTAGACAACGTTCATGGGAAAAGTCACCGAACCGGAAAAATCCATCCGGATGTCCTCATACTGCGCCACCCCGTAGATCAGATCTTCCCCGATGAACCCGAGCGGCAGGATCCTGCCGCTGCCCGACGTCTTGATCTCCTGCGTCTCCCCCGTGTTGAGATCCATCAGCAGCAGCTTCGTGCAGTCGTACGCGTCCGCCGAGTTCTGCCACACGAGCATCCTGTTGGTGTCGGACACCTGGAAACTGCCCTGCTGCAGATTTTCCGCGATCTCCCCGCACGTGCGGCTCATCAGGTTGACCGCGAGGATCGAACCGTCGAGATAAATATAAAAAACGCCGTTTTTGTCTATGAAGGACAGCTGCTCCATATCGGTCTTGAGTGTCGAGTAGGACTTGTCATACGGTATGAAGATCAGCTCCTCGACCGTGTTGAGCATTCCGTTGTACTCGCACACCTGCACCCCGATCTTCCCCTCATGCCTGCCGCGGTTCATATACCCATAGACCATAAACCGCACATTCTCCGTCTCGTCCACATTCAGTATCTTGATATCGTGGTTCTCATAGTTGCTCCGGGGATCATCCCCGTCATAAAAGCTGAAAAGGTACGCCATCTTTTTGTCGGCCGCGTGATAACAAAACAGCTGCTTCCCGTTGACAAAGGCAAGATTGGATCCGCCGTCGCTCTCCATCAGCTGCACCTCGTGATCCCTGATGCCGAGCATGATGCGGTTGCTGCCGTACACGTCCGCATCCGGCTCGAAGAGCTGGTTCATGGTGCGCTCATAGTCGAGCAGATATATCCTGTCCGGCGTGTAACGCACCCGGTAAAACTCAACCACACTGTACGCGTCCCGCTTCCTGCCCTCCAGCGTCTGCACCCTGTAGTTCATGCGGATCGATGCCGTCTGCGGTTCGATCTCGCTGATGGCGACGTGCGGTTCGGATATCCGGGTGACGTTCAGATCCGCCCATGTGACCTGCTTTAAGCTGCAGTGGATGTCCACATGGCTGAGCGTCGTATTGTCCCCCCTGGCGTTGGACTCCATGTACATCGCCAGGTCTTTTGCCTGCTCCTTGTCAAAGGTCTTGTCGTGAAAATCCCTGACAAAACTCAGTTTCTCATAGGCGTGATACCCCTCGCCGTCAATGATGCGCGTATAGTAGCGTATCGTCTCATTTCCGACCTTGAGCATCAGGATCCAGTTGTACTCGACGCCGGTCTCGATCAGATCCTTGATCGTGACCGTCGCCCGTATGGTGTCGTCCTTGTCATTGTAATCGCTGACCTTTGTCCTCTCGACCAGGCGCGTGCCGTCGACACTCCTGACCTCGAAGGAGATCTCGCTGACCGTGTTCCCGTACTTGTCCACCACAAAGCTGAGTTTGCGCCCCTCCCCGAGCGGTGTGATCGTATCCCGGAAAAAACTTCCGTCCATCTCCTGTTTCAGCCCGTGCAGATAGTTATATGGGATCCCGTTTGTCATGATATGCACCAGCGGGAGGGACGCCTGCTCCATGCTGGTGGTCAGCTCCTCGTTTCCCTTATTGTAAATACCGCTGCTCACAAAAAGCGTGATGATAAAAACGACAATGCAGGCAGCCAGCTTACTTAAAATCTTTTTCATCGAAATAACTCAACCTCTTTCAACAGCTCACGAAGTGTAGGATCGATCTGTAAAAGCGCCTCCAGCTGCTGCAGCGCCCCCTGCTCTTTTGTCCCTGCGCGGTATTTCATATGTTTTTTCCTGACAGCCCGTATCAATATATTCTTGGGCGTGTGCTCCATATCAATAAATTCAAGTATCTGTGTGTCATAACCGTATTCCTCCAGCAGGTTCGCCCTGACCGCATCCGTGATGAGCGCCGCCATGCGCTCCCTGATCAGACCGTACTTTAACACCGGCTCCAGCGCGCTGCACGAGATCTGCCTGTTTAGTTCGTGCTGGCAGCACGGGACAGACAGGATCACGCGCGCGTTCCACTTCACGGCCTTGGCGAGCGCGTGATCCGTCGCGGTATCGCAGGCATGCAGTGTCACGACCATGTCCACTTCCTCCGTGTCGCCCTGATACGAGCCGATATCTCCCACCTGAAATTTTAACCCGTCATAGCCGAACTTATCCGCGAGCGCCTGGCAGTTCTCTATGACATCCTTTTTCAGGTCCAGCCCTATGACACATATGTCATATTGGTTCATAACCTTGAGGTAATAGTAAAGTGCAAACGTCAGATAGGACTTGCCACAGCCAAAATCAATGATCCGCAGCGGACGCCCGTTCTCCCTGGGAAGATACACGAGAATATCCCGCACAAATTCGAGATACCGGTTGATCTGCCTGAACTTGTCGTACTTTGCCTTCACAACCTTCCCCTCCGCCGTCTGTACGCCGAGTTCCACGAGAAACGGCACAGGCACATCCTGCGGCAGGATGTACTGCTTTTGCCTGTCGTGGGAAAAGTCGGGCGCGCTGCCCTGCGCTGTCTTTGCCCGCTCCCTGAGTGTCACCTTTCCCTTTTTGCTCACAAGCACTGTCACCCTGCTGCGCTGCGTCTCGAGTTCCAGCTGCCCGAAATCCGCCGTCATCACATCCACAAGCCGCTCCACAAGCGCGCCGGGACGGAGATTCTGATGGTAGACTTTCGTCCCCACATACCGCTCTTCCTGGTAAAACAGCTCCCCTTTCCTGAGCACAGGCCGTATGCGGAGTTTGTGTGGTTGTTCCGGACTGCCGCCGCGGGGATTGCTCACCGTCGCGCCCAGGATCACTTCCCTGCTCTCTATGCAATTCATTAACAGTTGTCTCAATTTATCCATACGGTTCATTGTATCATGAAACTGTGGGCATTGAAAGCCTTAAATATCTTAAAAAAGAAAAAAATCGAGCAGGGGGAATGATCTTCTCCCTACTCGCGCGGTGGGTATGGTGTATCTGTAAACCACAGTCCCATTAGGCTTTGTACAATAACCCCTTCCATGATTCAGCCAGCTCCCTCTCATAAGCATAGCGAGCAGGATAACGTATATCCAAATACTCACTGTCCGAAATGTTGTGCAGCTCATAAAAGACATAAAATTTCGTTTTGCACACGTAATCAGGATAAAAATATCCATATCACATATTGATCGCTGCCTGGATATACGCATCCGGATGTCTGAAAAACAATTTGAACCACAGCTTCAAATAGTCTGCTGTCTCTTCGGTTGTTACCCTTTTATTGGTGATACTCCATATGTCATCCGATAATTCCGGATTATAATGCTCCCTGACCGCATCCACTTCCACCATTTTATCCAATACCTGTCTTTCGTCCTCTGTCAGATCATCATACAGGATCACATAATTTGCGATCTGCTGCCTTGTCAAGTTTAACATGGCACTGCCGGCTGCCGCATTTTGTGACGTAATATTCGGCACAATACCGGCCTTCTGCTCTTTGGTGACGCGGGAATCGGGAAATCCTTTTTTGCAGGCTGTATCGCCAATGCCCTGCCTGACCGTGACGTGCCGGTTCTAATGACGAATTTTCCTGCTATCCTGAACCGGCTGACCGGCGTGTTTGCCGAGGACAGGGCAGCCTTTACCGCCGGCCTGGACGATTACAGCCTGCTTGTCATTGACGATTTAGGCGTGGAAAGGAATACTGAGTATGCCACAGAGCAGATGTTTACCATCATTGACAGCCGGTATCGGAGCAAGAAGCCGCTGATTGTCATGACAAACCTGAAACTGGAAGAGCTTAAGAACCCGCCAGACCTTGCCCACGCAACAATTTATGATTGTATATTGAAACGGTGCGCGCCGGTTCTCTTTTCTGGTAGGAATTTCCGGGAGGAAGGAGCCAGGGCGACCAAAGCAGCGGCGAAAGAGATTGTGAGTAAGGGAGAACAAAACCTGATTGTGTGAAAGGGAGAAGTTATGAGCAGCGAGAAAATCACAGAAGACACTACCACCAATGCACCGGCTAAGGACGCTCCCGCACTGGTGAAGAAGATTGGCCGGACGACCTACATTGTGAGGGTTCATGTCAGCAAGACGAGCAAGGAAACCATGAGTGACAAAATCAAGCGTATGCTAAAAAATGAGATACAGCAGATGTAAAAAAGCGATAACAGAAACAGGCCGGGATTCAGAAATGCGAGGCGCTATGCGTCTGATCCCGGCTTGTAAAATCAGGAGGTTTATGGTAGTATGGAGATACGAAAACAGAAGGGAAAGCAGGTGGGAAGATTGACAGTGACGGAACAGATAGACCAGAAACATCAGGAAGATTTACAGAGGCTAAGAGGTTTTCGCCTGCTTGATGATGATTTCCTCACAAAGTGTTTTGAGGGAGATACGGCAAGCATAGAACTGGTATTGCAGATTGTGCTGGAAAAGCCGGATTTAAAGGTGCTGGACGTCCGCACCCAGGTATTTGTGGAGAACCTGCTGAACCGTTCGGTGAGGCTGGATATCCTGGCTACGGACAGCACAGGTGCAAAACTGAACGTGGAAGTACAGCGCTCCGACAAAGGAGCCGGGAGAAAA
>CAJUES010000036.1 GCA_910585765.1 uncultured Lachnospiraceae bacterium | reverse complement strand
TATCCTGCATGTCATGATAGTGGTTCTCGAGTGTCTCGCAAACCTTGATGAACTCCGCGTATGCCTCCGGGAACTCCTGCTCCATCTGTACGATCGGCATCGGTGTACGAACACCTGCAACTACGTCCTCGCCCTGCGCGTTCTTTAAGAACTCGCCCATGAGCTTCTTCTCGCCTGTAGCCGGATCACGCGTGAACGCAACACCTGTACCGGACTCATCATTCAAGTTGCCAAATACCATCGGCATTACGTTTACAGCTGTACCCCATGAATAAGGGATGTCGTTGTCGCGACGGTATACGTTTGCACGAGGGTTGTCCCAGGAGCGGAATACAGCCTCGATCGCAAGCTTCAACTGCTCAACAGGATCGGAAGGGAAGTCCTTTCCGAGCTGTTTCTTGTACTCAGCCTTGAACTGCTCGGCGAGTGTCTTTAAATCTGCTGCCGTGAGGTCTACGTCGTACTGAACGCCCTTCTCCTCTTTCATCTTGTCAATCAGCTGCTCAAAATACTTCTTACCAACTTCCATAACAACGTCTGAGAACATCTGGATAAAACGTCTGTAAGAATCATATACAAAACGCTCGAATGCGGGATCAGAGTTGCCCTTGATCATCGCATCGACCACTTCGTCATTTAAGCCAAGGTTTAAGATCGTATCCATCATACCAGGCATAGATGCACGAGCGCCTGAACGCACAGACACAAGCAGAGGATTCTTCAGATCCCCAAACTTCTTTCCGTTTACTCTCTCCATCTCTGCAACGCCGTCCATAGCCTGCGCCATGATCTCGTCGTTGATCTTACGTCCATCCTCGTAATACTGTGTACAAGCTTCTGTCGTGATCGTGAAACCCTGTGGTACAGGCAGTCCGATGCTTGTCATCTCTGCAAGGTTCGCACCCTTGCCGCCGAGAAGATTACGCATGCTCATGTCGCCCTCTTTAAATGAATATACCCACTTTTTACTCATTGCTTTTCTCCTTTACTGAATTGGTTACTTTACATCGGTGCCGTTGAGACCAACGGCACACTGCATGTAATAAATGATAAACATAATATGGTTAATTGTCAAGAATTTATCAAGGAAATTTTTGAAAAAATGTTATTTTCTTCCTATTTCTACAGTCTGATGATCCTTCCCTCTTCCCTGTCGTAAAAATATAGCGAATAAGAAAGGATTTCCTCCGCACTTACCTGCGTGTCATTGATTTCCCGGATCATACTTTTGATCTCCGCGCTCTCCTTTTCATGTTCCGCGGGCAGGAGCAGCACCTCATGGACAGAGGACGGGATGATATAGCAGCTGCTGCCGACCGCCTCCGCAAAGTCCCGGATCAGGTCAGGGTAGAGGATGCACGCTGCTCCTTCCACCCTGCTCTTGTTGCTGAGCACATACATCGGAACACTGCCCTGGCAGCCCGCCATGCAGTCGTCATAGTCACACTCCCCATCTTCCCCGCTCGCAATCTCGCGCAGTATCTCTGTCATGCTCTTGATCTCATACTGCTGGAGCCGCTGCGTGTTTTCCCGTGCCGCCTGGTACAGCTTTTCTACAGACACGTCCCACAATTTCATGTGCACATTGTGTATCAATATCGACGCCGTGCCGAATTCCTCCTGCGCGATCATGCATTGAAACACGATCGACAGATCCAGAAACTCCATATGGGGTATGTCCGCGAGCAGCTCCTTGTTTTTCTCCGTGTTGACAAGCTTGTACACCACACAGTGCTTCACACTCTCATAGTTCAGAAAGCACCTCATATCCACACTCTGGTTGACTTTGTTCCTGTGGTATGTGTCCATCACATCGTTGACGACGTTGACAAATGTCGCCCTGCCGTTCGCATAGTCGTCATAATAGTTATTCAGATATATGGTAGGGGAAATGTTGCTGTCATCCTGCATCACCGTCAGCCCTCTGAGCACGACACCGTTGTTCTTTCGCACATCATTGATCCTTACCCGGTAATTATCGCCCGTCCTTCGCTCCACTTCTTCTCTCACCAGCGTTGTAAAATTTGTAAATTCCATTGTCATCTGCACTCCTTTTTCTTCAATCTGATAATATGCCCCCTCCTTCATGCTGTCTTTTTCCACACAAAAAAGACAACAAGAAAAACGTACTGTAAAACGATTTTCCCATTGCCTTATTATATCTCAGTCCGATAAGGGCAGACAGTTATACCCTTGACAGATACTCGCCTGTCCTGGTGTCGATCTTGATGACATCGTTTGTCTCTACGAATAAAGGAACTGACACTGTCGCGCCCGTCTCAACCGTGGCGGGTTTTGTCGCGCCTGTAGCCGTATCGCCCTTAAAGCCCGGCTCCGTCTCTGTGATCGCAAGTTCCACAAAAAGGGGCGGCTCGATCGCAAACACATCATTGTTGTGAGAGCACACCTTGACCATCTCGTTCTCCTTCACGAACTTGAGCGCGTCGCCCACCTTGTCCGCATTGAGACCGATCTGTTCATAATTCTCTGTATCCATAAAATAAAACAGATCGCCATCTGCATATAAGTACTGCATCTCTTTCCTGTCGATGCGCGCCTGCGGGCACTTCTCAGTCGGTCTGAAAGTCTTCTCCACGACACCGCCGCTGATGATGTTCTTGAGCTTCGTCCTGACGAACGCTGCCCCCTTACCGGGCTTTACATGCTGGAACTCGATGATCTGATAGATGCTGTTCTCATACTCTATCGTAATACCGTTTCTGAAATCTCCTGCTGATATCATAAAAACTATTCCTCCTAATATTCACTTTTCACGTTTACAATCCGTTAACCATTTTATAACAAAATCAACAATATTTCAACTATTATTTTTGACATTTCGCGATGATAAAATCGATCGCCATCAGATATCCTTCCAGTCCCTCCCCGTAGATCTGATGGTCACACACCACTTTTGTGACGGAAATGCGCCTAAATTCCTCCCTCTTTGTGATGTCCGAGATATGGACTTCCACCTTGGGGAGCGTGATGCTGGCAAGTGCATCGCGGATCGCGTACGAATAATGCGTGAATGCGCCCGGATTGATGACAACGCCCTCCGTGCCGTCAAAATACGCCTCCTGCAACCTGTCTATGATGGCGCCCTCGTGGTTGGACTGAAAGCATTCTATCTCACAGCCCGTCTCCTCCGCCTTGCTCTGTATCATGTCAGTCAGATACTTGTAATCCTGCGTCCCATAGATGCCCTTTTCCCTGATACCGAGAAAGTTCAGATTCGGTCCGTTTATCACTAAGATTTTCATTTTCATGTCATCCTTTCTTATTCGATCCATATGCTTCTTTCAGTCATGCAAATGCGCAGCCGGCACTGCGCAGATATCCTATGCACGCCTCCGCCGCCTCGGACTGTCTAAGCTTGTTGACATCGACAGTGAACATTGCCCCCTCCTCATACAGCGGACCGCGCACGGCAAGCATCTCCTCGATCTGCTTCATGGGATTCCTGCACTGCAGCAGCGGCCTGGTAGTATCTCCCTGGATCCTGTTATATATCGTCCCCGGGCTGGCTTTCAGGTACACGACCCTGCCAAGCGCCGCCAAAAGCTGCCTGTTCTCCGCCCGCAGGGGCATCCCGCCGCCCGTCGAGATGACCAGATGCGTGTGCCCCTCATCGATCAGCCGCCTCAGCAGTGCCGTCTCCATGTCCCGGAACGCCTGCTCACCGTCTGTGGCAAAGATATCATTGATGCTCCTGCGCTGCTGTTCCACGATCATCTCGTCCGTATCGACAAACGTATACCGGACTAATTTGGCGATGTCTTTTCCGACGGAAGTCTTGCCGCTTCCCATATAGCCTGTCAAAATGATATTTTCCATAATACTCTCCATACTGCCGGTTCCTCACTTGAATCTTTCACACAGTCTCCGATATATTTGATCCTCGATCTTTTTTGTCACCTGGCATCCATTCCACAGTTCAAAAGCCTCAACGCCTTGGTACAGCAGCATCTTCAACCCGTTGTATGCCATGCCGCCGTTTTCTTTGACAAGCCTCATGAACCTCGTCTCCCACGGCGTGTAGATCAGGTCGTACCCATACTTCACCCGACGGTAAAAATCACTGTCCTCTATGACCACGTCATCCACACCCGGCGCAAGCCCCACGCTGGTGCACTGTATCACGATATAGCTGTTCGCTGCCCCTGCCAGCAGTTTCGGATACTCGGCTAGTCCCATCGCTGTCACACAATCCCCCGCACCTGCGCTGTGAGAACCGTTGACCTGCGCCGCCACCGCTTCCGCCTTTGCGCCGTTGCGGTTCAGCAAATATATTTTTTGCGCGCCGCTGTCCGCACACATAAATGCAACCGCGCGCCCCACACCGCCTGCGCCCAGTATGATGACCTGCGCATCTCTGAGCTCGATCCCGTCCTCTTTCATAGCGCGCCTGAGTCCGCCCATATCCGTGTTGTAACCGGTAAATCCCTCCCCGCAGGCGCCGCGCACCAGCGTGTTTACCGACCCCACCGCCATGGCGGTCCGGTCGACTTTCGCCAGAAAAGGAATTACTGCGCTCTTGTACGGCACAGTAACATTTAAACCCTGGATATTCAGCCCGTAAGCCCCTTTCAGGGCTGCCTCGAGGCATCCCGCAGCCACATGGAACGGCACATACACCATATCGATCCCCAGTGCGTCCGCCGCGATACCGTGTATGAGCGGCGAGAGCGTGTGCTCCACCGGATCTCCTATGATCCCATAAACTTTAGTTTTCCCATTGATCCCCATCTGCATTCCCCCCTTTTTTATACGATAGCCTCTCGGAGTCCATTACGGGATGCGCCCGCAGGCTTCCCGCACAGTACTACCGCATCATTTTTTCCGCATATACCTGCGATAACCAGCCAGAACGATCTTTTCAGGATAGCGCTTTAAAACGATCTGTATCTCCTCTTTGGGGTGGATCGGTTTTACCAGGATCGAGTAGATCCCCGCCTTGTTTGCCCCCCACACATCGGTAAATATCTGGTCTCCCACAAACAGCGTGCTGTGCTCGTCTGTCCCCATGTTTTTCATTGCCAGCCTGTACTTTGCAGGATTGGGCTTGCCCGCTTTGTAAATGTAGGGGGCATCCACCGCATCGCAGAACATCTTAACGCGCGCTTCCTTGTTGTTAGAGAGCATCGTGACTTTATAGCCGATGGCTTTCAGGCGTTTGAACAGGGATTCCGCGCGCTCGTCCGCCGGCAGTCCATGCGGCACCAGCGTGTTGTCAATATCAAATATGATCCCCCTGTACCCCTGCCCATACTTTTCTTCAAAATCGATCAGATACGCAGAATCCAGGTATTCCTTCGGATAAAAACATTGCAGCATTTATTGACATCCTCCATCTATCATGCAGAATCAAACTTTCGCACCAACCGGGAAGTTCATTCAAAGAACCTGCCCTCGAAAAAATTCTCATTGCCCGGCAGTCAGCCGTGCTCCCTGTGCGCGCTATAGGTTCGCCGCCTCGAGCAGAAGCCGCGTGTAATCGGTCGACGGATTTTCATAGACCTCCTCGACCTTTCCCTGCTCGAGGATCTCCCCGTTTTTCATGATGATCACCCGGTCACACATCTGGTACACGACGCGCAGGTCATGCGATATGAAAAGAATGGAGATGCCAAGCTCCCTGTGGAGTTTCAGCAAAAGCCTGACGATCTGCGCCTGTATCGTCACGTCGAGCGCTGACACCGGCTCGTCCGCGATCAGAAAATCCGTGTCGCACAAAAGCGCCGCCGCGATCGCGACACGCTGTCTCTGACCTCCGGAAAGTTCTGCCGGATAGTGCTCCTTTAACTTCACATCAAGTCCCACACGCTCGAGCATCCTGTCAACGCTTCGGACGCGCTCCTCCTTTGTCAGGCTGTTCTTGTCCTGATCCGCACGTGCTTTCATGCGCAGCGGCTCCTCCAGGATCCAGCCGATCTTTTTAGATGGATTGAGTGAACCGTACGGATCCTGGAAGACCATCTGCGGATTCGGGCAGTCGAGCACTATCTCTCCATCGTATTTTCTCTGCATGCCAAGGATCGCCTTCGCGAGCGATGTCTTGCCGCATCCGCTCTCCCCTACAAGCCCCAGCACCTCTCCTCTTTTCATGTCGAAACTCACATTTTTCAGGACATGCTGCAGGCGCTTTTCCTGTCTCCCGCGCAGGCGGTCCACTAGATTTTTTTTATTGTCATAATACACATTCAGATTGCTGATCTTTAAAATGTCTTGATTTCCCATACCGACCTCCACCCGTTACAGCTTCTTGGTGAAGCAGATGATCCTGTTTGCCTCCTCGAAATCCATCGCCTTGTGGAACCGGAAGCTGTCGTCATTGCCAATCTCACAGTCGCTGGCAAATTCCGTGCATCCGCTCTCCTTTGCCCACATCTCACACTCCCTCAGCAGCGCCCTGGCATACCCTTTGTTGCGGCAGCTCTCCACCGTAAAGATCCCCTCGAGATATCCGACAGGCGTGGTCTCTGTTCCCTCCACATAGTCGTGCCTTAACTGGCACTGCGCGAATCCGACGGGAATATCATTTTCGTATTTCAGGAATATCCGGGCATCATCCCTGGAGAGAAGCGCTGCAAAATCATCTGTCAGCTCCTCAACCGAATGGCCGTCCCACATGAGGGCTGCCAGGCCTGCGATCGTCACTGCATCCTTTTTTGAGGCTTTCCGTATCATTTTTTCTCCTTTCATATAGCAAACTTTGTTCAGCTGATCTTCTCAAGTTTTGGGATCGCGCTGATCAGTTCTCTTGTGTACGCCTCTTTCGGGTGATAGAATATTTGCTCTGTCAGCCCTGTCTCCACCATATCTCCGTTGTGCATCACGATGATGCGGTGACACAGGCGTTTCACCAGACTCAGGTCGTGCGAAATGAACAGTACTGCCATGTTTTTCTCCTGATTCAGCCGCTGCAGAAGCTTCACAATCTGCAGCTGTATGGTCACGTCAAGCGCTGTCGTCGGCTCGTCCGCGATCAGAAGCTTCGGCTCACAGATCATTGCGGAGGCGATCATCACGCGCTGCCGCATACCGCCGGAAAGCTCGTGCGGATATTTTTTGTACACGAGCTGCGGATCGTCAAGCTCCACGTCCTCCAGCGCCCTGATCACACGGCGGTAACGCTCCTCTTTTCCCATCTCCGGCATGTGTATGCGCAGGCTCTCCTCCACCTGCCAGCCGATGCGCTTTACCGGGTTCAGCGATGTCATGGGCTCCTGGAACACGATGCCGATGTCGTTTCCCTGGATCTGTCTGAGCGTCCCTCGGTCCGCGTGCAGAAGCTCCTTTCCATCAAATACGATCTTCCCCTCCATCGCCATGTCATGGCGCGTCAAAAGTCCCGCGACCGCCATCGCAGTCATGGATTTGCCTGACCCGGACTCGCCGACGATCCCGAGGATCTCTCCCTGCGCAAGCTCCATGTCGAGGTGGTTCACAACGCGCTCCGGCACATCGTGGTCGTGGAACTCTATACTCAGTTTCTCTACCTGCAATAATATATTCTCCATCTGTCCCCTTCGCTTTCATACTGATATGCCTTTTATTCTAACACAGCACCCGCAAAAAATCCAGAGGCTCTTTTCGATGCGTCTGTGACGCATCAAAACAGGCAGTGGCTCCCTTCGGATCACTGCCTGTTTTGATTTTGAGCCGGGACAAAGAATCTGCTCAGTACGACAGCCGCACACTGCCCACACTGGTGTTGACCGAGAGCTTTCCCGCATCTCCGGACTGACGAAAATGTGTGCTCTCGCTGCGGTTGTTGACATGCACGCTGCCAAGATCCGCCACAAGCTCCATATCGTAGTCTTCAAGCGTATGCGCAGCGCCAATTGTCACGCCCCCCATAGCCGCCGTGATCGCGAGATCACCAAACGCACAGTCATCGATATCGATCTCACCCATATCATTGTTGACTTCCGAGTCGCCGAGATCGGTGTCGCTGACGGAGATCTCGCCCATGTTCGTATTCAGATCCGATTTGTCAAAGCTGCACTTTTTTATCGTATTGCTTCCCATGTTGCACAGAAGCCCGCACTCCGATGCGGATATCCCTTCCAGCCGGATATTTCCCAGTGCCGTGTGCACATCGACCACACGCATCGCGGTCTGTTCCGGTATCGTCAGTGTCAGAACGCACTCATTGTTGACGCCCAATCTGCGCCGATACGCCCTCTGCCTGATGGCGAGCTTCCCATCCTTTACTTCATACGTGATCCCGAGTCCATCTGTGTGCTGGCAGCTCAGATGGAACCGCTCACCTGCCGCGATCGTCACATCCATCAGATCTGCGTCCACGCTGAGCGCGTCAAACGCTTCCAGGTCCAGACTCATGTCCGTGATCTCCCCGTTCCCCCAAAAACCTTTTTCATATCTGAAAATATGATAGAAGGTGCCGCCGATCACACAGCAGGCTGTAATGACCGTGATGATCATGATCCATACACTTCTCTTCATGCACATTTCCTCCTCCCTACAACGCTTTGATGATCTGCTGCACCAGCGCCGCGACCACCCACACGATCCATGTGATGTGCCAGTCAAAAGTCAAAAAGCTCCAGCACAGATAGATGCATGTCACTGTCTGCCAATAGACAGACATCACCTGTGAGATCCTCTCGTTTTTGTATGTCACCTGCTTCTGTGACGGGACAAAACTTGCCCCCACGGTGCCCCTTGCGTTCAGTGAAAGGATTGTCGCAAAACCCGCATTCACGTTCGCTGCTGCCACGAACAGAAAGACGCCGATCCCTATGATCACCAGCATGAGAAGCACCCCAAAACCACTGCTCCAGCCAAACAGACTGTTTACAATGACCACCGGAAGCACACTCAGGATGCACAGAATAACACCGATCGTGACCATCATCGAGCGTGTCACGCGAAAGCCTTCCCTCTGGCTGTGCACATACTCCGCCGTCGCAAAATCCACACTGCACGCCCTCTCCCCGAGAAACTTCCATCTTCCCATGATATAATTTGAAAACAAAAACAAACCGACCGCGGCTGAAACCGCCAAAAACATAAAACTCACGGCAAAGACGTTCCTGACGCGCCAGCTCCAGCCAAAATTCAGCAAATATCCGCAGATGCTGACGATGCACAGGAACACACCGAGCGCAACGGCATACGCCGCGCGCGTCTTATCGTGAAGGTAGTCCTTGACCTCCGCGAGCGTCACGTTCCGAAACCCGTCGGCTGTCCTGCGGTTCTCCTGTATCACAAAACTGCTGATGCCAAGCTCGTCCGCCAGCTCATCAAGGTTCCCAAACTCGGAGATCACGATGCCGACCGCCTCGTTCTCGGTCTTTTTGTCCTCGATAAGTTCTGCGTATTTGTCCTCCATCATCTGCCACAGCTCATCCTTTGCCTTCTGCACTTCAAACGTGTTGGGAAGCCTCGCAAACATTGTCTCCAGATAATTTCTGATCGTCTCCATTCTCTCACACACCCTCCTTGACAAACTTTTCCACAACTTCCTTTGTCAGCGTCCACTCCTCACATTTCTCACGGTAGTACTGCCTGCCCTGCTCTGTGATCCTGTAATACGTCCTCCGCTTTCCGCTGACTGTGACATGCTCGGAGAAGGACTCGACAAACCCGTTTTTCTCCAGCCGCGTGAAGGCGGAATAAAGTGTCGTTTCCTTGATCACATACTTTTCCTCCGACAGCCTTTTGATCTGTTTCGAAATCTCATATCCATACGACGGCGCATCCCACAACAGATACAGGATCATCGTGTCGTTGTACCCGCGTATGATGTCGCTGCTGATGCTGCTCATGAAAAACCTCCTTCCCAATCTCCTGTCCCATGATCCACGACAGACAATGCAACGGCTGTCGTTGCTACGACTATAGTTGCTACGTCTAACGTAGTATCAGCTTAACACAGCGGCGCACCCCTGTCAACATATTTTTTTGCCCTGCCAGCCTCTGCTGACAAATTTCCTCTGGGTGTTTGTGTATATATCGATCAGGGAATGACCTTTTCCATGATCGGGCGCCGGGCACCCGTGCGCAAAAAAGAGGGAAATAAGCTGAAAGATCAGTTATTTCCCTACTATTGTATACTGCAGCCACCCTATTTACTTCAGTCCGCCATGCGCCTGTCCCTGGAACACGTTTTACTCCAGCACGAACGCCGCCCCGTTCTCCGTCTCACTGGAATCCCCGACAAACACATGAAACGCTCCGGGCTCACTCACATAGTCCATGTGGATATCATGAAAGCGCAGCATCTCCTCCGTGATCTCAAAGCAGACCTCGCGCTCCTCGCCCGGCTCGAGACGGACTTTGCAAAAGCCCCTCAGCTCCCTCACAGGGCGCGCCACGCTGCCGTTCACATCCGCCAGATACATCTGCACTACCTCGCTGCCGCTCACTGTTCCGGTATTTTTCACAGTCACGGTCACGCGCAGCCTGTCCGTCCGCCTCATCTGCTGCGCACTAAGCTGCACCGGTCCGATCGCAAACGTGGTGTAGGACAAACCATAGCCAAAGGGATATAGCGGTCTGTTCGGAATATCGAGATAGCGGGAGACATACTTCTCCTCCGTCCCCTCTATGTACGGGCGGCCTGTTCGAAACTGCCCATAGAATATCGGAACCTGCCCCACACTGTATGGAAAGCTCATGGAAAGCCTGCCCGATGGGTTCACATCGCCAAACAGCACATCCGCAATGGCGTTTCCGCCCTCCGTGCCCGGCATCCAGACTGCGAGCACTGCCGCTGCCTGCCTGCTGATCTCCCTGATATCGAGCGGTCTGCCGCTGAAAATCACAGCGACAACATTTTTGTTCACTGCGCAGACCTGGCGGAACAGTTCCATCTGGCAGTCAGGGAGCGTGATGTCCGCGCGGCTTGCCGCCTCCCCGGACTGCAGACGGTGTTCGCCAAGCGCCAGCACCACCCTGTCCGCCTTCTTCGCCAGCTCCACAGCCTCCCGCAGAAGCTTCCCGGCTGCCTCTTCCGATCTGCCAAGATCCGCCGACAACATGCAGCCCTCCGCAAAATACGTCTGTCCGCAGCCCCTGTTCTTTACGCCCTGCTCTATGGAAACAGTCGTTTCCGGCGTTCCAAACATCGACCAGGCACCGTATATCTCCGCGTTAGCCACATAGGGGCCGATAAACGCGGTCCGCTCCCCTGCAAGCGGCAGTATGCCGTCATTTTTCAGCAATACAAACGACTCCGCCGCCATCCGCCGCGCGGTCCTGCGGTGCGCATCGCAGAGCGCCAGAACCTTCTCCTCCTGCTCGTCCGCATCCTTGTACGGATTCTCAAACAGTCCCAGGTCATTTTTCAGTTTCAGGATCCGCAGCACTGCCTCGTCGATCAGTGCGCCGCTGACCGCTCCGGACTCCACCAGTTCTTTGAGGTGCTTGCAGTAGCAGTTTGTCATCATATCGATATCCACACCGGCCTCCAGCGCAAGCCGCGCGGCTTCCTCCTTGTCTCTCGCCACGCCGTGGCTGCACAGCTCCTCAATCGCCGCCCAGTCCGATATCAGCACGCCCTCAAAGCCCATCTCTCCGCGCAGGATATCGCGCATCAGCCTGCGGTTCGCAGAGGAGGGCACTCTGTCAAGCGTGTTGAAGCTGGTCATCACAGTCGCCGCACCGGCGTCGATCGCCTCCCTGTAAGCCGGAAGATAGTCATCGCGCAGCGTGCGCTCCGAGAGCTCTACCGTATTGTAATCCCGCCCGGCTGTCGGCGCGCCGTATCCTGCAAAGTGTTTCACACATGCCGCGATCCGCCCCTTTTCCCGCAGGCCGCTGCGCCCCTGATATCCCTCCACCATAGCCCTGGCGAAACATCCGTTCAACCACGCATCCTCACCGGTGGACTCCATCACGCGCCCCCATCTCGCATCCCGCACGAGATCCGCCATCGGCGAGAACGTCAGATGAAGCCCCGCGGCGGCAGACTCCCGCGCCGCCACAGCCGCGCACTCCTCCACCAGCTCCGGGTCAAAGGTGCACCCCTGCGCGAGCGGGATCGGAAAGACTGTCCGAAAACCGTTGATGATATCCGCCATAAAGATCAGGGGAATGTGGTGCGGATGCCGCTCCATATACTCCCTCTGTATCCTTTTGAGCTGTCCTGCCCCCACCGTTCCCAGCACACTTCCCGCCAAACGGATCTCCTCCTCCGTGTAGCCAGCTGTGTTTGCCGGACCGGTGAGCACGCCGTCATCCGTGTAAAACATGCCGCTCACCTGCAGCATCTGGTCAATCTTTTCCTCCAAAGTCATGTCGTTCAATAATGCTATCAATTTGTCCTGTTCCATTTTAATCCCCCATGCCGCCTTTGGCGGCTCAAATAGAAATGAAAAACGCCGTCTTTTGCGTTTTTCCTGTGTGAAACTTAATAGTTCTTAGGCAGTGTTTTTTGCTGCCTTAGAACTATTTTTCGCACTAACCTCCGAATGGTCTTAATCTTGTCCGCCTCCGCACCGTCCGGGCAGAAGGGATTCTCACAGATATCATTGCCCGTCAAAAATACATAGAACAACGCCCCCAGCAGGAAACGTCCATACGTCATATGCATGTGAAACCCGTCCCTGCACAGGCTCTGCTCCCCCCGCTCGTAGCGAAAACCGGGTTCCCTGCGCACTGCCTGGATCACATCCGCGCTCGGAACCATACGCACGCCAAGCTGCGCAGCCGCCTTCTGATAACAGCCTGACAGCGCCTCGTACATCTCCTGCTGGCTGCAGTGATAGCGCCCAAACGCTTCGTGCGTGCTGTCCTGCTCATACGCCCAGGTCTTGTGCAGCAGAATCTCCGCGCCGGGGCAGCTTTGCCGCAGATGCCCTGCCAGCCGAAAGAGCCATGGCTCGTACGTCTCCCAGAGCCCGCTGTCGTGGCTTGCCTGCTGCATCAGGATATAGTCCCACGCCTCCTCCGCAAGCGCCTCCTGCAGGGACACCATCCGCCCGTCAAAATGCCCGTCGCACTGATATTCATACACTTGTTCTCCCGATATCACGTTCTCACAGTGCCGCTGCAGGCTGCAGCCCCCTATGTAGAGGTTGACCACCCTGCAGGACACCCCTGCCGCCGCGCAGATATCGTGTATATAATACAGCGCATCCTCGCTGAAACTGTTTCCCACCGCCAAGAGCTGAAACTGCTCTGTCTTCATTCTGATCCCTCCCCAAAACGCTTTCTATCACTATTTTATATGTATTCCGCTGTCCGCCCTCACCGCAGCATCTTCACAGATCCGCGCTTCATGATCACCGAATCACAGACAATGTGCTGTGTCCGCTCCCCGTTCATCATCCCGTGCAGCAGCGAGACCGCCGAGAGCGCCATCTCCGTCGCCGGCTGATACACCGTGTCGAGTGTCGGGTTGTAAAATTCCGCCATCTCGATACCGTCAAACCCAATGACCGAGATGTCCTCCGGTATCTGCTTTCCCGCATTGAGCACCGCCTTCGCCGCACCGATCGCGAGAACATCCGAGAATGCAAACACGGCAGTCATGTCCGGATTGCGCTGCATCAGCCCCTTCATCGCCTGAAATCCGGCGCGAAAACCCATGCCAAAGGAGGGTATACCAGGCGCGATCAGTCTCTCATCCACCGGGATCCCGTTCTCCTCCAGCGCCCGAATATATCCCCGGTAGCGCAGGATGTTCGGCGTCACCACATTTTCCATGTCCTTATATAGGAAGCCGATCCTGCGGTGCCCCATCTCGATGAGATAGTTGGTCGCGCGATACCCCTCCAGCTCGTCGTTGATGGTGACGCTCGAGTACAGGGTCGGGTCCACATTTCCCTCGGAGTTGACCGTGAGCAGCACGCATGGTGTGCCAAGCTGACGGAACTTCGCCTCTGTGTAGGAGGAGTAGGAACCGCCCATGATGATCAGCCCGCACAGATTGCGCTGCATCGATTCGCTGATGGCGACATCCAGCTCATCCGAATTTTCGTCCACATTCTGGATCAGCAGGGGATATCCCCTCGACGCCACTTCCTGCTGGATGATCTCGATCATTTTCTCAAAAAAGGGATTTGAAATGTACTTCACAAACAATGCAATGTTCTCTGATTGTGTCAGTTTCAGATTCCGCGCATTGTTGTTTGGAATATAATTGTATTCATTAATGACATCCAGGACTTTTTTCCGCGTCTTCTCACTCACGTAGCCCGTCTGGTTGAGGACGCGGGAAACGGTGGCGATCCCCACGCCCGATAACTTTGCAATGTCTTTAATGTTGATATTCGCCATTTCTTCCTCCCATAAAACCAAGTCTCCTATGGGTGCCTGCGTGCACAAACGGGGCTGCAAACTTACTGCAGCCCCGTCCTTGTCCCTCCACGGAAATCCTCTGCGCGATGTCCCATGCTCTTTACAGTTTCTTATTTGACAGGCGTAAATGCCTGAAGCTGTGTCTTTAATTCTTCGATCACTGTGTCGATCCCTGCCGACTTTAACTGATCCCTGTACTGCTGCAGCGCGGCATGCACATCGTCCGTCTTGCCGAGCATCAGCTGGATGCCGAGCGTCGAGTTTACGTTGGAGATCGCCGACAGTTCTGCCTTGACATTGGCATCATCGAAACTGAAACCCGTGTAGGGATCATTGATATGATGCGCCTCCCACTCCGCGATCTTCTCATAGCGGCTCGGATGCTCTACCTTGAGCGGAATCTTGAACTCTGTGTTGCTGAGTGCCCACGCGGAGAATCCGCCGCCATCCACGTCCTCGTTAAAGGAAGCGGGCTTCTCCAGATAACCGTCCACGATCTCATACTGGCGCCCCTCGATACCGTTCTGCCACAGTCTGTAGTAAGACTCATCTGTCATGAACTTCTCGATCGCCATCAGGCACCGCTCCGGATACTTGCAGTTTGCGTTGATGACTGTCAGATCCTGCGCCGGAGAACTCTTGAGTACCTTGTCATTGTCCTGCGCAAAGTACCATGCATCGACATCCTGATCCGGAAGCTGTCCGTGAATCGCCGTAAAGTTGCCCGTCCAGTCCGCCATGTGCGTGATGTACGAACTGCTCTGCCCGTTCTTGTACATATCCTTGTCACCCGTGGAAGCGGACATGATGTCTGTCGGCCAGTATCCTTTTCCCTCCCACTCATCCAGCTTGATGACAAACGCCTCAAACTCGTCCGTGAACGCGGGGTGCACCACTTCCTCATAATTGTTGTAGTCCGTGCACATCAGATACATCTCGCTGGTCGCTATGCCCGGTGCAGGAACCCAGTTTCCTGTCATTCCCTCCAGCATATGGTAGAAGTCCATCGCAACCTCCGGGTTGCCGTTGATCGGATAGATACCGTTCGCCACAGACGCATCACAGTACGCCTCCATAGACGCGAGATCTGTCACCTCGTCAATGCCCCACGCCTTGCAGTTCGCCTTGTTGTAGACAAACCCATATACATTGTAACCAGCCCCGAGGCTTGGCACGCCAAAGATCCCCTCTGTGGTGGAGGCTGCCGCCCAGCCCGCATCATCGATCGCCGCCTTCAGCACAGGCGCACAGCTGTCCAGGATTCCGGAGATATCGTACAGAGACCCCTGTTTTGCCAGCGTGTAAAAAGGAACTGCCGTGTTGATGGAAGCGTATGCCATGTCAAACTCCTCGCCGGATGCCCAGAGCAGCGGATACTTTGTGTTGATATCGCCCCAGTCAATGTACTTGACCTCGACAGAAGTGTTGATATCCGCCGTGAGCTTTGTGTTGATTTCCTTGAGAATGTCCTCGTTCGCCGCCCCCGGAGAGCCATATAGATAGAAGGTCAGTGTGACATGCTCAGAGAGATCGGGACTGCCAGCCTGCACTGTGCTCGCACTGTCCTTTGCGTCGCCCGAAGTGCCTGTGTCTGATGCGTTTTGATCGGACGCATTCTGGGCAGGCGCCTTGTCGCCGCCGCAGCCTGCCAGAAGTGTGCCCGCCATGGCTGCACTGATGATCGTAGATGTAACTTTCCTTAATTTCTGCTTTCTTAGTTTCATATTATCCTCCTTATTTTATCAACCTTTACCTAAAAAGTAAAGGCAAATTTTTCCAACAAATGTTTTAAAAGCTCAGTCTTATCCCTTCACGCTGCCGACCGTCAGTCCGCTGACAAAATATTTCTGAACAAACGGATAGAGCAGTATGATCGGTCCTGTCGTCAGCACGGCAGTCGCCATCTTCACGGACTGCGTGGGAACCATGCCCGCGTCGATCACGTGTCCCGCGTTGGTCAGCGCCTCGATGCTCGTCTGGTTGATCATCTTCTGCAGATAGTACTGCAGCGGATATTTGGACGCCGTGTCTATGTAAAGGCTGGCATTGTACCACTCGTTCCAGTAGCCCAGCGCCAGGAACAATCCCACTGTCGCAAGCGACGGGATCGCCAGCGGCATGAAGATCCTGAGATAGATCGTAAATGGCCCTGCACCGTCCATCGTCGCGGACTCGTACAGCTCATCCGGGATCGACTTCATGAAGTTGCGCATCAGAAAGATAGACCACGCGCTCACAAGTCCCGGCAGTATCATCGCCCAGATATTGTCCTTCAGGTTCAAGTACCTGACATACAGGATATATGTAGGCACAAGTCCGCCTGAAAACAGCGTGGTAAAGTAGATCATGAACGAGAAAAATCCCCTGTATTTGAAATCCTTGCGGTTGAGCACATACCCCGCCATCGACATGATCACAAGTCCCAGAACCGTGCCGATAACAGTGATCAGTATCGTCGTCCTGTACGCGTCCAGAAGCTTCCTTGGATTGTCGAGCAGATACGTGTACGCGGCAGCCGTCCACTCCTTCGGGAACAGCTTGTACCCCTCACTGACGATCTCCTTCTCCGTCATAAAGGAGGATGTGATCATCAGCGCAAACGGAAACAGGCACACAACGGCAAACAATCCAACCACCACATAACACACAACAGAAAGCATCCTGTTGCTCTTTCCCATCTTAATCTTAGAAGCAGGCTCAGCTTCTTTTTTTCCCTGTCCCATATGATCCCCTCCTTGTCAAAACAGTGCACTCTCCGGCTCGACCTTCCGCACGATCAGGTTGATCACCATGACGAAGATCAGGCCGAATACCGACTGGTACAATCCTACCGCCGCACTGGAAGCAAAGTTGAACGATCCCACCAGACTTCGGTATACGTAAGTGTCAATAATGTCCGTCTGCCCGTAGAGCAGCGAGTTCGTTCCGATGAGGTTGTAGAACAGGTCAAACGAACCGCGCAGAATGCCGCCTAATCCAAACAGGACCAGCAGGATAAATGTCGGCTTGAGCAGCGGCAGCGTCACATAACGGATCCGCTGGAAGCGGCTTGCCCCGTCGATGTAGCACGCCTCGTAGATCTCACTGCTGATGCCGGTGATCGCCGCCATGTAGACGATCATGCCGTAACCGGTTGTCTTCCATATATAGAAGAACACGATAATGTATTTCCATACCCCCGGCGTGGAGTAGAAGGAAATGCGCTCCAGCCCCATATTGACCAACAGCGAGTTGATAAAACCGTTGTCAAAATTAAAGAAATTGTAGGCAAAAACGCCGACGACTACATAGGAGATGAAATGCGGGAGCAGAATGACCGACTGGGAGATCTTTTTGAAGATCTTGTTCATGATCTCCGAGAGCATGACTGCCAGCACGATCTGGATCAAATGACTCATCAGCAGAAACACGCCGTTGTAGAGAAGGGTATTTTTCGTGATTCTCACCAAATCTCCATTTCTGATCAGGAACTCGAAATTCTTGAAACCGACAAAATCACTGCCAAATATTCCCTTGTTCGGGTTATAGTTTACAAATGCTACATAGGCGCCGGGCATTGTCACATAGCTAAATATAATGAAATATGCGATCGCCGGAACCAGCATCAGAAACAACACCCAGTTCTTTTTGACTTCCTTTAAGAAGTCCTGAAACCCCCGTTTCACTTTCAATACCATCCCTCCATTCTTCTGACAGGCTCCGGCACTTTTCCCAGAGTGTGTCTGAATGTGCCGGAAGTCAGATGTGTACCACCTATTTTCTGCGATTTTCAGAAAACGTTTCCATTTATTTCAACATATTTATCATAAATCATTCTGTATTGAATGTCAACCTATCACTTTTGCCATAAATCCAGCTTGCTTTTTATCTATATTTTACAATGCATATTTTATCCTTTTTTCAGATTGTTTTTGTGCATCTGCTGTGCATTAATAACAAAACCCATCCTGATATTTCCCAATTAATTGTCATTTATTGCATATCTCCGCTGTTCTTTTCCATCTTTATGTTGACATTCCACACAAGGCAACTTATAATCAAAGTACGAAGGCTCAATTCCCATTTTGCTTTGTCATAAAAGAAAACGTTTCCATAAGTATCAACAGATTATTTTACAAATATAAACCAGAAAGGACTTGCCTTTATGAAAGAAATAAAGAAAAAAATGAATCGTTTTCTCACAATCAAGCAGCAAAAGGATCCGCATGACTGTTGCTACACCTTCCTGCCCACAGGTGATGTCTTCACTTTCACGCAGGGCAGCATCCTCATCAATCAGTTCCGCGGAAATGCTAGGGACGGCTCACTCAACAACATCTATCTGCGGATCTACCACGAGCAGGGAAGCAGCAGCTACCCCCTGCTCGGGATCCGCTCCGCCAGCACACTCTTCTATGGAGGGAACTGCCTGCAGTACAGAGGCCGTGCGGAGGATATCGAGTACACCGTGACCTTCCGCCCTGTATCAGCTTGCTGGTTCTGGGATATCACGCTCACCGGCTGCGGTCAGACTGTCGACGTCATCTACGGTCAGGACATCAGCGTCACTTCCGAGAATAATGTCTACACAAACGAGTCCTATGTCTCCCAGTACCTTGGACACAGTGTTTTTTGCGGTGCGAACGGCTATGTGGTCTGCTCACGGCAGAACATGCCTGCAGCGGGGCGTTTTCCCTACCTGCAGCAGGGTGTCATCGGCGCCGGCGCCGCGCACTACTCCACTGACGGTATGCAGTTCTTCGGACTTTCGAGCAAGGAAACCGGCATTCCGGCAGCGCTCTGTGGAAACCTTGCGGATCTGAACCTGCAGTACGAATTTGCCTACACCGGATTGCAGACGGAAAAACTATGTGTCAGCGGAACCAAAACGCTCTCCTTCTACGGCTTTTTCCAAAAGGATCACCCCGACGCAGTCACAAAAGCCGCATACCAGGAGGAGATCATGGCGGCGTACCGCACACCGCTCCAGCCCGCAGAACCTATGCAGGCGCTCACCGCCGTGACTATCAAAAGTATGTTCGACTTCCCGGTTTCATCTGATTCCTTTTCGTCTGCGGAGATTGACGCACTGTTCCCCAAACGGAACCTGGAAGAACACAGGGGCAGCACACTGCTATCCTTTTTTGCGGATGACCACGCCCACGTCGTGACGAAGGACAAGGAGTGCCTGACGGAGCGCCCGCATGGGACGATCGTCATCACGCCGCCAAACCTGCACGCCGTCGACAGTGCGCTGATATCCTCCACCCAGTATATGTACGGCATCTTCAACAGCCACGTCGTGATCGGCAACACCGATCTCCACAAGCTGCTGTCCACGCCGCGCGGCGCCCTGAATCTCCTGAAAAACAGCGGGCAGCGGCTGTATATCCGCCTGGGCAGCACTTACCGGCTGCTGAATCTTCCCGGGCTGTTCGAGATGGGAATGAATTATTCCCGCTGGTATTACAAACTGGACGATGATATCTTATCCGTAACTGCGTACACCGCGGCATCCGCATCCGACCTGATCCTGGAGGTGGAGAGCAGGAATGGCATCTCCTATGATTTTATCCTGACCAGCCAGCTTGTCATGGGCAGCAACGAGTACAGCAGCGATATCATCTGCACGCCCATCGATCAAGGTTTTCGCTTTGTGCTTGACAGTGATGCCTATCCCGGCCTACACTATGACATGACACTCCCGGACTGCAGCTTTACCGCCAGCGACGACCGCATCTTCTTCGAGGATGACACCCCCTTTGACGAGACGTTCCTGACGCTCTCCATCGACGCAAAATCCTCGTTCTGTGTGATCGTTCGCGGATATCTTGGAGCGGACGGGGACGAGCGCCCCGCAGGGTACTCCTTCGCGCAGGAAAAGCGCGCGTGCCTCGACTACTACAGCGGGCTGATGAACCATTTTTGCCTGACACCCGCAGTCGCATGGAAACAGGCTGACATCCTGAACGAGACAGTCTGGTGGTACGCACACAACGCCATGATCCATTTCTCCATGCCCCACGGTCTGGAGCAGCCCGGCGGCGCGGCATGGGGAACGCGCGATATCTGCCAGGGGCCGATCGAGCTGTTCCTGACAACACAGCACTACGAACTGGTGCGTGCAGTCCTTTTGAACATCTTCTCCCATCAGAACCGCGAGACAAGGGAGTGGCCGCAATGGTTCATGTTTGACCGCTATTCCATCAATCCAGGGGAGTGCCACGGCGACGTGATCTTCTGGCCTCTGAAATGCGTGGCGGATTACCTCGCAGCATCCGGCGATGTGTCCCTTCTGGAGGCGCAGATCCCCTACGACGGCGAGACCACGGAAAGCTCTCTCCTGTCGCACATCGATCTTGCTCTCTCCAACATCCTGGAGACCAGGATGATCGGCGACACCGGGTTGATCACCTACGCCGGAGGCGACTGGGACGACACGCTGCAGCCGGCAAAGGAAAATCTAAAGCAGCGCCTTGTCAGTGCATGGACTGTCGCACTCGCCTATCAGACCTTCTGTGCACTCAGCCGGAGTCTGCGCGCTGCAGCCGATGACATATCAGATCCATCCACACGACAGCATGCTTCTGAGCTGTCCAGCCAGTGCAGTACGCTGGCTGCCGCGGTGAAAAGCGCCTTTGAGACCATATTGATCAAAGAGGATGTGATCGCGGGCTTTCTGGACTGCGGTGACACTTACACCTACATGCTGCACCCCTGCGATGAAGTGACTGGCATCCACTACCGCCTGCTGCCGATGACGCGCAGTATCATCGCGGAGCTTGCCAGCCCGGAGCAGGCGTCACGCAACGCGGACATCATCAGAAACCGGCTCAAATGTCCGGATGGCGTGCGTCTGATGGACCGGCCTGCAGATTATAACGGCGGTGTCAGCCATCTGTTCCGGCGCGCGGAGCAGGCAGCCAACGTCGGGCGGGAGATCAGCCTGCAGTACACCCACGCGCACATCCGCTACATCGAGGCGATGGCAAAGCTCGGCGATGCCCGCGAAGCGTGGGATTCCCTGTTCCCCATCAACCCGATCCTGATCCAGGACAGCGTGCCAAACGCACACGCCCGCCAGAGCAATCTCTACTTTAGCAGCTCCGACGGCGCCTATCCCGACCGCTACCGCTACGCCGAGGAGTTTCATCTGCTAAAGTCCGGCAAGATCGGCGTGAAGGGCGGATGGAGACTGTACTCCAGCGGTCCGGGCATCTATATCCGCCAGGTCATCCAGAACATACTGGGCATCCGGCTGACAGCAGACACCTTGTCACTGGATCCTGTTCTTCCGGCAGAGGCGGACGGACTCCGGCTCCGCTATGACTGCTTCGGGCGCACCGTCACGTTCCGGTTCCACACCAACGCGGAAAACGCCCCCGGACAGCGCGTGCGGATCGCGGACGGCAGCGCGGAGCTGTCAGCGCAGACCGCGCACAACCCCTACCGCCCCGGCGCCGCAGTGCTCTCGCGGAACGCGCTGACGCACTGCAGCGGGGTGCTGGATATTTTTATCGAATAACATCGCGAAAGGAGATCTGCTCATGAAACTTTTATATCTGGGAACCGCAGCGGCGGAGGGGTGGCCAGCCCCCTTCTGCCAATGCGAAAACTGTAAAGCTGCGCGCATCAAAAAGGGAAAGAATATCCGCAGCCGCCCGCAGGTACTCATCAACGACGACCTGCTGATGGACTATGGACCCGATACGTTCTGCCATTCCCTGCAGTATGATCTGAATCTGGATCTGGTCAAAACCGTCCTTTTGACACACTCGCACTGTGACCACTTCCACCCGCTGGATCTGATCCTGCGCTCGACCCCTTATGCATTTGGCCAGGATCACGAAGCGCTGCGTCTGTTCGGCAATGAAAAATGCCGCCGGATGTACGAGGATCTTCTGATCCATACCGAGTCTCCCGAGCAACTGGCGGACTTTGTCAGCTTTTCCGAGGTGCACGCCTTCTCGCCGTTCCCTTCCGGAAACTACCAGATCCTGCCCCTGAAAGCAGTGCACGATCCCAGGGAAAACTGCCTGCTCTACGCGGTGTCAGACAGCTGCGGCAAGACGATCTTTTACGGAAACGACACTGGCTCGATCTGCCCCGAGACATGGGATGCGATCCGCCCCCTGCACTTTGACCTGGTGAGCCTCGACTGCACGATGGGCACCGGCGGCGCATATACAGGACATCTGAATCAGGAAGGATGCTTTGCAATCCGCGAACAGATGCTCCAAGCCGGATGTGCGGACGCCGCCACCACTTTTGTCATCACGCACTTCTCACACGGCTGCTGCCCGCTGCACGACGAGCTCTCCGCGCTGGCAGCCGCTGGCGGATTTATGACCGCGTATGACGGATTCTCCGTGACGGTGTAGCGGCATAGTTCTTTTTCACGAAACTGTGCAGTAAAAAAACAGGAATGTCTTCTCTTGAGACATTCCTGTTTTTTCGCTGTTTTACCTCGATGCTGCATAATAATCCCAGATGCGGTTCAGATCCTCCTTTCCCTGCGATGCTGTACCGCCTTTGCCGATGGCAGTCATGAATGTATTGTATGCATGATCCCGGATCGCTCCCTTCTCATACCTGCCAGAGAGAGACAGTTTGTCAGGCTTGGTCTGTACCTGCTGTTCTGTGACATGTTTGCTGGAATGGTATGTGATCTGCGGGGTGAAATCCGTCAGATCATACATCGTTTCTGTATGTTTTGCCATCAGTTTACTGTGGCTTTCATAGGCTTTATCCAACAGTTCGAGCTGCTGCTTTTTGTCCTCGTCCGCATCGGCGTACTTTTCCTCGATATCCTTTTTCATTTTCTGATAGGCGGACACCATCTTGTCTACGTGGCGGTCAAAGTTCCCGCTTGTCACTTTTTCCCTCTGTTCCGCCATCACTGCCTGCTCATACTCCTCAAAGACTTTCTGTTCCATACAGAACCTGTCCGGCTCGACTGTACCCGCGATCTCTATGTGATCCCGATTTCGCAGCGCCTCCAGCGCCTGGCGGGCATCTTCCGAAATTTCCACGGTATCTCTTCCGCTCCTGTCGGCCGATGGCGGCTGATCCTCCTTTTTCTGCTGCAACCTCTGTGCAAGCCTGTCTGCGTCGACGGCATACTTTTCGCACTGCATCTGTGAGTGTCTTTCTGCTATGTTTGCTGTCATTTTCATAATCCTCCCTTTCTAAGGAACCGTGAATCCGTATATTATACTCCATATTTTATGCCGCTTATTCCAGAACCGGCCATCTGAATGACCGCACACTGTGAAAGCAAAAATTCTGCAGCACCAGATTTGTGTTGTCCTTGTGATACAAGTCCAGGTAGCGGTTTCTCGCCTCGTAGAGATCGTCCTCGATGCCCTCGATCTCCTCATAGGGCACTTCGGGAATTTCTGCGCGGCAGTATTTCTGTATTTCGGCGGCGGATTTCGCACACGATTTTTCCCATGCGATCTGCTGTTCAAACTCGTTGTCGAGCCACTCGAGCTCCTCCTCCAGGGTCAGCTCCGCCCCGCCAACAGACTTGTACCATTTCACATTCGGATCTGCATGCCGCTTCTGGATCTCAGCATAGAGTTTTGCATAAGCTAAACCTTTCGCGTTGATGATATCACTGTAGTCGTAGTTGCCTTTCAGCATGCTTCCCGATACCTCAAAAAACTCCATCGTGCCATGTATCACTGTATGTGACCAACGTTCCTCGAGCGCCGCCCTCTCTTCCTTTGACGGAACGGCCGCGCTGCCACTGCGAAATGCCCCCTGCGCATCAGCCGCGCCCGAATGCATTTTGTCCGACAGAACCTTTCTCATTTCACCTGGCTTCATATCAAATATTATCTTCGGAAATGGGTTCTTATTGTTTATGTCAACCTGCATACGACTTACTCCTTCTCTCCTTAAAGAACTGCCAGAAATGCTATGCCTTCAAGTCCAGCAGCTGTTCCTCTGCCTCTTTTTTCTCTGTACGCTTTCTGGCTGCTTCCTGGATAAACTTCTCTTTTTCTCTGTGTGTTCTGTTCCACTGTCTGTTTCCCGCTTTCATGCCAGCCGCTGCGCTGCCGTTTCCACTGCCGTTCGTCCTTGTAGCGCCGCTGCCGGAACACTGCAAAACCGTGTATTTCCATGCCGTCCATTTTTGCCTGCGCATACATCTGCCTGTGCGCCTGCGGTATGCCTGCGATATCCTTTTCAATCTGCTCAGCAAACTTCGGATCAACTGCCATCCCTTTCAGACAATCTTATTTTCACTGCTGGTGAGCACACCGCCGTCTGCGTTGCTCGATATCTGTGAGAATTTTCTGCACAGTTTTTCATAATATGCCTGCTCGTCGCCCCTGCCTGTCTCCTTCCTGAGGCAGCGCGCTGCATTGGCGCGGTAAGTTCTATAACTGCCGCAAATTTACATCATACAGTCTTACCTCCCCTTATCATCTTTCAAAAGCTCACTTCATATGCTCTGTTTATCGACATGCGCACAGCTTTTCTTAACGATTACAGCGCGAACGACTTTATTTTGGGTGTGAAAAGTCTGTATTCAGCATGACAACAAGCAGGAATTACTTTCTCGCACATCGAAGGATGTTGGACAATCCGATCCCATGATACTGTGTGTCCTGCCTGGTGCTGACAGGAAGTCCTGTGTTGCTGTCGATGTTGATCCCGCCGGAGAAATCGTTACAGATCTCGATGAAAAACAGACTTCCTTTTCGATAGGCGTGCAGGCAGATCTCCCTCGTTCCATCCACCTTTTCGCAGGCGGCTATCGCATTTTCAAGGGCATTGCTCAGAATGATCGCCATGTCATAGGCGTCGATCCGCTGTTCTGCCGGATAAAAGAAAAACGCCTGCATCAAAAGCAGGACTGCAATCTGCAGGACTATGCGCACGACCGTGCCGGCCAGCGGTATTTTGACAATATCAGCCAGACCGGTGATGAGGATCTGGCTGACAAAATATAATGCGCACCACACGCTGCGGCTCAGCGTCCAGTGCGTATGATGTCTGTGCTGTAGGCGGAGATCTTCTCCATGTTGACGAGACAGCACCTGTGACAGCGGTAAAAATACCCATCCAGCTCCGCCTCAAGGCGCTCCATCTTGCCATAGCCCTCCGTCACGCCGCCTGACGTATGGACGAGGACTTTCTTGTTGGCACTCTCAATATAAGCGGACTGCTCTTTCCACGCGCGGTCTAATACCTGTGCAAACCTGTCCTCACTGACTGGTTTGAGCAGATAATGAAACGCGTTGACATCAAACGCTTCCTCCATGTACTCCCGATAACCGGTTATGAAGACGATGATGCTCTTTCGATTTTCATCATTTTCCTGTTTTTCCCTGATGCTTCTGGCGGTCTGTATGCCGGACATCCTGTCATCAAACAGAATATCAAGGAATACGATGTCATATTGCATTCCCGCTTCCAGCAATTCCTCACCCGATGCAAATGCGGTGACATCGGCATCCGGCTGATACTTTTGCATCAGCTTCACGATATCCTCTCTGACCACGCTCTCATCTTCACAGACTGCTATCCTCATAATCCTTCCCATCACTGCTGTCTGCCCCTGTCCGCCAGCAGCGACAGCCCCAGCACCATCAGTATGATCATCAGCCCCGGAAACACCGCGTACCACGGCGCAGAAAAAAGATAAGTCTGCGACTCAGACAACATGCTGCCAAGGCTCGCGCTAGGCGGCTGCACGCCGATGCCCAGATAACTCATCCCCGCTTCAGCAAGCACCGCGTTGTTAAAGCCGATCATCACCGAGGACATCAGCACCGGCATCGTGTTGGGCAGGATATGCACAAAGATGATGCGAAGCTCTGGCACGCCGGCAAGCCTTGCGCTCTTCACATAATCCATCTCGCGGTACTTGATGAACTCCCCGCGGACAATGCGGGCAAAGCTTGGTATGAATGCGATGCCGAGCGCGGCGATGACATTGTACTTGCCCGTTCCGAAGAGGCTGACGAACACCAGCGCCAGCAAAATGCTCGGAAACGCAAACACCACATCGTTGACGCGCATCAGCACCTCGTCCAGCCAGCCGCCAAAATATCCGGTAAATGCACCGATGACGACACCGCTCATCGTCCCGATCGCCACCGTCGCCGCCGCGATCACAAACGTGTTGCCCATGCCCTTTAGCACCCTCGAAAAGATATCCCTGCCGAAATTGTCACACCCCATCGGGTGCGCAAGCGAAGGCGCTGCCAGCTTCGCGGTGCTGTCCATCTTCGTGATGTCATAAGGCGTGTACACGAATCCGACCAGTATCATCAGCAGCATGATACCTGTTATCACAAAACCCAGTATGAGATTGGGAGAATACTGCTTCCTTCTTTTCATCAAAAACCTCCCTATTCCTGCACGCTGATGCGCGGATCGACGAGCTGGTAGACCACATCGACAATGAAGTTCGTCGCGATCACCACAAATGCGATCAGCACGATGATCGCCTCCACCACAGGATAGTCCCTGTAGGATATGGAAGTCAGGAGAATGCGCCCTATACCCGGAATATTAAACACTTGCTCGATCACAATACTACCCACGAGCATGTCCGCCAGTGTCATGCCCCACAGGGTGATCACCGGTATCATGGCATTGCGCAGCACATGTCTATATAAAACCTTGTTGGTATTGTTTCCCTTGCTGTAAGCCGTTCTCACATAATCTTTTTTCGCCTCCTCGATGCAGGAGCTCCGCAGCATTTTTACCGACATTGCGATCTTTGGAAGCGCGATCGCGACGCATGGAAAAATAATATACGCGAGAAATCCCAGAAAATCCGTCTCATAGGACACAAATCCCCCGGGTGTGAAAAACTTTAAGATCAGTCCAAAAAAGTATGTGATCAGTATTCCCATAAAAAAATGGGGCACTGACATCACGATCTGGTTGACCGCCGTGACAATGCGGTCGACCCTCTTTCCGCTGTGTTTTGCTGTGTAGATCCCGATCGGCAGCGAGACTGCTGCCATGATCAAAAAAGAAATGACTGCCATGATGACCGTGATCGGCAGCTTGGACACGATCATGTCCGCAACAGGCATATGATACTTGTATGACGTGCCGAAATCACCGCCGATAAAGTGCACCAGCCATTCCAGATATCTCTGGAGGAACGGCCTGTTCAGCCCCAGCTGTTCCCGCAGCGCCGCGAGGCTCTCCGGTGTGGCGTCCGTGCCGAGCGCGGCGAGCGCCGCATCTCCCGGTATCAGGTCAAAAGCAAGATAGACGAGGAACGAGATACACAAAAGCGTGATCATCATTGCGGCAAGCTTTTTACCAATGTATCTCATATCCCCGTCTCCTTTTATTCCTATACCTTTTGCTTTCTATTTTATGAACGCTATCTCTGTCCGTACTGAACTGTCAGATCAATCTAAACTATTGGATCACTGCACATCCAGCTTCGAAAAATCCTGGATATACAGAGGATAGAACGTGTAGCCCGTGTAGCCCTTTCTGACTGCCACCAGCTCGCACATATCCTGGATATAGACATTTGCAGCCGTCTCGGCAAGGATCGTCTCACACTTCTTGTAAGCCTCCGTTGCCTTGTCGTCGTCCATCACTGCCTCCGCAGCGAGCGCTTCCTCATAGGCGGCATCGTACTCCTCATTGTTGAAATTTATAAAATTGTTGTGCGCATCAGAGCGGAAGCGGCTCAGCATCGCGCCCGCAGTCAGTGTCGAGGCATCCACACCGACGAGCGTCGCCTCGAAATCGCGCCCCTGGTACACATCGCTCAGCCATGTCTCCCACTCGATCAGCTCGATATTCGCCGTGACGTTGATCTGCTTTAACTGCTCTGCGACCACCTGTGCAGTGTCAACATGCTGCTGATAGTTGGACGGCACCTTCATCGTAAAACTGAATCCATCCGCATATCCAGCATCCGCCAACAGCGCCTTTGCCTTGTCGATATCCGTCGTGTAGATATCGTTGAGCTCCTCGACGTAATATTTGCCAAACGCCGGGAACATACTGCTCCCCACGGGGGTTCCCTTTCCCTCCGACACGAAATCGAGGATCTCCTGCTTATTGACCGCATAGCAAAGTGCCTGGCGGACCTTCTCGTTGTCAAAAGGCGCCACTGCATTGTTCAGATACATAGCCTGCACCAGGTTCATCGTTCCCTCGAGCACCTCGAAATCATCGCCAAGCTCCGCAGCCTGCGCTGTGGAAACCCTCGCGACAAGGTCGACTGCACCGCCCTCGAGGTTCATGACGATCGAATCCGAGTCCGCAAGCACCTTCAAGGTGATATCCTTGATGTGCGCCGGCTCTCCCCAGTAATCGTCAAAGCGCTCGAGCACTACATTCTCCTGCAGGGAGCGCGACACAAACCTGTACGGCCCGGTTCCCACCGGATCTGTCTGGAGATCCGGCGCGTCCGCCGGCACGATCGCCGCCTCAACTGTGGAGAGGATCGCCATGAACGGACTGCTCGATTCTTTTAATGTGATCACGACCGTCTTATCGTCCGGCGCCTCCACGCTCTCGATATTAGAAAACGCCGATATAACAGGTTCTCCCCCATTAAGACCGGCGCAGGTTTCAATCGAATACTTCACGTCCTCCACAGTGACAGGGTTTCCGTTGTGAAACTTTATCCCATCTCTCAAAGTGAATGTATACACAAGTCCGTCCTCTGACATTGTGTAATCACTCGCCACTGCAGGAACCAGATTGCCCTCGCTGTCCGGCTTATACAACCCCTCGTAGATATTGTAGAGGATTTCCTGTGTGCCCGCGCCCTGTGACAGGCTCGGTACCAGACTGTCCAAATCCTGTGGAATACCTATGGTGATGTGCGATCCGCCATTCTCCGTGTCCTTCGCCTCACCTGTCTCGTTCGTCTCCTCCGATGAAGCATCTGTCTCCGTGTTTGTCGCGGTAGCCACCTCACTGCTGTTTGCGGCAGACGTGTCTGCAATCTGTGTAGAGTCTCCAGCCGCCTTATCACCTGAGCATCCGCCCAGTGCAACAGTCAGTGTAAGCAACATCCCCGCAAAAAGAACTTTCCCAAAATTCTGTCCTCTTTTTGCCATGTCTTTTACTCCTTTTTATTCTTCTGATATTTAATTGTTGCCAGTATGCGCTATTTTCAGTCATGTGCCATGATCCGTCAAAATGTGCATACTACCACACATAGTACAGTCGCGCGACGCGTACCGTCTATTGTGTTCGTTTAAATTCTATAAAAATATCGGCAAAAAAGCAAGACATTTTTTTGACAATCTTGTTCTTTATTGTATACAAAGGCTACTGTTGTCGCCCAGCTGGTTTCGGCAGCATTATAAATCGGGATTGCTGTTCTCGCCCCAGCTGATCCTGATACAATTGTATGCTATTCCGCACTCCCCAGCACTTTTTTCAGCTCATCCATAAAGGTATTGATATCCTTAAACTCCCTGTACACTGACGCAAAGCGGACATACGCAACCGCGTCAAGATCCTTAAGCTTGTTCATGACCAGCTCCCCGACGACGCGGCTGCTGATCTCCTTATCCCCGCGGTTCAGGATATCCGCCTCCACCTCATCCACCAGATCCTCGATCCGGTCCGTGCTGACCGGTCTCTTGTGGCATGCGCGCAGTACCCCTGTCTCGATCTTCGACCGGTCATACGCCTCTCTGTTGTCATCCTTCTTGACGATGACAAGCGGGATCGCCTCCACCTTCTCGTAGGTCGTAAAACGCTTATCGCACACGTCACACGCGCGCCGCCTGCGTATGGAGCTGTTGTCCTCAGCAGGTCTTGAATCTATAACTCTTGTATTTTCATGATTGCAAAACGGACATTTCATACGGTTCCCTCCGAATTTTTTACTGTTCGATCGTCAAGATATCGTGTCATACGATAAGTATAGTTTAAGATCCCGCCAATGTCAACCAAATCGTCCGCACAACAGCTTTTTGACGGCTTCCGGAGGCGCTGCCGCCTATATGTCCACAAGGATCAGATCCGGTCCGATCTGTCTGATACAGTTGTATGGTATGGCGATCACTGAGTCATCCGTGATCATGGACCAGAATCCCTTGCAGCCGGGCACGATGATCTTGCAGATGCATCCCTTACATTCATCGATCTCAAGGTCACAGACATGTCCAAGCCGCCTGCAGTCCTTGATACAGATCACTTCTTTTTTCCGCAGTTCCTTGTACGTCACCATAAAAAAGTCCCCCTTGAACGTGGTGCATTTATTTATCATATGCACCGCGCCCAAAAAGGACTCTTGTCTGTCTGTTTATATCTGCCTAAATTTCAAACTCGATTTCCGTGACATCCACGATCTCCTCGGTATTCTTGGCGAGCATCAGCATATAACTCCCCGCATCCACTTTAAAACTGTGTGATGTCTCATCGTAGTACATAAATGCTTCCCGCTCGAGCATGAGCGTCACTTCCCTCGTCTCACCCGCTTCGAGATAGATCTTCTCAAATGCCTTCAGCTCCTTTGCCGCCTTCTTCACCTTTGGGCATTTGTCTGCCACATAGATCTGCGCGACTGCCGCACCCGCGCGGCTGCCGATATTGGAAATGTCAAAGCTCACCTTGACCCCCTTGCTCTGCGCCGTGTCCTCGATGACCTCCGCCCGGATCCCCGTCATGACAAAATCGGTGTAGGACAATCCATAGCCAAACGGAAATGCCGTCGCGACATCGTACGTGTCATAATAGCGATACCCCACAAAGATGTCCTCGCCGTAGCTTACACTGTCACTGCCCGGAAATTCTCCAAGCGCCACTGCCGGACAATCCTTCTCGCAGACGGGAAACGTTTCTGGAAGATGACCTGACGGGTTGTACTCGCCAAACAAAACCTCCGCAAGGGCAATGCCTCCCTCCATACCTGCATACCAGCTGTAGACCAGCGCAGACACATCAGCCAGCCACGCACTCATGTCCACGGGGGAGCCAGCCACGAGCGTCACAATGGTATCCGGTCTCACCTTGAGCAGTTCTGTTATCAGTCTGTCCTGATCATACGGAAGTCTCATGTCTGCCCTGTCCTGTCCCTCCGTATCGTAGTCGTGTGTCAGACCGCCCACAAAGATGACCGCATCGGCATTCTCTGCCGCCTCGAGCGCATCCTTCCGGTACGTTTCGTTGATCTCTCTCTGGCGTTTTATCTTCTCCTCCGGTGCTGCCTGTGCCGTCCTGCTTTCCTGGTTGAGGCTGTCCGCCTGACCATTCTCACTGTCACCGGTATTCGCCCAGATATTTCCGACATCTTCGTTGTGATATCCCGGCTTGTATACAACCTCCGTGTTGCCGCCCAGAAGCATCTGGATCCCAAGCAGCGGCGTGATCTCATACAGTGCCTTGATCTCGGCGCTTCCGCCGCCTGGCGCGTGCTGCCGGTTTGCATTCTCACCGACCACCAGCAGCTTCCTGATCTTTTTCCTGTCGAGCGGAAGGATATTGCCGTCATTCTTGAGCAGGACTACGGATTCCCTCGCAGTCTGCCGCAGCGCCGCCTTGTCATTGTAATCGTTGTAACCGCCTGCACTGCGCTCTCCGTCAAGCATATGGAGTTCGTTCATGACATGCAGGATATGGCGGACTTTCTCGTCGATCTTTGCGAGTGCCGCCTTCCGGTCCACTTTCCCGTCCTCGATCATCCGGATCAGCGGATCCGCCATATAATAATCATCAAAGTCGCTTGTGACGGACATCTCCATGTCAAGACCGTTCATGAGCGCTTCCATCGTATCGTGAACGCCGCCCCAGTCGGACACCGTGATTCCCTCGAACCCCCATTCCCTGCGCAGGATCCCGTTCAGCAGACCATCGTGGTGGCAGCAGTGTGTCCCGCCAAGCTTATTGTAGGCCCCCATGATCCCCTTGGCTTTGCCTCTCCTGACTGCAGCCTCAAAACCCGGCAGATAGATCTCCCGAAGTGCCCGCTCGCTCACCTCCACGTCAACGTCGATACGCCTCGTCTCCTGGTTGTTCGCCACAAAATGCTTGACACACGATGAGACGTCATTCTCCTCAATCCCCTGCACGAGCGGCACCACCATCTCCGAAACAAGGTACGGATCCTCCCCCATGTACTCAAAACTCCGCCCGCACAGCGGTGAGCGCATGATGTTGATTCCCGGCGCAAGGATCATGTCCTTCCCGCGCCCTCTCGCCTCCCTGCCGAGCAGCTTTCCCGTCTCATGGGCAAGCGCCCTGTTCCATGTCGCCGCAAGCGCCGTGTTGCAGGGCAGGTAGGACGCATAGTCATAACTCAGTCCGATATCCTTCCACGTATCATTCTCAAAGTCCTTCCGGACTCCCCTTGGACCGTCCGATGTCCTGAAAGGCGGGATCCCCAACCGCTCTACTCCCTTCGTTTCAAAAAGACCGTTCCCGTGAATCATACCGATCTTTTCCTGCAAGGTAAGCTGCGCTATCAGCTTCTCAATCTTGTCTTTTGTCATTGAACCTTGTCCTCCTTCTCCGTGTGATCTAATGCCTTCGGTAAACGAACTCTTATGACTGTATTCAATACGATAGAAAAAATGAACAGCATCAGCCCCAGCAGCTGTGACACAGCAATCTGCGTGCCCGGGATCAGCAGCCGGTCCGTCCTGATCCCCTCGATCACAAAACGTCCGATCCCATACCCGCCGAGATAGAGCAGGCACATCTGTCCGTGGTATTTTTTCCTTTTATGAAATGCGATCATAATCAGCAAAATTCCCAGATTCCACACACTCTCATACAAAAACGTTGGATGGACCTGTATGAAATTCACATCTCCCATCAAAGCCATGCCGTCAAGCTGGGACTGCTTGATATCCCATGGATATACCGCGTCAACAGGCAGTCTCATGGCGAACAGCGTATCTGTATATCCGCCAAACACTTCCCTGTTGAAGAAGTTCCCCCATCTGCCTATAATCTGTCCGAGAATCAATCCATAGACCCCGCAGTCCCCGATCTGATAAGGCGACAGCTTTTTAAGCCTGCTGTATACAAACAGCGTCGCAAACGCGGCGATCACCGCGCCGTAGATGGCCAGACCGCCCCGCCTGAGATTGAAGATGCTCAGAAGGTCATTTTTGTACTGATCCCAGGAAAAGATCACGTAATAGATCCTTGCCCCGATCACGGAAAAAATGACTGCATAAATGCCAAAATCCCATATAATGTCTGTGTCCATTCCCTCCGCTTTTGCCATGCGCTCCGCCATCAGCACGCCAAGTATGACACCGATACCGATGATCACGCCGTAAAAAGCGATCTCAAATCCAAACACCGAAAAACTTTTCGGCAGATTCTCCAGATAGATCCCAAGATGCGGGAAAGCGATATCCTTTACTCCCATTGTATCAGGCATATTTTTTACCTACCTTATTCTAATAATCATACATTGAACCGGAAAAGGATCACATCCCCGTCTTTCACCACGTAATCCTTGCCCTCAAGACCGACAAGTCCCTTGTCCCTCGCCGCCGCAAGGGAACCGTTCTCCAGCAGATCCTTGTAGTTGACGACCTCGGCACGGATAAAACCGCGCTCGAAATCCGTGTGGATCTTACCTGCAGCCTGCGGTGCCTTCGTGCCGGCCTTGATCGTCCATGCACGGCACTCATCCTCCCCTGCCGTAAGGAAGCTCATAAGCCCCAGCAGACGGTAACTCGCTGCGATTAGCTTGTCCAGTCCCGACTCTTTTAATCCCAAATCATCCAGAAACATCGCCTTCTCGTCATCGTCAAGCTCAGCGATCTCCTGCTCGATCTGCGCGCAGATCACAAACACCTCCGATCCATCCGACTCCGCGTACCCGCGCACCGCCTTCACGCCGTCGTTGCCGGCTCCGTCGTCCGCCAGATCATCCTCCGCCACATTTGCCGCATAGATGACTGGCTTGTCTGTCAGAAGATTATACCCGTTTCTCCACGCTGTCTCCTCATCGTCGTCCGTCACAAAGCTCTTTGCCAGCTTTCCCTCCTCCAGATGTGCCTTGATACGCTCGGCAAGTGCAAGCTCCTTTGCCTGCGCCTTGTCGTTTCTCGCCCCTCTTGACACCTTTGCGATGCGCCTCTCGAGGATCTCAATGTCAGAGAAGATGAGCTCCAGGTTGATCGTCTCGATATCCCTGAGCGGATCGATGCCGCCGTCGACGTGGACGATGTTCGAGTCCTCAAAGCATCTCACCACATGGACAATCGCATCGACCTCGCGGATA
This sequence comes from uncultured Lachnospiraceae bacterium, assembly GCA_910585765.1. GTDB lineage: Bacteria > Bacillota > Clostridia > Lachnospirales > Lachnospiraceae > COE1. Next base: position 2,356 of record CAJUES010000036.1, on the reverse strand, counting down.
TTGGCAAGGAACTGGTTTCCGAGTCCCTCCCCTTTGGAAGCGCCCTTCACAAGCCCCGCGATATCCACAAATTCGATCACCGCCGGCGTCACTTTCTTCGTCCGATAAAGCTCTCCGAGCAGCCTGATCCGCTCATCCGGCACTGTCACAATCCCCACATTCGGGTCGATCGTACAGAACGGATAGTTGGCGGATTCTGCGCCCGCCTTGGTCAGTGAATTAAACAATGTACTCTTTCCTACGTTTGGGAGTCCGACGATTCCTAGTTTCATTTCTTATCATACCTGCTCAGAAATCCTTTATTTTCAAGAGTTTCTGCCTTTCTCTATATTTTTACTACACAATCTACTACACAATTTTTAAGGCACTTTCTATTTTCTCTACCTCTTTGACCTTCTCATCCTCGGTCACATGGACATACAAATTCATCGTAATACCTACATTGGCATGACCTAAAATCACCTGTAAAGTCTTGGGACGCATACCACCCTCAATACATCTTGTCGCCATTGTATGTCTTAAAACATGCATCGAGAAACGTTCAATACCAGCTTTATCACATAATTTGAATAATGTTGTGTCATAAGCTGAATTTTTCGTCGGTTCGCCTTTCCTGCAGAGAAATACATGTTCTTTGAACTGCATATTGATCACTTCGATTTCTCTAAGTTTCTCTTTCTGCCTTTTCAAAATCGCAATGGCTTCTTCTGTCAAAGGTACGTCACGATAGCCGGATTTGCTTTTCGGCTCACCAATCCGCCATTCGCCAACACTATACCTATACTCCATACTTCTTTGTATGTGTACGACACGCTTTTCCCAATCAATATCAGACCACTTCAATCCTATTAACTCACCTGTCCGTAATCCCATCTGCAAGATAAACGCGAACTGATTATAATTACTGCTTTTCTCTGCAACTTCAAGAAATTTCTTCTGTTCGTCAATAGTTAATGCCCTGACTTTCTTAGGTTCTTTCCCAATGTTATATTTTACAGCTTTCGTACTGGATTTTTAAGTATTACATCATTTTCAACAGCATCAGAGAACATACAATACAATCCTTGTTTGATATATAGTAGATGTTTTATATCCATCTTTCATCTGGTTCAAAACATTCTGACAGTGCATCGGTTTTACCTCTGACAATATCATATTGCCAATACATTTCTTTATATTATGCTCAAACCGTTCTTTATAATTTCTTATTGTATTTGGTCTTATGCTGCACCTTTTATATTTTCAATCCAATAATCAAACCATGCCGTCACTGTCATATCCCCGGACGCATTGATACCGCCATGCTCATCTTCAAATTTTGCATCCGCATACCACCTACGGCATTCCTGTAGCCTTGGGAAATATTTTTGAACCGATTTACCAGTTCTTTTGCTTACAAATCGCGCTGTGTATAAACCATCCTTTCTTTGACAGATACCGACTCCAATCTCCTTACCTTTTAAGTCCTTACCCATAAAATTAACTCCTTTCTGCTGTTATCCAACAAAAAGAGTCTGATACAAGCTTATATTATAGCATATCATCCATCATTTTGGAATAATCAAATTAAATTTTCTGCCTAAATCCTGTCCTAAATTTCCAAACTCTTCGATATGTACTGCTCAAACTCTTTCCTTTTCACCAACTTCTTATTACCGACATATAATACAAAATCACATTTGGGTTGTTTCAATAGCTCCTCTATCTTGTTAATCCCTATATTTGAATAAGCTGCTGCTTCCTTAATTGTTAAAGTTAATTTCAGCCAAAATGGCATCTCCAATGATTTTGTCTCTGACATTTCTGTAAAAATCACTCTCCAATCTATGTAAAATTCTCAATCTCAATAAATCAATATTATATTTATAGAAGACACCAGTGAGTATGCCAGTGCCTTCATACAAAAATCCGTATTCAATTTTCAATCAGTAATAATCTCAATAATCCAATAATTTCAAATAATCAATGATCTGATAATAATCTTACAATAGTTACATACAATAATTGGACAGGAAATCAGTTTTTACCTGTCCACAATAAATATTAAATCAAATAATCACAAATATACTACAACTACAAGTTACATTTTCTATTCATCCTACGATCTTTACTACACCACCCCTAGAGCGTGTTTGCGTTCGCTTTTTCTATGATGTTTTTCATCTTCAGAATCATCACTTGAAATCCTTCTTTACTTCCGTCACGAATAATCCTATTTTTCATATCCCAACCGCACAGGTGGAAAAATTTTATATGATGCACAACGGTTAATGAATAGAGAAATTAAAATTGCATTTCAGAATACTTGAGAGTAAAAAGTTTGTACCACTAAGAAGCCAGTGAATCCCAGTAAATT
>CAJUES010000035.1:2902-37283 GCA_910585765.1 uncultured Lachnospiraceae bacterium | reverse complement strand
AGGTGGCATAGCTTCCAATGATATGCCTGTTTTTAGTATGCGAAGTATGAGTTTTTATACGGACAAGGCAGGGCTGGCGGCAGGGATGGTCGCGACCGTGTTCATGGTCACCAAAATTATTGACGCGTTCACGGATATCATTATGGGTAACATCATTGACCATACAAAGCCGGGTAAAGAGCGGTACAGACCGTGGATTCTGAAGATGGCGATACCGGCTGCCCTTATGATGCTGTTGTTGTTTACCGTCCCGAAAGGAAGCGCGGGACTGCAGATTGCCTATATGCTGGTTACCAATCTGCTGATGACTTCGGTAATCTACACGGCGATTGCAATTCCCTATGCGTCGCTGCAGGTCGTGAGGACAAACAGCTCTGAGGAGCGCGGCAAGATGGGCGTGTACCGTGCCCTGGCAGGCTATGTTCCGGGAATGGCGATCGTGCTGGCGGTGATTCCGATTACAAACGCACTTGGCGGCACGCAGAGCGCATGGATAAAGTTTGCGGCAGCCGTTGCATTGATCGTTGCACTCTGTCTGCTGCTCTGTTATAAAAAGAGTAAGGAAACAGCAACTGCTGACGGCGTTGCAGAGACACCGGCAGAGGAAAATGAGCTGGATGAGGCAATACCGCTGTCTGATGCCATTGGTAAGCTTTTTGGAAATAAGTACTGGGTGCTGGCGCTGATCATGGGACTGATGTCCAACGTTACCTACGGACTGGCCAATTCTTCCGGTACATATTACTGCAAATGGATATACGGTGACGACAATCTGGTGGCAATCCTCGGCGCAGTCGGAATGATCCCGACAATCCTGGGATTTGTCATGGTTGGTCCGATGAACAAGAAGCTTGGCGTCGTAAGGACGCTGCGCGTGAGTTTCCTGCTGGGGATGGTTGCAAATATCCTGCGCATACTCAATCCCACCCATTTCTGGTACAACACGATCCTTGGCTGCATCAGCTCCTTTGCAAACATTCCGATGATGTGCCTGCTCGGTGTGACGACAGCCATGGCGATCGATTACAATGCGTACAAGTACGGCAACAGGATGGTGGCCTGCTCGCAGAGTGCGACAGGGTTTGGCGGCAAGGTCGGGAACGGACTTGGCGCGGCAGTGGTTGGCTGGTGCCTTGCGCTCGCGCACTATGACGCGTCCATGACAGTGGCGACAGCGGCGACGAGACAGGCGATTTATGCATTTAACATTTACATTCCGTTTGTGCTGTTCCTCGTCATGTTCATCTGTGCGGTGAAGTTTGACCTGGAGGCAAAGCTGCCGGAGATCAAAGAGGAACTGGAAAAACGCAGATCGCAGAAGGAAACGTTTTAGAATCAGGAGGAGAGAACGATGAATGAAGTCAGGGAAGTCGTTGCAAAGATGACATTGGAAGATAAGATAAAACTCTGTTCGGGTGCGGGTTTCTGGGAATCAGAGAGCATGGAACAGTATGGGATACCCTCCTTTTTCATGTCCGACGGGCCGCATGGCCTGCGGACACAAAAAGGGGAGTCAGATCATCTCGGAATCAACCGGAGTGAACAATCAACCTGTTTCCCGACAGCGTCCGCCAGTGCGGCGTCATGGAATCCCCGGCTGCTGCGCAGGATGGGGGAAGCAATCGGCGAGGAGGCGCTGCACTACGGCGTGGATGTGGTCTTAGGGCCGGGCGTGTGTATGAAGCGCAATCCGCTTTGCGGGCGCAATTTTGAATATTTCAGCGAAGACCCTTATCTGGCGGGGGTGATGGGCACGAATTGGATCCGCGGCGTGCAGAGTAAGGGTGTGGGAACCAGTTTAAAACATTATGCGGCGAACAATCAGGAGCAGGACCGCATGATGGGGGACAGCATGGTGGATGAGCGCGCACTGCGCGAGATCTATCTGCCCGCTTTCGAAATGGCAGTGAAGGAGGGGCAGCCGGATACCGTGATGTGCTCCTACAACAAGATAAACGGAACTTTTTCCAGTGACAATAAAAGACTCCTGACTGATATCCTGCGGGATGAGTGGGGATTCCAGGGGCTGGTCGTCACAGACTGGGGCGCGATGAATGACCGCATCAGGGCGTTTCAGGCGGGCTGTGACCTGGAAATGCCAAGCAGCAGTGGAATGTTTGATGAGGACGTGAAGCGGGCCGTGGCGGAAGGAAAGCTGTCGGAGGCTGACATTGATGCCTGTGTGGAGCGGATCATAAAGCTGGCGTGGAAGGCACGGGAAACCCGCAGCGGCATTTCGGACGGGTATTCGTTTGACGCGGAGGCACACCATAACCTTGCAAGGGAAATTGCTGCGGAAAGCGCCGTGTTATTAAAAAATGAGGATGCAGTCCTGCCTTTGGAGAAGACAGCCAGGATCGCCCTGTGCGGCGTGATGGCTGAACAAGTCCGCTATCAGGGGGCGGGATCTTCCCATATCAATCCGACAAAGCTGTCCAGTCTGCGCGCAGCCATGGAGGCGGCAGGCGGAAATGTGGCATACTATCCCTCGTATGAGTTGGGTGGGGAGAAGAATGCGGATGAGCTGCAGCGGGCAGTTGACGGCGCGAAGGAGGCTGACGTGGCCGTACTCGTCGTGGGCCTTCCGGACTCTTATGAGTCGGAGGGGTATGACAGACAGCATATGGTGATGCCGGAGAGCCACTGTGAGCTGGTCAGCGAGATTGCAAAGGTGAATCCGAATGTTGTCGTCGTGCTGATGGGCGGAAGTCCCGTGGAAATGCCATGGCTTGCGGACGTAAAGGCAGTCCTGAACCTGTATCTGGGCGGACAGGCGGTCGGTGAGGCGGGGGCAAACCTGCTGTATGGCACCGCAAATCCCAGCGGCAAGCTGGCGGAGACATATCCGGTCTCCTATAAGGACTGCTCCTCATCGGAGACATTTGGAGTAAACCCGAGGCAGGTGGAGTATGCGGAGAGCATCTATATTGGTTACCGTTATTATGAAAAGGCGGGAATCCCGGTACAGTTTCCGTTTGGGCATGGATTGAGCTACACACAGTTTGCACTTTCCGGTCTGAATATAAAATGTGGCGGAAGTACGGCTGGCGGAGACTTTGTGTGGGATCTGTCAGGGAAGGATGGTGCGTGCGCTGTTTCCTGCAGGGTGAAGAACACAGGAAGCAGGGCGGGCGCGGAGGTCGTGCAGATCTATGTGGCTGACCGGACACCGGATATTTTTAAGGTGCAGAAGGAACTGAAAGGTTTCTGCAAAGTATATCTGGAGGCCGGAGAGGAAAAAGAAGTCGCGGTCACACTGGACTGGAGATCCTTCGCCCACTATGATGTGGACACCCGGAATTGGGAAGTGCTGACAGGGCAGTATCAGATTCTGGCCGGAACTTCCAGTGCTGACATCAGGCTTGTGCAGGATATCAGTGTGCAGGGGACAGTGGATACATTGAAATCCGAAGGAATACCCGGCTGGTATATCCATCCGTCGGGCAAGCCGAAGATTTCTGATTTTGAAAAGCTTTACGGACAGGAAATCACGCCTTTTGAACTGGAAAAGCCGGGAGAGTACACCTTGTTAAATACATTGAACGACATGAAGGACAATCCGGTCGTAGGGCAGATCATGGAGGGCATGAAGGGCGGAATCCTGCAAAGCTGCGGAGGTGATGAGAACAGTTCCGAGTTTCTCTTTACGATCAGCATTGTGTTCAACACACCGCTGATCCGTCTCGTGCAGCAGGGCGGAGGAGCGACGCCGCTCGCGCTGATGCAGGCTGCGGCAGGCGCGGCAAACAATGATCCGGAGGCGATGGCTCAGTTGGCGGAGATGATGAAAAACATGCAGTGAAGAAGTGAAACAGGCGTATCAGATTGGCAATACCCAGTGTGAGCAATAATCCTTTTCACAAATAGGTTAGGCAACGAGGACATTGTTGATGGTATGCCTGAAATGATACAGGAAGAGATCAAAAATGTACTTAGGAACTGAAGAAAAATAAGTGACACATCTTGCTTGTCTATTCATGATTTTGATGTGATTGAAGAAAATGACAAAAACAGCGCACAATATAAAGTAATGGTACGGAACAACTAAAATAGAGAATTAAAAAGTGTTTCGATGAAAAGGGCAGTCGCCTGTATGGTGGCTGTCTTTTTTGTATATTTTTGGAGCGAACGTATTAGAGAAGAAAGGTTTGTTCTAGAGCGTGTTTGAAAAGGCATACTGTAAAACAAGCATTTGGATAGAAATAGAAAATTTTTACAGGAGAATTTTCTATGAACCAGATGCTTGTGAAAGACTCATACTGCAATGATATTGTGCATAGAAATGTACAAAAAAGAACTTCTGAAGGTATGGGGAAAGTAGGGTGCTATACCAGAGAGGAAAATAATGTACTTACAAAAGAAGACAGTAAAAACGGATATAAAGTCAGACTGCATTTTACAGAAGATAAGGAGAATTGCTGTATGATAGAGGAATTGCAAAAGTTATTAGTCGGAACATACATAAATAATTTATTGCGCAGAGGAGAAAGATGACATGGAACTGGAGAGAAAAAGAGTGGGGTGCTTATATCGGGTAAGCACAAAGAAACAGGTAAACGTAGAAGATGATATTCCTATGCAAAGGAATGCCTGCATGGAATTTATCAAAAAAAGGGAGGAGTGGGAATTAAATAAGGAATACATTGAGCCTGGGGTTTCTGGATATCATAAAGGGCTTAACGAACGCAAGGTTCTACAGGAAGTCATCAAGGATGTTGGAGAGAAAAATATTGATGTGCTTCTTGTCTTTATGTTTGACCGTTTAGGGCGTAAAGATGATGAAACTCCCTTTCTTCTAAAACGCATTGTAGAATGTGGCGTGGAAGTATGGAGTGTTTGTGAGGGGCAACAAACTTTTGAAAATTCATCAGATAATTTGATGAATATAATAAGGTTCTGGGGAGCAAGCACAGAAAGTAAAAAAACGGCCGCAAGGGTAGACAGCGGAAGGAATTATAAAACAAAGCAAGGGAAGTTCACAGGTGGCATAGTTCCGTATGGATTTACATTGATTCCAACAGGGCAACTTGATAGGAAAGGAAGAATGATAAACGAATTTACAAGAGAGCCATTTGAAAGCGGAGTGGTACAAGATATATATAATAAACTGATAGATGAAAATATGAGTTTGAGTGGACTTATTGCATATCTTAATGAAGATAGGAAGTTAAAAACAAGGAAGGGCAGCAAGTGGAATACATCAACAGTCAGAAGTATTCTGAAAAACCCTTTATATAAAGGGTATATGTCATATGGGAAAACACGTATGAAAGAGGTTGAGAAGCCCCAAAATGCAGATATTACAAAAGAGGATTTTCTAGAGGTAAAGAAAAGGCAAAGGGCAGTTTCGCCGGAGGAATGGATTTTAGCTGAAAAAGCCAATCCTGATTATGTGATTGTAAGCGAAGAAAGGTGGCAACTGGCACAAGAAATACTTGCCAGAAGGTACAAAAAATATACCGGCAATTTAAGGCCGATTGAGGACAGGACATGGAAAAGTCCCTTGCTGCTGGCAGGATTATTGGAGTGTGGATATTGCCATGGTAAAATATCACCTGCGGTATCCTCACAAAAGGTACATAAAGTAAACGGTGAGATTTCAAAGTCATACACCGATTTTTATAAGTGCAATACGAGGGGGAGAAATAAAAAGATGTGTGCCGCCAAATCTTATATAAGCAGATATAAGCTGGAGGCGGCAGTATTGGAGGAAGTATATAATTTTCTTGACCGAGTGGCGCAGATTGATTGTTCCGACGAGGTTATGAAAAATAAAAAGGATCTCATTGGAGAAGCACAGGCAGAGCAGGAAAGGCAGGAATGTCTGAAAAAAGAATTTATTAGAACGCAAAAGAATATTGAGCACTTCAAACAAGCTATATATAAGGCTGTCATTGGGGAAGGTGAGTTTGACAGCAAGTATATAAATGAGGGTTTAAAGATTACGGAAGATAAGGCTGCAGAGATAAAGAGAGAAATTGACCAGTTAGAGAAAAGCATCCTGGCAAAGCAGCTCGCTATGGATGAATACATGAAAACGATAAAAATGGTGCCGGTCTGGAGGGAGGTATTTGAGGAGGCACCATTGAATATAAAGAAGAAGCTGCTGTCAATTCTCATTGAGAATATTATAATTACCGGTAATGAGATAGATATTCATTTTAAGATTGACATTGACAGTTTCTTGAATATATCAAGTGCTGATAACACACAAAAGAAAAAATCGGAAAATGATGTGGAAGATGATATATTGATAATAATCTAACAAGGATTCGGTATATAGTTTTATTCGCACTTTGGTACGCCGATCATCGCGGTCGAATCCGGCTACGTGGAGGCGCTTGGCTGGAATCGCTACGGCGGCTGGCGCATCGGGATCCGCAGCTTCGACAAAAAGCGGTATTACTACTACGCGCATCTGCGGCAGAACAGACCGTACGCGGAGGGACTCAAGGAGGGGGACTATGTAACGGCAGGGGATGTGATTGGTTATATGGGACATACGGGCTACAGCGACAAGGAGAATGTGAACAATATCAAGACGGTGCATCTCCACGTAGGTCTGCAGCTGATCTTTGACGAGTCGCAAAAGGATGGGAACAACGAGATCTGGGTCGACTTTTATCAGCTGGCGGGATTTCTGAGCGGCCACAGATGCGAGGTGGAGCGGGATGATTTTACAAAGGAGTGGGACCGCAGGTACGACATGAGAGATCCCGTCGTGCCGGACGACTCGGAGTAGGCAGCGGCATCCCGGACTGTAAAGTATGTATAATCTGTGATGGATGGGACAAATGCACAATGGGCGGCAGGGAGAGGCGCCCGGGATAGAAGTGTATTAGATAAAAGTGGATAATTTTGACAGGCAAAATTCGTCAACATTGCAATAAATATCAAAAGACAAATAGATTGCTTTTTTTTTAACAATGTGATAAAATAAGCACAATGGTTGTGATCAATATAATAAAAGGGAAAATCCTGAATACTGCACAAAAGATCCGCAGAGCAAAAGACTGCATTGAGGGAATCTGCAAAAAAAGTTTGTGCATTTTTCGTGATTTCCCGTCTATTGTTATAAAAATCACAGTCACATGGAAACTGATGGGCGGCTGCAGGCCTGCAGAGGTCCATTGTGAGAGTATAATAAGATGGAGGAAAGAATAATGGCAAAGAAAATTGTATTAGCAGGTGCATGTCGTACAGCAATCGGCACTATGGGCGGCTCGCTCAGCACAACTCCGGCTCCGGAGCTTGGGGCAATCGTGATCAAGGAGGCTCTGAACAGGGCGGGCGTTCCGGCTGACAAGGTTGACCATGTATACATGGGCTGCGTTATTCAGGCGGGGCTGGGACAGAACGTGGCTCGTCAGTCTTCGATCAAGGCAGGGCTTCCCATCGAGACACCGGCAGTCACCGTGAATGTCGTATGTGGTTCAGGACTTAACTGTGTGAACATGGCTGCCCAGATGATCCTTGCCGGCGATGCTGATATCGTCGTGGCAGGCGGTATGGAAAATATGTCCATGGCTCCGTTCGCACTTCCTAATGCACGTTTCGGATATAGAATGAACAATGGTGTGCTGGTAGATACCATGATCAAGGATGCGCTGTGGGATGCATTCAATGATTACCATATGATCCAGACAGCGGACAACATCTGCGACGAGTGGGGAATCACCCGCGAGGAGCTTGACGAGTTCGCGTTAAAGAGCCAGCAGAAGGCGGAGGAAGCACAGAAATCAGGTGCGTTTGACAAGGAGATCGTACCTGTGATGGTCAAGAAGAAAAAAGAGATGGTGGAATTCAAGGTTGACGAGGGACCAAGAGCCGGCTCCACGATCGAAGGGCTTGCAAAGCTCCGCCCGATCAACAAGGATAAGTATGTCACGGCAGGCAATGCGTCCGGGATCAATGACGGCGCGGCAGCCATCGTGGTCATGAGCGAGGAGAAGGCAAAAGAGCTGGGCGTGACACCTATGGCTGAGTGGGTAGCAGGTGCGCTCGCAGGTGTGAGACCGGAGGTTATGGGCATCGGACCTGTCGCATCTACCAGGAAGGTTCTGGCGAAGACCGGCATGAAGATCGAGGACTTTGACATCATCGAGGCAAACGAGGCGTTTGCGGCACAGTCGATCGCGGTGGGCAGAGACTTGGGCATCGATGTGGATAAGCAGCTGAATCCGAACGGCGGAGCGATCGCGTTAGGTCATCCGGTGGGCGCATCCGGATGCCGCATCCTGGTGACACTGCTTCACGAGATGGAGGCAAAGGGCGCAAAGACAGGTCTTGCCACACTGTGCATCGGCGGCGGCATGGGCTGCTCCACAGTAGTTAAAAAGTACGAATAACATACATAGAGAATTTCCGGGCTGGTGCGATACCGGCTTGGAAATTCTGAATTCATTTTAAACGGAGGTAAGCATGGAATACATATTATATGAAGTAAACGGTGCAGTCGGAAAGATCACGATCAACCGTGAGAAGGCTCTGAACGCGCTGAATTCGCAGGTTTTGGACGAGCTTGACGCGACGCTTGACGCCGTGGATCTCGATGCAGTGAGATGCCTGATCCTCACGGGCGCAGGCACAAAATCATTTGTCGCCGGTGCGGACATCGGCGAGATGAGCACGCTCACAAAGGCGGAGGGCGAGGCTTTTGGCAAGAAGGGCAACGACGTGTTCAGAAAGCTCGAGACTTTTCCGATCCCTGTGATCGCAGCAGTGAACGGCTTTGCGCTCGGCGGCGGATGTGAGATCTCCATGAGCTGCGACATCAGGATCTGTTCTGAGAATGCCGTGTTCGGACAGCCGGAAGTCGGGCTTGGCATCACACCGGGATTTGGCGGCACACAGAGACTTGCGCGTCTCGTGGGCGCTGGCATGGCAAAGCAGATGATCTACACGGCAAGGAACATCAAGGCTGACGAGGCGCTGCGCATCGGTCTGGTAAACGCGGTCTATCCCGCGGAGGAACTGATGGCACAGGCGGAGAAGATGGCGGCGGGCATCGCAAAGAACGCACCGATCGCGGTCCGCAACTGCAAGAAGGCGATCAACGAGGGTCTTGACGTGGATATGGACAAGGCGATCGTGATCGAGGAGAAGCTGTTCGGCGACTGCTTTGAGACAGAGGATCAGAAGTACGGTATGGCATTCTTCCTTGACAAGAACAAGGAGAAGGTGAAGGAGCCGTTCAAAAACTGCTAGGCTGTCTGAAACTGAGTAAAGGAAAGTCGTAAGAATATGAAAAGAATTGGATTGGTATTCACAGGAATACTCCTGATAGCAGCAGGTTTGATCATTTTCGCAATGGAGAGCTCGGATATTACGATGAAGATAGCCGGCGGCAGTATTGTGGCAGCCGGACTGGCATTTCTTGTGGAGAGCGCAAAGAAAAACAAAAAATAAAGGAGGACTAACAATGAAGGTTGGTATTATCGGTGCCGGAACCATGGGATCCGGCATTGCACAGGCATTTGCAATGACAGATGGTTATGAGGTATGCTTATGTGATATTAAGCAGGAGTTTGCAGACGGCGGAAAGGCTAAGATCTTAAAGAATCTGAACTTCCTCGTGAGCAAGGAGAAGATCACGCAGGAGAAGGCGGATGCGATCGCTGCAAAGATCGTTACAGGTCTGAAGGATATCTGCACAGACTGCGATCTTGTGATCGAGGTTGCGCCTGAGAAGATGGAGATCAAGAAGTCTACATTCAAGGAGCTGCAGGAGATCGTAAAGCCTGAGTGTATCTTTGCCACCAATACATCCTCTCTCTCTATCACAGAGATGGGTGCCGGTCTTGACCGTCCGCTCGTCGGTATGCACTTCTTTAACCCGGCTGACAGGATGAAGCTCGTCGAGGTGATTGCAGGCGCTAACACACCGGCAGAGCTGGTTGAGAAGATCAAGGGGATCGCGACAGAGATCGGCAAGACTCCGGTTGAGGTCAACGAGGCTGCTGGTTTCGTGGTAAACAGGATCCTGATCCCGATGATCAACGAGGCGATCAATGTGTACGCGGCAGGTGTTGCAAGCGTTGCCGATATCGATGTTGCGATGCAGCTCGGTGCAAATCATCCGATGGGACCTCTGGCTCTTGGTGATTACATAGGACTGGATATCGTGCTTGCGATCATGGAAGTCATCTATGCCGAGACAGGCGATTCCAAGTATGCACCTTCACCGCTTCTCAGAAAGATGGTACGTGCTGGAAAGCTTGGAAAGAAGACAGGCGTTGGATTCTACGATTATTCTAAGAAATAATTGAGTGTGTGATATTACGGCAAGGCGCTGTGCGGCAGGCACAGTGGCTTGCTGTTCGCAGTGAAAAATTTTTATCAAAGTTAATCAAAACGGAGGAATATGAACATGGATTTTACATTGAGTAAAGAGCATGAGATGGCGAGAACACTCTTTAGAGAGTTCGCTGAAAAAGAGGTTAAGCCTCTTGCAATCGAGGTAGATGAGACAGAGGAGTTCCCGAGGGCGACTGTCGAGAAGATGGCTAAGGCTGGTTTCATGGGGATTCCCATTCCGAAGGAGTACGGCGGACAGGGCTGTGATGTCCTGACTTACGCGATGTGCGTGGAGGAGCTGGCAAAGGTCTGCGGCACGACAGCGGTCATCGTGTCTGCGCACACTTCACTCTGCTGCGATCCGATCCTCACATACGGTACGGAGGAGCAGAAGCAGAAATATCTGCCGGATCTTGCAAGCGGCAGGAAGATCGGCGCTTTCGGTCTGACAGAGCCGGGTGCCGGTACAGATGCACAGGGACAGCAGACAAAGGCTGTGCTGGAGGGCGATGAGTGGGTTCTCAACGGCTCAAAGATCTTCATCACAAACGGTAAGGAAGCGGATGTGTATGTGATCTTTGCGATCACCGGCACGATCGAGAAGCGCGGAAGGATGACGAAAGAGATCTCGTCGTTCATCGTGGAGAAGGGCACACCTGGATTCTCATTCGGTACAAAGGAGAAGAAGATGGGTATCCGCGGTTCATCTACATATGAGCTGATCTTCACAGACTGCCGCATTCCGAAGGAGAACATGTTAGGCCAGCAGGGCAAGGGCTTCGGCATCGCCATGCACACACTTGACGGCGGACGTATCGGTATCGCTGCGCAGGCGCTCGGTCTCGGCGAGGGTGCTCTTGAGAGAACGGTTGCGTATGTGCAGGAGAGAAAGCAGTTTGGCCGTGCGATCGGCGCGTTCCAGAATACACAGTTCCAGCTTGCTGATATGGCTACAAAGGCTCAGGCGGCACAGTACATGGTTTACAAGGCTGCGTGCACAAAGGATCAGTACACAAAGGATCACAAGACTTCTTACAATGTGGAGGCTGCCATGGCGAAGCTGTATGCTGCAGAGATGGCTATGGAAGTTACCACAAAGGCAGTCCAGCTCCACGGTGGTTACGGCTACACGAGAGAGTATGAAGTGGAGCGCATGATGAGAGATGCCAAGATCACAGAGATCTACGAGGGAACAAGCGAAGTCCAGAGAATGGTCATCTCGTCCAATCTTTTGAAATAAAAATGATGAACCGCACAGTTTAGACAGTGATTAGATAGTGATAAAAAATAAAATATAAGGAGAATGAACATGAAAGTTGTAGTATGTGTGAAACAGGTACCTGATACAAAGGGTGGCGTAAAGTTCAATCCTGACGGTACACTTGATAGAGCAGCTATGCTGACGATCATGAACCCTGACGACAAGGCAGGTCTTGAGGCAGCATTACGGTTAAAGGATCAGTACGGTGCAGAAGTGACGGTTGTCACGATGGGTCTTCCGAAGGCTGAGGAAGTGCTCCGCGAGGCGATCGCCATGGGCGCGGACAAGGGAATCCTTGTGACGGACAGGGTTCTTGGCGGCGCAGATACATGGGCTACTTCCCAGACACTTGCAGGCGCACTCAGAAATATCGAGTATGACCTGATCATCACAGGACGTCAGGCGATCGACGGCGACACAGCGCAGGTTGGTCCCCAGATCTCAGAGCACCTTGGGATCCCTGTGATCTCCTATGCGCAGAAGATCCAGATCGAGGGTGACAGCGTTATCGTTGAGCGCCAGTATGATGACAGATATCATGTGCTGAAGGCAAAGATGCCTTGTCTGATCACGGCACTTGCCGAGCTGAACGAGCCGCGCTATATGACTCCGGGCGGAATCTTTGACGCGTACAAGGCAGAGATCACCACATGGGGCAGAGCGGACTTAAAGGATGTAGAGGACTCTAATCTTGGCTTGAAGGGTTCACCGACACAGATCGCAAGGGCGTCTGACAAGGTTAGAAAGGGAAAGGGCGAGAAGGTTACATTGGATCCTTCCGAGTCTGTGACATACATCATGGATAAGTTAAAAGAGAAGCATGTCATCTAATGGAAATTATAGATAAAAGAATAGAACTCTTAGGAATTGCCGCAGGATAAATTGTTCGGCAGCGCGGTATGGACCTGCAATTTATTTTCAGGACAGTTCCTTAGGTGATAATGGAGGTTAATCATGAATTTAGAAGAATATAAAGGCGTGTTTGTCTTCGCACAGCAGGTAGATAACAAGGTTAGCGGCATTGCCCTCGAGCTGATCGGCGAAGGTAAGAGACTTGCAGAGAAATTGTCTGCAGAAGTAACAGCAGTATTGGTCGGCAGCGACGTGAAGGGGCTGGCAGATGAGCTTGCAGCTTACGGTGCGGACAGAGTGATCGTGGTGGATGATCCTGAATTGAAAGAGTACAGGACAGAGCCTTATGCGCACGCGCTGGCATCCGTGATCGACAAATATAAGCCGGAGATCCTGCTGGTGGGCGCTACAGCGATCGGCCGCGACCTGGGACCGAGAGTTTCTGCGAGAGTCCACACAGGACTGACAGCAGACTGTACACTGCTTGAGATCGGCGATTTCCCGATCAACCCGATACCTGGCAAGGAGCAGAAGCACAATCAGCTGCTCATGACACGTCCGGCGTTTGGCGGAAACACGATCGCTACCATCGCATGCCCTGACTTCCGTCCCCAGATGGCGACAGTGCGTCCCGGCGTTATGCAGAAGCTGGAGAAGAAAGAGGGCGCTAAGGCTGTGATCGAGGAGTTCAATCCTGGATTTACACCGGACAACAAGTATGTCGAGATCGTCGAGGTTGTCAAGAATCTCACAGACACAGTGGATATCATGGATGCAAAGATCCTCGTTTCCGGCGGACGCGGCGTCGGAAGTCCGGAGAACTTCAAGCTTCTCGATGATCTTGCTGAGGCGATCGGCGGTACAGTAAGCTGCTCGCGTGCAGTTGTGGATGCCGGCTGGAAGAACAAGGATCTGCAGGTTGGACAGACAGGTAAGACCGTTCGTCCGAACGTGTATTTTGCGATCGGTATCTCAGGTGCGATCCAGCATCTTGCAGGTATGGAAGAGTCTGATATCATCATCGCGATCAACAAGGACGAGACAGCTCCGATCTTTGACGTGGCAGATTACGGCATTGTAGGCGATCTGAACAAGATCGTGCCGATGCTGACAGAGCAGATCAAGACCGCAGTTTCGAATAAGTAATCACAGGATTCCGAAAATACAAAATTTTACATAAAACCTCAAAGGATTTGTCCTTTGGGGTTTTATTTTGTCGAAAAATGGGTTATAATCAAGATGTATTTATTTTAAAACAAGATTAGGAACTGTCGCAGGATAAACCCCATGGCAGCGGTGTGTGGCTGCAGTTTATTCAGGGACTGTTTCCTTGGATAAGGAGAAAGAGAATGGCATTAACAGAATTAAACACTTACACGATCAATGATGTTTATAATCTTCCAGACGGGCAGCGGGCGGAGCTCATCGACGGAAAAGTATTCTATATGGCACCAACCACAAGAAACCATCAGAGGATTGTCGGTGAGCTTTTTGCAACGATCCGCGAGCATATCAGGAGAAATAATTTTAAGGGGGAAGTGGATATCAACCCATTCGGCGTGTTCATCAACGCTGACGACAAGAGCTACGTCGAACCGGATATCTGCATTATCTGCGATGAGAATAAGCTGGATGACAGAGGGTGCAACGGTGCGCCGGACTGGATCATAGAGGTGGTGTCGCCTGCCAGCAGGAGGATCGACTACACGACAAAGCTGTTCAAGTACCGCTCAGCGGGCGTGCGCGAGTACTGGATCGTGGATGCGGAGAAGACGCGCGTCATGGTCTACAATTTCTATCATGACGACATGAACGAATACAGCTTTACGGAGGACATTCCTGCGGGAATCTACACGGATCTCTCGATCCGCATGTCGAATCTGGAGCTGTGATGAGGCACTTTGCAGGAAATAGAAAACGCAGGCGGAACTGCCTGCGTTTTTTATTTCCTGTATTAATATTCCATTGCTTTCTCCTCGCCGTTTAAGACGCGCAGTGCACCCTGTGCCAGTGCAAGCAGCTCGTCCTCGCCGGGATATACGGTGAACGGAGCGATCCATTCCGCATACTCCTTCAGCGCGGCAACGACATCTTCACCGTATGCGATCCCGCCGGTCACGATGATCTGGTCGACTTTTCCGTTCAGGACGCATGCCATGGAACCGATGTCCTTCGATACCTGCAGCAGGAAAGCTTTCTTTGCCTCGAGCGCTTTCTCGTCGCCTTCGTTTGCGCGCTTTGTGACCTCGCGCATATCGTTTGTCCCGAGATAGGCGTTAAAGCCGCCCTTGCCGACAATCTTGCAGTACACTTCCTTCTCCGTGTAGTTTCCGGAGAAGCACATCTTGATCAGGGCACCGCTCGGAACGGCTCCCGCGCGCTCCGGGGAGAATGCGCCGTCTCCGTCCAGCGCGTTGAACACGTCGACGACCTTGCCGTTGATATGAGCTCCTACAGAGACGCCGCCGCCCATGTGGACTACGATCAGCCGCAGCGTATCGTAGGGCTTTCCGATCTCCTTGGCGTATCTCTTGGCAACAGCCTTCTGGTTCAGCGCGTGAAATACGCTGGTGCGCGGAAGCTCCGGCACACCGGAGTATCTCGCGATCGGCATCAGCTCATCGACGACGACGGGATCGACGATATAGGACGGGACGCCGATGGAGTCAGCGATCTCTCTTGCGAGGATGCCGCCGAGATTGGAGGCATGCTGTCCCTGCACGCCGACCTTCAAGTCCGCGAGCAGCGCGTCCGTCACCGCGTATGTACCGCCCGGGATCGGCTTTAACATGCCGCCGCGCCCGACGACAACGTTCAGTGACTTGATATCGAAATCTTTCTTTTCCAGCAAATCAGTGATGATCTTCTTGCGGAAATCCTTCTGGTCCACGATCGCCGCATACTGGGATATCTCCTCGGTGGAGTGTCTCAGGGTCTCCTCAAACAGCAGTGTCTCGTCCTCGAAAACACCGATCTTGGTGGAAGTGGAGCCCGGATTGATGATCAAACTTTTGATTGACATATGTGATTCCTCCTTATTTTTCGTATGGGTTTATTTTTCCTTTTTCATGGACTCGGCAACGACTGCAGCGAGTGCGATGGAGTGCAGTTTTGCCTCGAAGCTGTCGGAGCGTGACGTCAGGATGACCGGTGCGGCTGTACCGGTGAGGATGTTCCCGTTCTTGACATCGCAGAGGTGTGTCAGTACTTTGTAGACGAGATTGCCGGCATGGATGTCAGGGAAGAGGATCACGTCGGCATCGCCCGCGATCTTTCTGTCGGTGCCGCCCTTGTGCGCTGCAGCGGCGCTGTCGATCGCCATATCCATGGAGAGCGGTCCGTCGATCACACAGCCTGTGATCCTGCCGTCTGCGCTCATCTTTGCAAGCTCGTCCGCATCGATGGTGCAGGGCATCTTTGGATTGACAACTTCCACGGCTGCGACGGGGGCGACCTTCGGCTCCGCGATGCCGCACGCATGGCAGACTTCGACGGTATTGTTGATGATTGCGACTTTATCTTCCAGTGTGGGGTAGGTCATGAACGCGACGTCAGACAGGAACAGAAGGCGGTCGATGCCCTTGATCTCGAACACGCACACATGGGAGAGCGCCCTGCCTGTGCGGAGACCGACTTCTTTGTCGAGAACACTCTTCAGGAAATTCTTGGTGTCGATCAGCCCCTTCATGTACATGTCTGCCTTGCCGTCATGCACGAGCTTCACCGCTGTGTGTGCAGCCTGCACGTGATCCGGCTCGTCGATGATCTCAAAACCTGTCAGATCCATGTTCATGCCGCCAGCGATCTCTCTGATCTTTGCCTCGTCACCGACCAGGATGGCATCGGCGATGCCCTTTTCCTTTGCAGCCTGGACAGCCTCCAGTACAGGCTCATCCTCGGCTACAGCGACAGCAACCGTCTTGCGGTCGCACTCATAAACCTTTTGCAGTAAGTCCTTAAAACCTTTACTCATTTGAAACACCTCATCATTTATTTAAATTTTGTAATGAAACATTACCCTGTTTCTGACGAGACCGATTCGGCTTTGTCTGACAGAGCAGACTGTGCGACCGGACTCTGGAGAGTGGGATTTATGTAGGGTTTACGGAATCAGTTCTGTATGATCCTATGTTAAAATAATAACACTTTCAAAAACAACGGTCAAGGTGATAGAGCGGAGATAATGCCAAAAATCAGTTTTTATCAGATTATAAGTTATTAAATGTGAAAAGTAACAAAAATATACAGAAAAGTTTCCGGGAAAGCCGGATAAAAGATATAGACGAACCGTGCAAAATGAAATATGATAGTATTGTGAAATCAAAGAGCCCGCCTGGGCGGGCAGATGGAGTTATCGCGATATTGATTTTCGGGAGGGAACGGGAACTATGGGAAATGAAAAATCTTGTGAAGATCCGGCGCAGGTGATGGAGTGCGCGCTCGATATGGGGGAGACGATGCTGCGGTGCGGTGCGGAGATCCTGCGGGTAGAGGAGACCATCACGCGCATCTGCACGACATATGGCGGGGGCATCGTGGACGTGTTCACCATTCTGTCCCTCATCATCCTGAGCTGGAAGACGGATGCGGGGGAGAACCATACGCTCACGAGGCGGATCAATCCCCACTCGACGAATCTGAACAAGCTGGAGGATCTGAATGCGCTGTCGCGCTATATCTGCGAGAAGCGGCCGCCGTGCAGTGAGATCACGCAGCGGATCCGCGAGATCATGGCACCGGAGGAAAGGCGCATATACAAGTCCAAGATCGCGGGATATGTGTTGCTGGCATCGGCGTTCGCCATATTTTTCGGCGGCAACCTGCGCGACGGGCTGGCGGCCGGTATCGTGGCGGTGCTGATGTATTTCTGGGACTATTTCTTCTCATCGCACAACAGGAACCGGGTGGTCTACAGCCTGATCATGTCGATCGTGGCAGGGGTGCTCTGCAGCCTGGCTGTGGCGGCTGGTATCGGGCAGAATCTGGACAAGGTGATGATCGGGAGCATCATGCTGTCGATCCCGGGCATCAATCTGATGAATTCCCTGCGGGATATGATGTGCGGGGATATCATCACGGGGATCCTGCGGCTTGCGGAGGCGCTGATGGTCTCAGTCGCCATCGCTGCAGGGTTTGGTATTGCGATCATGATGTTTGGAGGGGTGTTGAGATGATGGGGGCATTTTGTGAAAAATATCTTGTCATGATAATGACGGCGGCGCTCGGGACTGTGGGATACTGCCTGAATGTCAATATAAAGCGCAATAAGATCCTGTACGGCTGTATCGGCGGGGTACTGTCAACTTTTCTGTACTGTGTGTTCGCGGAGGCGGGGCTGTCGCTGCTGATGCAGAATCTGATCCCTGCGGCGGTGGTCACTTTTTACGCGGAGGTGCTTGCCAGGATGGTGAAAGCGCCGGCGACAGTATTTCTGATCCCGTCGATCATTCCCCTGGTTCCGGGCGGAAAGCTGTATTACACGATGCGCGCGATCGTGGACGGCGAGGGGAGTGATGCCAAGATATTCGCGATGGAGACGATCGTCATCGCGGTTGGGATCGCGGCAGGGATCGTGGCGGTGTCGCTGGTGTTTTACCATACCAGCCACAAAAAAGTGCAATTCAAGGTGCGGTTTGATGCGGGGCAGGACGCGGTACCTGACTGCAAAGCCCGGGCAGACAAGCAGTAGGTGCCACATGTCAGCTAAAATCTTCCGCCTCGCGCTGCTGGAGCGAGTGGTCTCTGGTGGCGCTTTCCCGGTATAATTTCGGCGTGACGCCAGTGCGCTTCTTGAAGAGGCGGCTGAAATAATAAATATCGGGAATGCCGCACTGCTGTGCGATTGTCTTGGTAGCGAGCTCCGTCACGACCAGGAGCTTCTTTGCCTGTTCAATGCGCTGACGGTTGACGAAATCTGTCAGCGGGATGCCGACTTCCTTCTTGAACAGTGTTGACAGGTAGCTCGCGTTGACATTCAGCCACTCGGACATCGCCTTCAAACTTAAATCCGCCGTCAGATCGGAGTTGATGTAGGTGATGATCTTCTGTGTCAGCAGGGAGTAGTCCTTGAGCGTATGTTTGCGGATCAGACGGCAGTAGTTGAGCACGATCCTCGTCCAGACCGTGCGGCACTGATCCTTGTCCGCGACCTGCTCGATGAACTGGATATGCTGGTTGGAACACAGATCGATATGGATCGGGTGCACGCCGGCTTCCTCCGCCTTCTTGCGGAACAGGGTGTTGAAGGCGATCGTATAATCCTTGTAATCGCGCAGCTCGTCGGACAGTCGGCAGGGCAGCGCCACTGACGACAACTTGGAGACAAGCGCCATCGCCTTGGCTTCATTTCCGTTGAAGACGGCATCCAGCAGCTGTGCTTCCAGGTCATAACGCATCTCGATCATCTCGATGTTCATCATGGAATCCCCGGCACTACGGTATTGACGGGAGTAGGATTCGTACCAGGCGTCGATCTCGTTCAGATCCTGATAGACTGTATCGTACTGGTTTTCGCCGAACAGAAAATTTCCGAGTGTATGGAAGATACTGTAGTAGACTGCCGGCACAGGGAAAGAGGCAAGACGCAGGTAATAGCTCTGCAGGACGGAGTACAGCTCCTGCGGAAGCTGTATTTTGGCAGCGATGGTGTTTAACCGGGAAGGGCGCATCTCCTCAAAGAGAACCGGACCGCAGACCATCAGCATGTTGCTGTCGGGCGTGCGGAGGATGCTGTATGAACACTGGAACGTGTCACGCAGGTGGTATATCGTTTTTTCTTTCAACCGGTTCAGATAATCCTTGACATGACCGGGCTCATAGTCCGTCAGGATATCCGAGCGCAGACCGAAGTCCAGCCATGTGGCGTCCTCGCATGGAATTGTGACAAAATGAACAGGAATGCGGTTGCTTTCTAACAATTTTTGTACAAAAGACAGTAAAATTTCTTTCATTCGCGTCAACTCTTTTCTAAATTTCCCAAAAATATTTTGAAAAACACGGACTTTTTTTATTTATTTTTGCACATTTTTTTGACAAAAGCAACACAATATAATAATAATGCAAAAAATACAAAAAATCGTATATCGTCAAAGCAGGAAAACAAAAATATGATGTAAGTATGCAGAAATAACAAAAAATGCACTGCATCCTGCAAAAAAATATATAAATTAACATATTTACAATACGGCGGTTATAAAATATATTGTGCAAACTGAATGCCAGAGAACTATGATCGCCAGGGCAAACCGAAAGGAGGACTTTACATGAGAACTATTGTCGATCTCAACAAAAACTGGAGGTTCATCCAGGAGGACGCGGGGCTTCCGGACAAGCTTCCAGCCGACTGGAAGGTGGTGGATCTGCCGCACACCTGGAATGCGGTGGACGGTCACGACGGAAACGGCAGCTATGCCCGGGGATGCTGCTGGTATGCGCGGACATTCCAGACACCGAAACAGCCGCTCGCAGGCGGGCGTGTCTTTGTGGATATCCCGGCGGCAGGGCAGCAGGCGACCGTGTATGTGAACGGGAAGGAAATCTGCTATCACGAGGGCGGATACTCCACTTTCCGCGCGGATATCACGGATGCGTGCAGCGAGGATGGCGAGAATCTTCTGGTGGTCGCGTGCAGCAATGAAAACAAGAGCAACGTGTACCCGCAGTCCGCGGACTTTACATTCTACGGCGGGCTTTACCGCGGCCTGAATCTGATCAGTGTCCCGGAGGTACATTTCGAATTGATGTATTGGGGCAGCAACGGACTCAAGGTCACAGCGACACCCACACAGTGCGGCGGCGCGGAGTTTGCGCTGGAATCCTGGGTGGTGAACGCGGACGAGAACTTCACGGTCCAGTACAGCATCTGTGACGCGGACGGCAGAGAGGTTGGGTACTGCGTCCGCCCGGCGGACAGCACGGCAGTGAAGCTTTTTGTGCCGGATGTGAGATTGTGGGACTGCGACGATCCGTACCTGTATACTGTCACCGCGGTGCTGCAGAGGCGCAATGAGGCGTATGACACGGTCTGCGCGCGCGTGGGTGTCAGGAGTTTTTCGTGCGATCCGGACAAGGGCTTTATATTAAATGGTGTTCCGACGCCGCTGCGCGGTGTCAGCCGCCATCAGGATCAGCTCTACAAGGGCAATGCGCTGACGAGAGAGGATCATTATCACGACGCCAGGATCATCAAGGAGCTGGGCGCAAATACGATTCGTCTCGCGCATTATCAGCATTCCCAGGATTTTTATGACGCGTGTGACGAGCTCGGTTTCATCGTGTGGGCGGAGATCCCGTTCATCAGCGTGATGAGCAAGGATCCGGCAGCGCACCAGAACTGTATCACACAGATGAAGGAGCTGATCCTGCAGAATTACAACCACCCGAGTATCTGCTTCTGGGGTGTTTCCAACGAGATACTGATCGGGGGTATATCAGAACAGCTGGTGGAGAACCACAAAGAATTGAACGCGCTCTGCAAGGAGCTGGATCCGACGCGTCTGACCACAATCGCACATGTCTCCATGACACCTGTTGACAGCCCCGTCCACAATATCACGGACGTGGAGAGCTACAACCATTACTTTGGCTGGTACGGCGGAAAGATGGAGGACAACGGTCCATGGCTCGACAACTTCCACAAGGCACACCCGGAGATCTGCCTTGGCGTTTCGGAGTACGGATGCGAGGGTATCATCACCTATCACGGACCGAATCCGGCGTGCAAGGATTACAGCGAGGAGTACCAGGCATTGTATCATGAGCATATGGCGAAAGTGCTCGACGAGCGTCCATGGCTGTGGTCAAGCCATGTATGGAACATGTTTGACTTTGGCTGTGCGGCGAGAAATGAGGGCGGTGTGGCAGGCCGAAACAACAAGGGACTGGTCACGATGGACCGCCGGACAAAGAAGGACAGCTACTATATCTACAAGGCATACTGGAACAGGGAGCCGATGGTACATCTGTGCGGAAAGCGCTATGCGCAGCGCGCGGGTGAGACGACGCAGATCCGCGTGTACTCGAACCAGCCGACAGTTTCTCTGTTTGTCAATGGAGAGCTTGCCCATGTGATGACAGCGGACAAAGTGTTTGTGTTCGATGTTGCGCTCAAGGACGGTTTCAACAGTATCCTTGCACAGGCGGGCGGCTGCAAGGACAGCATGACGCTCGAGAAGGTCGCAAAGGAGCCGGATATCTATGTGCTCCCGGAGGTCAATGAGCGGGCAGAGGGTGTTGCCAACTGGTTCAAGCTGGCTGGAGATCTCGATCTCAAGGCACCGATGGAATTCCCGGAGGGCAAGTACAGTGTCAAGTGCAAAATGGAGGAGATCGCAGAGTGCCCCGAGGCGATGGAGATCGTGTCAAAGGCAGTCAAGCTTGCGACCAACTTTGACGTGCGCCCCGGCGTTGGCATGTGGGATATGATGAAGTCGATGGCGCCGGAAGGCATGGTGAACATGGCTGGAAACATGCTGCCGGAAGGCTTCCTGGAGAGCCTGAACGCACAGCTGATCAAGATAGACAAGATAGGATAAGAGGGAAAACGATAAGATAGAGGAAAGTCTGAGGAGGAGGTTTTTATGGCAGCAAATACAAAAACGTCAGTTCCCCCGTTTGGCATGAGAGACAAATTGGGTTACATGTTTGGTGATTTTGGAAATGATTTTACATTTATTTTGTCCTCGAGTTTTATGCTGAAGTTCTACACGGACGTGATGGGGATCAGCGCGGCAGTCGTGGGACTGCTGATGATGGTGGCGCGGTTTATCGATGCCTTTACCGACGTGACGATGGGGCAGATCGTCGACCGCTCCAAGCCGACAAAAGACGGCAAGTTCAAACCGTGGATCAAGCGCATGTGCGGACCGGTGGCGATCGCTTCCTTCCTGATCTATCAGTCGGGATTCGCAAACATGGCATATGGTTTCAAGGTGTTCTGGATGGTTGTCACCTATATATTGTGGGGATCCATATTCTATACATCGATCAACATCCCGTATGGTTCCATGGCGTCGGCAGTCTCGGCGGATCCGAAAGACCGCGCGGATCTGTCCACATGGAGAACGATCGGTGGGGCACTTGCCGGGCTGGTGATCGGTGTGGGTACGCCGATGTTTGCCTATGAGGTGGTGAATGGAAACACAGTGCTGTCCGGTTCACGCATGACGATCATCGCAGGCGTGTTTGGCGTGTTGGCGATCATCTGCTATCTGCTCTGCTTTAAACTGGTGAGAGAGCGCGTGGAGGTTCCGGCAAACAATACAAAACTGAATATCGGAAAGCTGTTGGGAAGCCTTGTAACAAACCGTTCGCTGCTCGGCATCATCGCCGCGGCGATCGCGCTTCTGCTCGCGATGCTGACGATGCAGGGTATGGCTGGCTACGTGTTCCCGAACTATTATGGCAATGCGACCGCGCAGTCCATGTCCTCCCTGACAGGAACTGCTGCGATGCTTGTGATCTGTGCCCCGTTTGCATCTAAACTTTCCGCTAAGTATGGCAAGAAGGAGTTGTCCGTAGTCTCCTGTGTGGCGGCTGCGATCGTGTATCTGGTCTGCCTGATCGTACATCCGTCAAACGCGTTTGTGTATGTTGGATTTTTCACTGTTGCCTACATAGGGCTTGGATTTTTCAATACGGTGATATGGGCGATGATCACGGATGTCATCGATGACGCGGAGGTAAAGAACGGTGTGCGCGAGGACGGTACGATCTATTCTGTGTACTCTTTTGCAAGGAAACTCGGGCAGGCGCTCTCCGCAGGACTGACGGGCTCGCTGCTGACCATGATCGGTTACTCCAACGCGACAGCGTTTGACCCGGAGGTCACAGAGAGGATCTTCAAGCTCTCCTGCATCGCACCGATCATCGGCTTTACACTTGTGGCAGTATTTCTGATCGTCATCTATCCACTGAACAAGAAACGTGTGGAAGAGAACGTTGCAGTGCTCGCTGCCAGGAGGAAAAAATAGAGAAGAGAAAAGAAAAAGGGGGACAGGCGATGGCAGATCAATTTCTGGCATACACAAAGCGAAGTGATTTCCTGGTCTGTGTGGACAGCGACGGCTGTGCCATGGACACGATGGATATCAAACATATCCGCTGCTTTGGACCCTGCATGGTCGCGGAGTGGGGATTGGAAGAGTGGCGCGGGGCGATATTGGAGCGCTGGAACGAGATCAATCTGTACACGATGACGCGCGGTATCAACCGGTTTAAGGGACTGGCGAAAGCACTCGGCGAGATACGGGAAACGTACTGCGAGATCGAGGAGTATGAGGCTCTGGAGCAATGGGTGCGGGAGACGCCGGAACTGTCGAACGCAGCCCTTGAGCGCGAGATCGCCAGGAAGGATAATATCTGCCTGCGCAAGGCGCTGGCGTGGAGCAGTGCGGTCAACCAGTCGATCGACAGACTCCCGGAGGAGGACAAAAAGCCTTTTCCGGGAGTGCTGGAAGCCTTGAAGAGAGCGTACCGCGATGCGGATATCGCGATCGTATCCAGCGCAAACCTGAGCGCAGTGCTGGACGAGTGGGATTTCTACGGACTGCTGGAGTACACGGATGTGGTGCTGGCGCAGGATTCCGGCAGCAAGGCGTTCTGCATCGGTGAGCTGATGAAGCGCGGATATGCGGCAGATCATGTGCTGATGTGCGGCGATGCGCCGGGCGATATGGAGGCTGCAGAGAAGAACGGGGTGTACTATTACCCGATCCTGGTGCGGAACGAGGCGCAGAGCTGGGATGAGTTCGTCAAAACAGGCATCGGGCATTTCCTCAACGGCACTTACGGCGGGGGATACCAGCAGGAAAAAAAGGAACAATTTCTCACAAATCTTGGAAAAAAGTAGCTGATACAATGGATTATAAAAAGGAGAAGTGGTACAATGGTAGATATGAAAGCAAAGCCGTTCAACCTGTCAGACGAGGACTGCAAGTGGGTGGAAGATACGATTGCAGGGATGGATATTGATGAGAAGATCGGACAGCTTTTTTTCAACATGGGTTCCTCGCGCACAGAGGACTATCTGAAGATGACAGTCAACGATTACCATATCGGCGGGATCCGGTACAATCCGGGGACTGCGGATGAGATATACGAGCAGAACCGTATATTGCAGGAGAACAGCAAAATACCGCTGATCATCGCCTGCAACACGGAGAACGGCGGAAACGGCGCCTGCACGGACGGGACACCGATCGGCGGACAGACCAAGATCGGCGCGACCAGAAATGTGGACTATGCGTACCAGCTGGGTTACATGGCAAACAAGGAGGCGGCTGCGATCGGCTGCAACTTGTCCTTTGCGCCTGTCAGCGATATCATGTACAACTGGGAAAATCCTGTGATCGGGCTTCGCACTTACGGCAATGAGCCGAAGCGGGTGGCAGAGATGGCAAAGGCTTACATGGACGGCGCGCACGCGAATCCCGGCTTTTGCTGCGCGGCAAAACATTTTCCGGGCGATGGGCTGGATTTTCGCGACCAGCATGTGGCAAACAGCGTGAACGATATGAGCTGTGAGGAGTGGGACGAGACGTTTGGCATGGTCTACAGGACACTCATCGACAACGGGCTCGAGGCGATCATGGCGGGACACATCATGCAGCCCGCGTACGCGCGCCACTTCAACCCGGATATCACGGACGACGAGATGATGCCCGCGACGCTCTCGCCGGAGCTGATCCAGGGACTGCTCCGCGAAAAACTTGGATTTAACGGGATGGTATTGACGGATGCATCGCACATGGTAGGTCTGACCTGCCGCATGAAGCGCAGCGACGTGCTCCCGGCAGCGATCGCTGCGGGTGTGGACATGTTCCTGTTCTTCAACGAGATGGACGAGGACTTTGCGAGCATGAAGCAGGGATATATGGACGGCCGCATCACCGAGGAGCGTCTCGACGATGCACTGCACCGTATCCTGGCGCTCAAGGCGCACATGGGACTGCACAGGAAGACAAAGGCAGAGCTGATGCCGCCGCGCGATCAGGTGCATGAGATCATCGGCTGTGAGGCGCATGTGGCGATGCAGAAGGAGATTTCTGACAAGGCTGTCACTTTGGTGAAGTACAAGGATAAGGATGTGCTGCCCATCACGCCGGAGCGCTACAAGCGCATCATGATCGTGTACGTGAAGGGATTGTCCGCGCCGGGACTTGTATCGCTGTTTGGGTCGAAGAAATCGGCTGCCGAGGTGCTGCGCGACAAGCTGACAGAGAAGGGGTTTGACGCTTTCATATACGAGAGCCCGATCGAGAAGATGCAGAAGCAGATACAGGCGGGTGAAAAGCCGGATATCAACATGTATTTTGCGGGGAAGACACCGATCAAGGAGTTCCGTGAGAACCAGGATCTGATCATCACGCTGGTGGACATTCCGGGCGGATTTCAGCCCGTTGCGCGCCCCGCATTCGGCATGACGAAGGGCGGCGGGGAGATCCCGTGGTATGTATTTGAGCTTCCGGTCGTGGTGGTCGGCGTACAGCATCCGTTTGTGCTGGCTGACATTCCGCAGGCGAGAACGTACATCAACACCTACGACAGCAATGAGTCCACGCTGGACGCGCTGATCGCAAAGCTGATGGCGGGTGAGGACGCGTTTACGGGCGAGGATCCGGTGGATTCTTTCTGCGGTATTTTTGACACACGGATTTGACGATCGAAACTTAAAAATAGGAGGTAAGATTTTATGCAGATGACTTTTCGCTGGTACGGCGAGGGGAATGACAGCATTACGCAGGAGCAGATCAAACAGATTCCCGGCGTGACAGGTCTTGTGTGGGCGCTGCACGACAAGGCGGCAGGTGAAGTGTGGGAGATCGACGAGATCGAGAAGATGCGCCACCAGATCGAGGATCACGGGTTTAACATGGACGTTGTGGAGAGTGTGAACGTCCACGATGATATCAAAATCGGTCTGCCGACGCGCGATCAGTATATTGAGAATTACAAACAGACACTGCGCAATCTCGCGAAGTTCGGGGTCAAGGTCGTGACCTACAATTTCATGCCGATCTTCGACTGGACGAGGACGGATCTCTTCCACCCGATGGAGGACGGTTCTACAGCGCTGTTTTATGAGAAGGCAAAGATCCAGGAGGACTATAAGGAGATGGCAGCCTATATCCTTGAAAACCTTCACGGGATGACGTTCCCGGGCTGGGAGCCGGAGCGCATGGCGAAACTCGATGAGCTGTTCGAGGCGTATCGCCCGGTGACGAAGGAGAAGCTGTGGGATAATCTCAAATATTTCCTGGAGGCGATCATGCCGACGTGTCATGAGACCGGTATCAAGATGGCGATCCACCAGGATGATCCGCCGTGGGATATTTTTGGCATTCCGCGCCTGCTGGTGGACAAGGAGGCGATCGGGCGGTTTCTGTCCATGGTGGATGATGATCACAACTGCCTGTGCCTGTGCTCCGGCTCGCTCGGTGCGAATCCGGACAACGACGTGCCGGACATTATCCGCACCTACTGCGACAGGATTGCGTTTGCGCACGTCCGCAACGTGAAGCATTTCCCGAACGGGGACTTTACGGAGGCGTCTCATCGCGACTGTGACGGTGATGTGGGGATCCTCGAGATCATGCGCGCCTATCACGACTGCGGCTATGACGGCTATATCCGCCCGGACCATGGCAGACATATCTGGGGCGAGCAGTGCAGACCGGGCTACGGACTGTATGACCGGGCGCTGGGGATCATGTATATGTGGGGCTGCTGGGATCTGCTCGAGCGTTTGGCCGGCAGTGCTGAACACAAGTAGGACATTTTAGAATAAAAACGGAAAGGACAGATATCAAATGATGGATTTGCCATTAAATATAGACTTTAGCGGAAAAGTGGTCGTCGTCACAGGCGCGGGCGGCGTGCTGTGCGGGACGATGGCGAAAGCCTTTGCGCAGGCGGGCGCGAAGGTGGCGGCGCTCGACTTGAATGAGGAGGCTGTGAAGGCGCTTGCCGATGAGTGCAAGGCTGAGGGATTCATCTGCGAGGGCTACAAGGCAAACGTGCTGGAGCCGGAGGCACTCGCACAGGTTCATGAGCAGGTGCTGGCGGATTTAGGTTCCTGCGACATCCTTGTGAACGGAGCGGGCGGCAACAATCCCCGCGCGACGACCGACAATGAGTACCAGCACGAGGCATCGGAGGGGCAGAAGACATTTTTTGACCTGGATCCCAACGGCGTGGATTTTGTGTTCAAGCTGAATTTCCAGGGAACGCTGCTGCCGACGCAGGTGTTTGCAAAGGATATGGTGGAGAGGAAATCAGGATGCATTCTGAACATTTCTTCCATGAATGCGTATATACCGCTGACCAAGATCCCTGCTTACTCCGGTGCGAAGGCGGCTGTGTCAAACTTTACGCAGTGGCTCGCGACACACTTTGCAGGCACGGGCATCCGCTGCAACGCGATCGCGCCCGGCTTCCTGGTGTCGAACCAGAACCGCGGCCTGCTGTTCAACGAGGACGGCACGCCGACAGCGCGCTCTAACAAGATCCTGAGCGGCACGCCGACAGGACGCTTTGTTGACAGCGAGGAGTTGCTTGGCGGTGTGTTCTTCCTGTGTGACGACAAGGCGGCAAGCGCGATCACAGGTGTCGTGCTCCCGATCGATGCTGGATTCGCAGCGTACTCTGGTGTATAGTGCGGATTGAGAGAAAACTGAAAAAACGATAAAAAAGAAGATGGCTCCCAGGGAGCCGTCTTTTTTGCGTCCGTCTAAAAAAATTAATAACAAGCATAGGTTATTTTCGCACATTTTCTTAGCCTGGATTGATCATAAATAAAGACGCTGGAAACTCCTGGATTTTTTGACGGAAAATGCATATACTATAATAATAACCTTTCAGATGAGGGAAAAAAGTGACCTGCAAGGAACGTATTTTGTCGAATGATTATACAGATATCCTGGGCGATGTTATTTTGACGGGAGATTATAGGTTTGACCTGCCGTTTGATTATTGTTTTCACCAGATCACGCAGGACATAGGCATCTTATACATAGAACGGAGAAGTACAGAGAGTTATCCGATGGGGCAGCGCGCGTATTCACTGACACCGAAATGTTATGGGCTGATGGCATATGGGGAAGAGGCCGTGCTGCGGGCTGCGCAGAACAGGAATCTGAATACGCTCGCTCTTGCGGAGTCCGGGATCCTGTCCGTGCAGGGAGCGCCGCTGAGTCTCACGGGAAAAAATGTGACGATCGGTTTCATAGACACGGGAATCCGCTATCAGGATCCCGTTTTCAGGGATTATGCGGGCAAGAGCCGCATTGTCGGGATCTGGGATCAGACGATCCAGACCGGCACGCCGCCGGAGGGATTTGAATACGGATCGGAGTACACGAACGAGATGATCAATGAGGCGCTTGCGAGTGAGGATCCGCTGAGTGTCGTGCCCAGCACCGATGCGAACGGTCACGGGAGCGTTATGGCAAGCCTGGCAGCGGGAAGTCCGATCGAGAACAACAGTTTTGTCGGCGCGGCGCCGGACTGTCAGATCGCGGTCGTGAAGCTCAAGGAGGCGAAACAGTACTTGAAGGATTACTACAAGATCCCGCCCGGTGTCCCCTGTTACAGCGAGGCTGATATCATGCTGGCGATCCAGTATCTGCAGAAATATGCGCTGCTGCTGACACGGCCGCTCGTGATCTGTCTCGGAGTCGGAACGAGCCTGGGAGACCATACAGGCGGGGGGATGCTGGGCAGCTATCTCAACTATATCAGCACGCAGAAAAGCCGGGTGTCCGTGGTTGCCGGCGGAAATGAGGGCAACAGCGCGCATCATTTTTTCGGGCAGATCAGCGAGAGAGAGGCGTATCAGGACGTGGAGATCCGTGTGGGGGAAAATGAGAAAGGCTTTATCATGGAGCTGTGGGGGGATGCGCCCTATTTTTATAATGCGGTCATCCGGACGCCCGGCGGGGAGACAGCCCGGTGGAACAATCCCCGGAGTTATGTCCCGCAGGAGTTTACATTTGTCTATGAAAAGACCCGGATCGTGATCGAGTATCAGCTCGTGGAATCACTGTCGGGAGCGGAGGTGATCCGGTTCCGGTTTTCCGATCCGACACAGGGCATCTGGAATATCAGGATCAATTCGGAGGGCAGTGCGATGGGCGGACAGTTTGACATCTGGCTCCCGATTTCCGAGTTCCTGGCGTCGGACACGTATTTTCTCGAATCCAGTCCCTATACGACGATCACAGAGCCCGGCTATGTGCACAGTGCGGTGACGGTGGCGGGCTACCAGATCAGCAACAACAGTATCGCCGCCTTCTCAGGGAGAGGGAATGCGAGAGACAACTATATCGTTCCCGATATCGCAGCACCGGGAGTGGGGGTCTCCACACCGTTCGGTGACAGGAGCGGAACCAGCGTGGCGGCTGCGATCACGGCGGGCAGCTGCGCGCAGCTCATGGAATGGGCGGTCGTGAACCGCAATGACATTCTCGCCAACTCCGTCAATATCAAGAATTATCTGATCAGGGGGGCAGAGCGCGACGGATTTGCGGAGTACCCTAATAGGGAGTGGGGGGCGTATGGTAATATAGTGTCAAGTTAGCAAGGAGCCAGTAAAATCAAGGGCTTCCGCTAATTTAGTCCTATGAAAAAACTGCTGCGAAAACAGCAAAATTGGATAGGGACGGGCCTGTTTTTAACCAGAAAACCGAAAATCAAGCAACTTGACACTAATATACCACAAAGCCGAGTGGTGTTGTAAAAAGTGTGCCTAAAAGGGGTGATAACTGAATATTTTTGAGTTTAGGTAGGACTAAATTAGCTTTTCATGCGGACAAGTATCATGTCTGCGCGGCTGATTTAGTCCTATTTCTTATTGCACCATTTTAACAGGAGGTACGAATGAAATCAAGAGAAATGACGGTTTACAGAGCGAGGGGGAACGGTAAAGACCTTACGGTTCCAATGATTATGATGCAGGGGAAGTGGCAGTGACATATCCACCCTGGAATATGGGGAGATACTCCTGCGCCGGAAAGAGATTTATGAAACGCTCCATCCGGAAACGAAGGAAGGGATTGCCCAGGCCATATCCATGAACCGGACATTGGGGAACAACGTGAGCGACAAAATGTCGGCCACGTCAAAATCTTTTGTGCAGGACACCGCGGAAAAGCTGGGCGTTGTCCCCCGCACCATAGAAAGGCAGATACAGACGGCTAAAAACCTGACGCCGGAAACAAAGGAAATTATAAAAAAATCAGACCAGAAAATTTCAAAGGAAGCGGCTTTGAAACTTTCCCGCCTGGGACCGGAACAGCAGAAAGAGGCCGCGGCACTCCTGGCGGCAAAAGAAATCCGGACAGTGGATGAATATACCGCAAAGGTAAAAGGCGCACAGGAAGCTGAAATTCCGGCACAGAGTAATCTGCCTGACAGATTGCCAGAACCCATGGCAGACAAGCTGGTGGAAGCTGAGCCTCCAGCCCCTGCCGGCGATTGCCCCTTACAGACAGGACATGCCGCCAGTTTAAAGGATGTTGTGGCGGAACTGAAAGACCCGGATAAAGATTGCAGCGGCACCCCGGACAGCTTCCTGGCTGAATATGAGGCGTTTACCCGGAAATTCCATAAGGAGATTGGTTGGTACAACGCCCCCTATTATGACACCGTATTTCCTTCTGTCAGCCCGGAGCAGCTTGCCAGCCTCCGGGAACTGACCGATTCCATCTGCCTGGCCGCTGAAGAATTATTCCATAAAGTAGAAAGGACAATGAAAAATGAGCAGTTACAGAAAAAAACATAACCCCCAGAAACCAGTTAATCCCAAACCGGCGGCACAGCCTGACCCGGAATACAGCAACCCTGGCGTTGAGCGTTCCATCCACACAGACCGCCTGACGTCCGGCCTGCCCTACCAGCGCCCCGTGAACCCCAAAGAGGTTGACCGCCTGATACGGGAATGGGATGAGCGCCTGCTTGACCCTGTCACGGTCAGTTTCCGTGATGGGAAGTTTTATGTGGTGGACGGTCAGCACCGTATCTCCGCCATGAGGAAAATGAACGGCGGCAGGGGGATCATGGTAGACTGCAAGGTCTATAATGGCCTGACTTATGAGCAGGAAGCTGACCTTTGTTATAAGCTGGATAAGGCGAAAAAACGCCTGAGCCTGTCACAGTCTACAAACGTGCTGGCGGAATCCGGTGTGGACGCAGAAATTACAGAAGTCAAACGGCTTGTTGAGAACTGCGGTTTTATATGGGCGTTGGGAAAAAGTCATGGGAAAACCGGTGAGATCGTGTCTACCCGCGCATTGGTAAACGCATACCGGCTGTTGGGCGGGGCATCTTTCACCCGCATGTTACAGCTTCTGTGGGATACATGGAAAGGTGACCCGCGATCCCTGACCGCCGCCCTCCTGGCAGGCATGGCGCTCTTTGTAAAGACCTATGACACGGAACTGAATGACCGCACTTTTATCTCACGGCTTTCCCAGGCTGACCCGGACGAGATTAACCGCCGGGGGCGGGCAGACTTCTCCACAAGCAACAATGCGCTGCGCTTTGCCCGCGTCATCCTGGAAAAATATAACGGGCAGCGCGGGGGCCGGAAACTCCCTTACCGTTTTCGTGGGTAAGCCAGTAACAGGAAAGAAAATGTTTTTGTGATAGGACAGCCATAACGGGAAATAAAATATAGAAAGGCGGCCAGGGGGCAGGATATGGAACTGACAAGGGAAAAGTTACAGGAGATGGCGGCTGTGGATATACGGAGCGTGGATATTAACAGCCTGACGGATTTAAGGGATATTGTGGTTGACACGAAAAAGCCTGTCGCCCAGAAGCTGGCTTCTTTTGCGGCGCAGACGAATAACGTATACGTCCATCGGATCGGGGACTATATCGTGAAAGTGCGCTTTATGGAAGAAGGGCCGACTATTGACGATAAGATGGAGGAATATTTAAGGCGGCTTGCGGAGATACACATTTGAAGCAGATTCTCCTTGAAAGAAGGGAAAGTTATGTTAATCTAAAGACAGGACTTGATTCAGTGGAAGCCCTGGCTTTTAGGTATGAGCGGGATAACGGCTATCCTTGTTAGCTAATATAAAGTCAGGGGTGATACAGTTGAAAGAAAAACAATTCTATGCGGCCATGTACCTCCGTCTTTCAAAGGATGACGAGGACAGGGGCAGTTTCAATAAGTCCGAGAGCAACAGCATCGGAAACCAGAGGGAACTTATCAAATCATTCTTAAGGGAGCAGCCGGACATAGAGCTTTACGACATCTATGTGGACGACGGCTTTTCAGGGAGCAATTTCGACAGGCCAGAATTTAAGAGGATGATCGGCGACATTGAGGCAGGCAGGGTGAACTGCGTGGTAGTGAAAGACCTGTCCCGTTTCGGGCGCGATTACATTGAATCCGGGAGGTACATACAAAAGACTTTCCCGGCTCTTGGTGTGCGATTCATTGCGCTTACCGACCATTTTGACAGTGTATTGGCGGATACGGGGGAAAGCTCTATTGTCCTGCCGGTCAAAAATTTCATAAACGATTCCTACTGCCGGGATATTTCCACAAAGGTAAAGAGCCAGCTTGCGGTAAAGTATAAAAATGGGGAATGTATTGCCGCTTTTGCCGCCTACGGGTACAAAAAAAGTGACACAGATAAAAACAGGCTTGTTATTGATGAATATGCGGCGGAGAATGTGCGGCGGATTTTCGCATGGAAGATCGAAGGGATGGCGATGTCCGCGATTGCGGAAAAACTGAACAGCCTCGGCATCCTCTCCCCGAAGGAATATAAAAAGTCTATGGGGCTTTCCTATCATGGCGGTTTTTCCGGAACCGGCAGAAGCGGATGGGGAAGCACAACCATAAAGCGGATATTGACCAATGAGGTCTATCTGGGCCATATGGTCCAGGGGAAAACGGAGAAGGTTAATTATAAGGTAAAGAAGCATACCGTGAAACCGGAAGGGGAATGGGTAAAGGTGGAGAATACCCATGAAGCAATCGTTTCCGCCGATGATTTTGCGGTAGTACAGCACCTGCTCAAAGTAGACGGACGCAGAAGCCCGGATTCGGGAACGCCCAGCCCTTTCATGGGGATACTGTTCTGTGGCGACTGCGGCCAGCAGATGGTAAGACGGGTGATACGTTATAAGGATACGGCAAAAATTTATTACATCTGCTCCACAAAAAACCGCGGGGAAGGGTGCAGCAGGCACAGCATAGAGGAAAGCGCATTGAAAGAGATCGTCTGTGAGAGCGTCCGGAAGTTTGCAAATTCCTTCCTGAAAGAAAAGGAACTTTTTGACCGTGCCATGCAGTATGAGACTAACTTTGAAGCGGTTACCCGGTATGGCAGGGAGATCGGGCGGCTGAAAAAAGAGCAGGATAAATATTACTCCCTCTGCTCCGGCTTATATGAGGATTTGAGGGAGGGCGTTGTCACAAAGGAGGAATTTGAACGCCTGCACAGCGGCTTTTCGCAGAAAGGGAAAGAACTGGAGGTCGCCATGCAGAAACAGGAGCAGCTCATTAAGGAGATGTTCAAAAAGGGAGCGCTTTCTGCGGGTCGGCTGAAAACTTTTCAGGATTGTGTGGAATTGAAAGAGATAGACCGCCACACGCTGAGCAGCCTTGTAAGACGGATCAATATTTTTGAAAATAAACAGGTTGTGATCGACTTCTACTTTATGGACACGTTTGCTGTTATGGCAGGGACTGGCCGGAAGGTTGTGACGGACAAGGCGGCGAAAACACAGTCGGCGGAAAGTGGAGCGCAAAGTGAAAAATCGGGGATTTTTCACTTGGGAATTTGTGCACCGCCCAAATTACCGGTATGGTCGGAGAGGGGAGGAGCTTGATGGGGAGAGTGTCAAAGAGGACTTTTGTCCCCGCTGTGGCAACAAAAGAGGTGGAAGTATGTTACAGGGCAGGCATTTATGCAAGGCTTTCATCAGACCAGGACAGGAAAAAGAATGAATCCG
>CAJUES010000035.1:1720-2802 GCA_910585765.1 uncultured Lachnospiraceae bacterium | reverse complement strand
GCCGGATGAAAATACTGCGGGGATTGTAAAGCATATTTTCGGGCTGTTTATTGAAACGGGAAGTTATGCGGCGGTGGCGGATGACCTGAACAGGAAAAAGTGCAACCCGCCGTCTGTGTATAAGAAAACCGGAAACGTCTTTTTTGACCCGGAACAGGGGGAATACAAAGGCTGGGATAAAGGCGCAGTGGAGCGTATCCTGAAAAGTGAGACATATATCGGAAAGCTGGTGCAGGGACGGACTTCCATCACCGCAAGGGATGAAAAGAACCGTATCCACAAAGCGGAAGAAGAATGGGTAGTAAAAGAAAACGCCCACGAACCTGTTATTGATGCGGCGGTGTTTGCAGAAGCGGCAAAAGTGCGGGAAAGGCTTCAGGAAAGGATGAAATCCCATGCCCATCCGACAGAAGGATGCCCGATAGGGGAGAATATTTTTGACAGCGTGCTTTACTGTGGCGTATGCGGCAGGAAAATGACACGGCATAGTTATGTCAAAACTTATGCGGACAGGAGCAAGACAAGGCTGGACGGATATTTCTGCATAAACGGCGGGCAGACAAAAGTGGAGAGCTGCCCTGCATCAAACCGTATTTCAAAGGCGGAACTGGTGGATCTCCTGTTGCCGCTCCTTAAAACAGAGTTTTCCGTCTATCTGGGGAAACCGAAAAAGTATACGGAAATTGTGAAAGAACAGCTTCGGGCGGCGGGGACGGGGATTGATGCAAAAATCAGGAAAACAGAAAGGGATATTGCCGCCGCAAAAGAGGATGAACGGACAAAATATGTGGAATACCGGGAGGGTATTATCCCCCAGAGTGAGTATGTTGCTTATAAGATGCGGCAGGAGGGCAGGCTTAATGACTTAAACCGGCAGAAGGAGGAACTGGAAGCTGGCAGGAAGAAACTGGACACTGTATCAGGGAAATATCTTGCGGCGGCCCGTGCCCTGCTCCGGTTAAAAAGCGGCAGGGAACTGACAAAGGAAATGGTAGAATCCCTGATCCGCAGGATTTACGTCTATCCGGGAAAACGGATAGAAGTAGAGTTTGCCTATACAAATGAACTGCTTGAGGGGGTGC
>CAJUES010000035.1:0-1620 GCA_910585765.1 uncultured Lachnospiraceae bacterium | reverse complement strand
GGGAACTGAGGGAAAAAGAGGTTTTAGAGTTTTGTGATGACGGCTATTCCGGTACAAGCATGGAAAGGCCGGGGATGCAGAGGCTCTTAAAAGAGGTAAAGGACAATCAGATCGGGTGCGTGATCGTCAAGGATATGTCCCGTTTTTCAAGGGACTATATCGAACTTGGAACCTATATGAACCAGATATTCCCTTTTATGGGAGTGCGGTTTATCGCGGTAAATGACCATTACGACAGCCGCGGCCATGCAGGAAGCACGACACCTATTGATACAGCTTTCCAGACACTTTTGTATGACTTATACAGCAAGGACATATCCGTAAAGGTCAAGGCTTCGGTTGAAAATAAATGCGGCAATGGGGAATATGTTTTCGGACAGGTTCCCTTCGGGTATGAAAAAGATAAGGAACTGAAAAATACGGTTGTAGTGAATGAAAAGGAAGCGGAGATTGTGCGCTGCATCTTTGCCCTTGCCCTTGACGGGAACGGCAGCACACAGATCGCAAGGATTCTCAATGAAAAGGGGATACCCACCAAAACACAGATGCGCCACCCTGAGAGGGCAGGGAAAAGCGGCAGGATGCAGGCATGGGATAACGTCTCTGTCCGGGCTGTCCTGAATAACCGCTTTTACTTAGGTGAGATGGCCTATGGGAAATCAAAGCGCAAATTCGTGGGCAGTAAAGGCGGTATCGCTGTGCCAGTGGAGGACTGGAAAGTGATACCAGACCACCATGAGCCGCTTGTTTCAGTGGAAGATTATGAAAAGGTATGCCTTTTCCGTAAAGGGGCTGACACTGCCAGAAAAGGGGAGAAAAACCCGCTTGTGGGGAAATTATTCTGCGGCGGATGCGGCTATTCCATGACTTACAAGCCCATACGGGGGAAGAATAAATACCGCAGGTTTGAATGCCGGAAACACGCTGTTTTGCAGATACGGTCGTGCTGTACCTATTTCCCTGCCGATCTGCTGGAAGAAACCGTGCTGACTATGTTAAGCAGGGAACTGATGGTGCGCGGGGATGCCGCAAAGGAAAACCGGAACCTTGT
Source organism: uncultured Lachnospiraceae bacterium (assembly GCA_910585765.1). Classification (GTDB taxonomy): domain Bacteria; phylum Bacillota; class Clostridia; order Lachnospirales; family Lachnospiraceae; genus COE1. The sequence continues at coordinate 569 of CAJUES010000035.1, read as the reverse complement.
TTCGTTCCAGAAGTCTTGTATTACAAGGCTGGAAAAGAAGATAACAGAGGGCCGGAGCAGGAAAAAGCAGCTTCAGGCGGAGGCGGATGCCCTGTATGAAAGCTATGCGCTTGGCACCGTCCAGGCCGCATCATACAGGCAGAAAGCGGACGGCATAAAAGAGCAGGTTGCTTTACTGGCGGCAGAGGAAGAAACATATGGGAAAGAACTGGAACGGCTCCGGGAGGAATACCGCAGGGCAGAGGAGGATATGAAGCAGGTCATACGGTATTCCCATCTGGAAGTGCTGACACAGGAAGTGGTTGATATATTTATTAAGAAAATATATGTTTATAAGGACAAAAGAGTTGAAATTGTGTGGAATTTCCGCGACAATGGAAAGGAGACAGAATGAGGGCAGCAATATACATAAGAGTAGGCAATCCGGATCAGGTTACAATTCAGCCTCAGAAAGAGGCGCTGACGGGGCAGAGCCGGGGTGTGCCGGGAGGCGGTTTAAAGAGAGCTGATTGTGCCGGTAATGATATTCCCAGCCTGCAAGAATTTTTACAGGAAATCAGGGGATATGG
>CAJUES010000034.1 GCA_910585765.1 uncultured Lachnospiraceae bacterium | reverse complement strand
TGCCCTACAAGCCTTACGTCTTCTGTGTAAACCCAAAGGCCACTTCCAATTACCGCAAGTCCTATATCGGAATGGAAAAGACCGATCCCATGGATGCATATCTTATTGCGGACTTTGGAAGGGTAGGCCGTACGAAAAAACTGGAGCCATGGCGCGGCGGGCAGTTCATCGCACTGAAACGCCTTACCAGGCACCGTATGCACCTTTCTGAGTGTATCACCAGGGAGAAGACCTATATGGTCTCTAATCTTTATCTGAAGTTCAGTGAACTTCAGCTCCTTGAAGGTGATGACAAGCCTTTTGGCAGTCTCTATGGTGCCACGTCCTCGGCTGTCCTGACGGAATTTTTGTCTCCACAGGAGATCATCGATATGCCGGAAGAGGGTCTGCTTACCTTCCTTGCGGAAAAGAGCAGGAACCGCATCTCTGACATATCCAAAACTTCCGAACTCCTACGGAAGGCAGCCAGGGATTCCTACCGGTTAGACAAGTGCATGTACGAACCACTGAACATATCACTGGCAAGCTCATTTAACTGCATCCATGCCTATCAGAAAGAAATCAGGCTGATAGAGCAGGCGATTGAGAAATGCATCAACGGGATGAACCCTAACGCCCTGATCATCCTTAGGTCCATACCTGGAATAGGTCCGGTATGGGCATCCGGGATTCTGTCAGAAATAGGCGATATAACAGCGTTTCATTCGTCCGATGCCCTTGCCAAATATGCCGGGCTTTACTGGCCTAAGGGTGATTCCGGAGATTTCACTTCTGAGGACAACCAAATGTCGAAAGCCGGAAATCCCTATCTTCGCTACTATCTTGGCGAAGCGGCAAACAGCGTCAGGAAACACATCCCTGAATATGCTGATTTCTATGCCAGAAAATATGCTGAGGTAACCAAACATCAGCACAAAAGAGCACTCGCGCTTACATCTCGTAAATTTGTACGACTCGTTTTTGGATTGCTGGTCAAAAACCAACTGTACACCGGCGAAAAGCTGGACACCGAATATAATACCGAGTCGTACTGACATTCGGTTTTGTGCAAAACATACCGAAGGTCTGTTAAAGTTACCCTTTTTTCCGAAAAACATATCAAAATCTTTTTCAAAAAGTTCTTGACATATCACCAGAATGCTCTCGTTGTGTCTATTTTAGACACCTCTATACTATCACTCATTTGTTTGTCTGTCAATTATTTTTTTATCTTTTTAGGACACTTTTTCAAAAATATCTTGCATTATCAAGTAGTGTGTAGTAAAATTAAGACACTTAAAGGGAGAAATGCATTATGAATATGGCTGAACGAATAAAAGAAAGAAGAATTTCTTTGGGATTCACGCAGGAAGAACTTGGCGAAAAACTTGGTCTGCAAAAATCCGCAATTGCTAAATATGAAAATGGACGAGTAGAAAATATTAAAAGAAGTGTTATCGCTAATATGGCAAAAGTTCTTGAATGTTCTCCTGCCTACCTCATGGGTTGGGACGATACACCTTCATCAAATACCGACACTCTGACTGACAGTGATAAACGAGATATTGCAAAAGACCTTGATAGAATTATGGTTGAAATACGAAAGGGGGATGATGGACCTTTATATTACAATGGTGTTGAAATAGACAACGCCTCCATAAATCTACTCCAGAACGCGATCGAGTTTGCTCTCCGGGAAACCAAAAAAGAAAATAAGGTTAAATACAATCCTAACAAGAATAAAAGCAGGTGATGGCATTTGGAAAATATCGAACATAAAATGAAAAGACTTATCCAATATTATAAGCGGATAACCGGAAGCAGCGATCCTGTTAAAATTGCTGAATCTGCCGGAATAAGGATTGCTATTGTGCCCTTGGGTGAAATTGCCGGTAATTATATATTACTAAAGCGTAAACGATGGATATTCATAAATGACAATATTCCCTCAGACAGCCCACTTTTTAAAGTGGTAGTCGCTCATGAACTTGGACATGCTCTGCTGCACCGAAAGGAAAATTGTGCTTTTATAAAAAATAAAACCCTGCTACTCACATCCGGAATTGAACGCGAAGCAAATTTATTTGCTGCTTATCTGCTTATTACAGACGATATCCTTCTAGATTATACAGATTTTACCAAAGAACAGTTTTGCAATAGTACTGGATATCCAATAGAGTTAATAGACTTGAGATTGAACCTAATCAAAAAAACGACATAACTACGGAAATAAATATGCCCCGCAAACACGAAGGAGGAAATACAATGGGATTTGCAGAAGATGTCAAAGCTCTGGCAGAACGTTTTTCAACAATGGGAAATAATATATTAACTGAGGAAGCAACAAAAATGTCACTCATATTGCCCTTTTTTCAACTCCTGGGGTACGATGTTTTTAATCCCACCGAATTTTGCCCAGAATTTACAGCTGATGTCGGAATCAAAAAAGGTGAGAAAGTTGATTATGCAATACTGGTAAACAATGAACCAGTCATATTAATTGAAGCAAAATCCATTACAAAAAAACTCGACAAACACAGTTCTCAGCTTTTCCGCTATTTTGTTACAACGTCAGCCAAATTTGCAATCTTGACAAATGGGCTTAACTATAAAATATTTACTGATCTTGAAGAGCCAAATAAAATGGACAAAGAACCTTTCATGGAATTTGATTTGCTTAATCTAAAAGATGGTCAAATTGAGCAAATCGAAAAATTTCACAAAAAGTTTCTTGATGTAGACGACATATTGAACACTGCTTCCATACTGAAGTACAATACCCTGTTTAAAAAATATATCGAACAACAATTCAATAACCCTTCCGGCGATTTTGTAAAACTCTTTTTGCAGCCTTTCTATAAAGGCGCCAAGACACAGGCTGTTATTGAGAAATTCAAACCTATATTGAAAAACTCGCTAAAAGAATATATTAACGAAACTGTCAATAGCAAGATCAAATTTGCACTTGACAGTACCTCTTCCGTACCTGATGAGGAACGTATTTCTACAGATCTCGAATGGGAGGCTCTCACTTTCATAAAAGACATATTAAAGGACACACTGAATGCCGAAGATATAACGCATAAGCAGACCGGCTCATACCTGGCAATCCTTTATAAAAACAACACGCGGAAATGGATCTGCCGAATTAATTTGTATTCTTCCCAAAAAACGCTTATATTGCCAGACGAAAACAAAAGGGAACAGAAACATCCTATAGAGAAGATCAACGATATCCGTAATTATGCAACTGATATCATTACTGTCACCAAACGGTATCTTGACTTGACTCCCTCTGAAAAGAACCTAGAATATCTTTACACAAAATGGGGCGTCTATGAAATGCCGGAACCCTATAAGATAAATCTGCAGAGAGGACCACGACATGACCTTAAAACTGTTCCGTATTACAAACACTGAATAACATTTAATAAGAAAAGAGGAAAAGTAATGAATACACCAATCGGTCAATCCACATTAGGCGAAATGCTGCCACTATTTATATCAATCGGAATTTTGCTGCTTATCATTATTTTCTGTATCAACATGATACGTGTAACGTCAAAAGCGCGAAAGGTCAACAAACAGCAGAAAGCTGCATTAAAAGCTCAGGGGCTGTCCATTTATACCGCATTCAACCATGTGAACGGACTTCCTATTGCCGAAAATCTCCTTTGCGAAGTGTTTTCATTTCCAAACAGAATTGAATTCAAGGCTGGAACGACTGATATTACCTTATCAAGAGAAAAAATCACGGACATGTGTGTCAAGACAGATGTCGAGATCCAGCAGCAGTATGTCTCCAGCATCGGCGGCGCGATCGGCGGCGCAGTACTGTTTGGACCTTTAGGTGCCATGATCGGCGGAAGAGCCCAAAAGAAAACGGATAAGAAACGGCACACATATCTGATCATCACATACACGGGAGACCGGGACGAATTGAAATATATCGGACTTGACGCGACGGCTAACACCGCCGCCGCTACGAAATTAGTTATTGAGTTCCATAAATTAAACCAGAACTCCGGGGTTCGGATCCAGCTTTAAACTATATAATAAAGGTAAAAATAATGAAAATAAAACTTGAAAAATCTGCAATTAAATACTTGAAAGGATTGCAAAAGCCCCAGCGTGATTTAATATTATCCGCAATTGAAAAACTCACCCATCATCCTGCCGAGGGTGACATTAAACCCATGAGCGGATATAAAGATGGGCGTTACCGCCTTCGCGTCGGAAAATACCGGGTTATCTACAAATACATAAATGAATCTGATATTGAAATCCTCTATGTAATGGATATCGGAAGTCGTGGAGATATTTATAAATAACATTCCCAGATTAGGAGGTCTTATTATGAGTGAAACTATCAAACAAACCATAACTATGTTAGAGATGCTGCCTGATCAGGAGCAAAGTCTCGCACTGGAAATTGTAAAGCGCCTTGTCCTTGCATGGGATCCTGATTTTACAAAACTTACACCAGAAGAACGCAGACGCCTGGAAGCTGCCGAAAACGGCGAATATCTAGATTTGGAAAGCATTGAATGGAATACTATTGATTCAGACTGAGGAAGAAGACATTGAAAAAATTGCGACGTCGCAACAACGAAAAAGGGCATCTGTGATTGCAACACAAATGCCCAAGATGATACTGTACACCCGCTGTCCGGAATGGTACAATATGCTCTGCCAAGCTATATCATACCACATTTCGGGCAGTTATTCAAGAAATTTTAGGAGGCTGTTTCATTATGGCTTTAATTTTATGCCCGGAATGCGGACATTCCGTCTCAGACAAGGCGATCTCCTGCCCATCCTGCGGATATCCCATCCATATTCCGACACCCGTTTCCACCGAACTGATTCCCAGACGCAAACCGAAGAGACACCGCAAGCTCCCCAACGGATCAGGAAGCATCAAGCACCTGTCCGGAAAGCGTGCACGGCCATGGGCTGCCTATCCCCCGGTGACAGAATTTACCCTGAAAGGCTCACCTGTCTCCTTGGCACTGCCATAGGTTACTTTGAATCGTACAATGACGCCTATCAGGCACTAATGCTGTACAATAATGCTCCAGGCGATATCCGGAGATCCAGCGTATCGTTCGCGGAGCTGTGCGCTGCCATGCTCTCCAACCGCGGAGGAAACAGATCACCGGAACACATTGATATCACATTCGCGGAGCTGTATGATCAGTATGTTGAGCAAAAATATGAAAAGTCCAAAAAGAAATTGTCCAATGCTTCCAGAGGATCCACCCGGGCTGCTTTCAACAACTGCAAACAGCTCCACGATAAAAAATTTGTTGATATCAGAAAAGCCGACCTCCAGGAGGTGATAGACACATGTCCCCTGAAACACTCCAGCCTGGAACTGATCCTGTCCCTTTTCAAGGGAATGTATTCTTATGCACTGCAGAATGATATTGTAGAGAAAGACTATTCGCAGTTCGTGACCATAAACATACCAGACGATGACGAGCGCGGTGTTCCTTTTTCCGCTGATGCACTTGATCTGCTCTGGCAGCACAGTGACAGGGAAGATGTCGGCATGATCCTGCTGATGATCTACACCGGATTCCGCATCGCGGCATTCCAGAACCTAACATACAATGAGACGGAACAATATTTTCAGGGCGGTGTGAAAACTGCTGCCGGGAAAAACAGGATCGTTCCCCTGCATCCCGCCGTGCAGGGATTTGCCAGATCCTTCGCCGATCAATATTGTTCCGGTAGTAAGACTTTCTCCGCACATACATGCCGCGCCAGCTTCCACGCGACACTCTCCTCCCTGGGACTGTCCCTGTCCGGTGCTGGAACAAAACATACGCCTCACGACTGCCGCCACACCTTTTCATGGCTCTGTGACAAGTATGGCGTTGATGACCTTTCGAAACATCTCCTGATGGGACATTCACTTGGAAATGATGTAGAAAAGTCCGTGTACGGACATCGGACGGTTGAAGAACTGCGCACCGAAATCGAGAAAATACAGGTGCCTGACTGCAGATAAATTTGTCACTAATTTGTCGCTAACCGTTTCTTATCGGGCAATTTTATCCATATCTTTTTACACCTAAGAAAGCACCGCAAAGCCTTGTAAATTCTGACTTTTTCTTCCAATTACAAGGCTTTGCGGAAATATTGAAATTTTAATGCAAATTTAATGTACTCATTGTCTTATTGTGCTATAATTAAGACACTTATGATTCCGATTCATTCCCAGAATGGAGGCGCAGCATGATCAACGCAGCAACAAAATCAACCGGTGCCATGAACCGCGATTCGATCTTATCGATCAACAGACCGCAGCCACAGAGCATAAAAAACCAGGGCAATATCATGACGCTGATCAAAAATACCGGCGGGACACATGCCCCGCTTAACCAGCAGCAACCGTCCGGGCAGACATACAACAGACCGTCACCGCTGCAGCCGTCCGGACAGACGCAAAGCAGACCACCGCTGCAGCCGTCCGGGCAGACACAATCCATACCGTCTCAGCCGTTATCGTCCGGGCAGACACACAACAGACCGCCGCGCCAGCCGCAGAACATCCAGCCTGCATTGACTGCGGGACAGCAAAATACTGCGAGCACACCCGGCATGCCAGCCGCAAGACCTGTCCCCACACTTGTGAGCAAAGTGCAGAAAGGACAGAAAACACAGCTGCCTTTGGGCGCGCTGACCGCCGTCGAAGCCCGGTTTGGCTGGAATGTCACCGATGTGCGGTGCGATGTCGATGTGTCGGCATTTCTGCTCGGCGCAGACGGAAAAGTCATCGGTGATTCCTGGTTTGTGTTCTACGGCCAGACGCTCAGCCCCGACGGGAGCACAAGGTTTGTGGATGGCGGCAGTGTCGACCGCGAGATGATCCAGATCGACCTTGCACGTCTGGACCCGCAGGTGAAAAAGATCGTCTTCGTCCTGACCATCAACGACGCGCTCGAAAACAGGCTCCACTTCGGCATGCTGAAAGACGCCTATATCCGCATCATGGACCGATCCGGCAAAGAGCTCGTGAGCTTTCTGATGACCGAATACTACAATAACATCATTTCCATGATGATCGGCGAGCTCTATCTGCACAACGGCGCGTGGAAATTTAACGCTGTCGGAAACGGCGTCGCAAGAGATCTCGCAGGTCTGTGCGCCTTATACGGTGTACAGATTGTATAAAACAATACCATAACTGGCTCCCGGAGCGGATTTCGAGAGCCTGTCAGAACAAAAAGGAGTACAGATCGATGTTGACATTTGAAGTGATTAATGAATTGACCTTAAAAGTGACCTGCCGCGGAAATGATGTGCTGTTCACAAAGGCAGGCTCTTTCATCTGCGGTGAGAACGGCGGACAGAAAAACTACAAATTCGAAAAGCTGCTGTTAGGTCCCCAGCAAAGTGTCGGCCAGGCGCTGCTGGGATCGCTCATGCGCCGCGTGACAGGCGAAAACCTTCCCCTCATGAAAGTCATGATGAACGGGGACAGCGTTACATACTATGCAAACCACGCCCAGCACGTGGTCGTGTACCAGCTCCAGCCAGGCGAAGTCCTCTCGATCGAATCCGAGAACATCCTGGCTTTCACCCCTGACTGCAAGTACGATGTGCGCTTTATCGGCTGCGGCGTCATCTCCCAGAAGGGACTTGCCACCTCAACCCTCACCGGGGAAGGTCCCAATGCCTATGTCGCGATCCTGATCGACGGAAACCCGATCGTGCTGAGCAATATCCAGACACGCGCCACACTCGCTGTCGACCCGGATGCCGTCGTGTGCTGGATGGGAAACGGCTACTGCGATCCCGACGTCAAGATGGACGTGAACTGGAAGACCTTCATCGGGCAGACATCCGGGGAATCCTACAGTTTTGAGTGGAATGCACACCAGCCCGTCACAGTCATCATCCAGCCAAACGAGCGCGCAAGCGGCATCAATATCGGCATGGACGGCGGCAGTCTCGGGCACAGACCGAATTAGATACCGGAGGTGCGAAAATGATATTACATATCACAGAACCCTATCTGTGGCTGCCGGTAAATAAAAAAAATCCCGAGGTGAAGCTGCATTTTTATTGCGGTCAGACAAAGTTTCAGGAGATCGATATCCAATTGGGCGGAACGGACGGCGATTTCTACACTTCCATGGACGTAAGCCGTTATCTCGGCAGGGACATCGAGATCCGGTCGGGCGAAAAAATCCCCGAAGAGTCTCTATACAGTATTTTCTGCCACAGCGAAAGGACGCAAAATGTCTATCCCTTCCGCCCGCAGCTCCATTTTGCGCCGGAATTTGGCTGGCACAATGATCCCAACGGTCTTGTTTTTGCAGACGGTGTCTACCATCTCTATTACCAGTGGAATCCATACGGTGTGATCTGGGGAAACATGCACTGGGGACACGCTGTCAGCAGGGATCTGATCCGTTGGGAGCACAGACCCGGGGTGATGGATCCCGATCAGTACGGCACGGTCTATTCGGGCTGCGGCTTTCAGGACAAGGACAACGCCGCAGGGTTTGGCAGCAATGCGCTGCTGTTCTTCTACACTGCGGCGGGCGGGTGCAATCAGTGGTCCATCGATACCGGCGGCCAGCACACACAGCGTCTGGCAGTCTCCACCGACGGCGGGGAGACCCTGCGCAGGACAGACCACACCATTCTCCCGCACATTGCAGGAACCAACCGCGATCCCAAGGTATTTTATCACAGGGAGAGCGGCGCCTATATCATGGTGCTCTACCTCGAGGGGTTCGAATTTGCGATCTTCCGCTCCGCGGATCTGCTCCACTGGGAGGAGACACAGCGTCTTTCCGCAGACGGAATGCAGGAGTGTCCCGATTTATTTGAGTTATCCACCGACCAGCCGGCATCGAAAAAGAAGTGGGTGCTCTGGTCCGCCAACGGCTATTACCAGGTCGGCAGCTTTGACGGCTATCATTTTACACCGGAATCAGAAGTCTTGTCCTCATACAGCACCAGGCTGGCATATGCCGCCCAGACCTACGCAGGCGTTGACGACAGGACGATCAGCGTCGCGTGGCTCAGGCTCGACAACGACCGCGGCAACTACAGGGGCGTTATGACCATTCCGGCAGAACTCTCCCTGGTCCGTGACAACGACAGCTACAAAATGCGTTTCTGTCTGCCCAAAGAACTGCTGGCATACAGACAGCTTAGCAGCACACTGGCAGAAAACGAGCGGACATTTGAGACCACGCTGTGCGGCAAGCCCATAGAAGTGTCGCTGAACTGGAGCGCTCAGGAAACCGGCTCCGCCCAAATGCGGATCGGAGACACTTCCATTGCCATAGATTTCGGCAGCGGAAGTATCACATTTGCAAACCCGCAGGTCTACGCAGAGCCGATTGCCGTTTCCTTTGACAGGAGCAAATCCCTTGACCTTGACCTTGATCTTGTCATTGACCAGGAGGTCATCGAATTCTTTGGAGATAGCGGTGTCCTTTACGGGGCAGTCGAGACGGAAGAAAATATACTGAGGAAAAAATTCACACTTGCATCCACGGCAGAGATCGCTTCATTGAGATTGTACGAATTTGTTTTGCCGTGATCATTGCTGCCTGTCCATGCACTGTGCGGATTCTATCCACAACCGAGGCATGGACAGCAGAAAACGGTAAGGAAATCACTTTATTTCCTTACCGTTTTTTGGACCGCTTCGAGTACTGCGCTGAGCACAGCTTCCGCATAATGGCGCTCTGCCGTGCATGATCTCACTCTCTCGGAAAAATGATGGCGCTGTGCCAGATCCGGCGGCGCGATCCCCAGATCCGCAACCTCCAGCATGGGGATATCAAACTCACTGTCACCCGCCGCGATCACATATCCGGCGCCGATATACTCCCTGAACCGAACAACCGCATTTCCCTTGCTCAGCACCCTGGGCACGATGTACACTTTCACGCCGTTGTTAAATACATCCACGGCGTCCGCGTTCAATTTATTTCTCAGATCCCGGACAACCGCCTCCGGCTTCTCACATTTTGTGAACACAAACAGATCCCTGATGAAGCGGAGCTCAAAGGTTCTGCGGGGATCCCTCTCCAACAGCGCCAGCGCCCTGTGCAGCTCTCCCACACTGTCCCGCACCAACTCCAGGGAAGTTCTGTACCAGCTTTCCTCTTCCCTGCAGACTGCAGTGCCGTTGACAACCTCTCTCGTCAGAAGCACCCCGCCGTTGCAGACAAGCGCATACCGGAAAGAGCCGGCACCCAGGTTGATCCTCGCATACTGCTCTGCCGTCCTGGTCGTCGTCGGAACGATCAGAACCTGTTCTTTGCGTTCAGAAAGTTTTTGCAGAAGACGGTGCGTCTCCTGCGTGACAAACGAGATCTCCCGCCCCTGGTAGACCTCGACACAGCGCCTGTCCCTTCCGATATCATGCCTGTATGAATAGATCAATGTATTGTCCAAATCCGTATGAAATACGATCATCTCTGCCTCCGCGTCAAATTCTCTAGTACAGCGTTGCCTAAATAACAGTGAAAAACAGTGCCTGATATTTGTGACAGGACAAGGCGGAGGAAGGAGGCAATGCGGTGGCATTGTTGACTGACGACAACGCAGGACTGGTGCAAATAGCAGGTGCTGTATTCACTGCTATTTGCGCAATGCTGTACTAGTCAAGTACCCGTGTAAAATCGAGCAGGGGAACGACCTTCTCCACTACTCCCGCGCCGGGCACCCGTCAGCTTTTGCTGACATTCTTCCTCTGGGTGCCCGTGTGCACTAAAAGGGGCTGTCGGGAAATGGTATCATTCTCCGACAGCCCCTCTGCCAAACGCATCTTTTCACAAACGACACATTCGTTTCATCTGCGGTCTGCCAGATCAATTTCAGCGCCCTCTCGTACAGTGGATCCAATTCCTTCATGAACTTTCCTCCACCGCAATGCCGCTTTGTTGTTCAAATCCTTATTTTTTATTGACGATCATCTTCCGGATCAAATCAACCGGGATCATCGTGATCGACAGTATCACAACTATCGCCCACCCTGCAATGCCAAACGGCGTGCAGCTGAACATATTTCCGATCCATGTAAACACAGGCAGCGGGATCAGCGCTGCGTTGACGATCACGAACTGGACGAGGATGATCAGGAAAAATACCTTCAAAAATCCCTTATTCTGATCCAGCCCCTTGAAGATGCCAAACCCGTCATCCCTGACATTGAATCCGTTGCACAGTGCACTCACGATAAACAGTACAAAGTAGCCTGTCAGATGCTGTGCGTTCGGAACACCATTCAGCACGTTTCCTGCACCGTCCACAGCCCAGCCGCCAAAGAGTTCTGCGATAAACGGCGTCTTGAGGTACACGAAACTCACTACCGTGAGCCACAGCCCCATCGTCAGGATCTGTGCCATCATCGCCCTGCTCACAATGCTCTCGTCCCTGCGCCTTGGCTTCTCGCTCATATATTTCTCAAGTGCAGGCTCGTTGCCGAGCATGATCGCGCCGAGACTGTCCATGACAAGGTTCACAAACAGCAGGTGCGTCACTTTGAGCGGTTCATCCACTCCGAAGAACGGAGCGATCGCACTCACCACGACAGCAGTCACGTTGATCACCAGCTGGAACTTGCAGAACTTCAAAATATTGTGATAAATGGTTCGCCCATAGAGGATCGCATCCTTGATCGACTTGAAGTTGTCATCGAGAATAACGATCTTGCCTGCCTCCTTTGCCGCCTCTGTACCGCTGCCCATCGCGAAACCGACATCGGCACGCTTTAACGCCGGCGAATCGTTCACACCGTCCCCTGTCATACCGACAACAAGGTTCATCTCCTGGCATAGCCTTACCATGCGGGATTTGTCCGTCGGAAGCGCCCTTGCGATCACCCGGATCTTCGGTATGATCTTCTTCACGTCCTCGTCTGACATCTCATTTAACTGTGCCGATGAGAGCGCCATCTCGTCATTGCTCTTTAACAGACCCGCATCCTTTGCGATCGCCACAGCTGTCTCAAGCCTGTCACCCGTGATCATAACGACCTGGATCCCTGCATCCTGCACTTCCCTGATCGCATCACGCGCCTCAGGTCTCACATCATCGCGGATCCCTACCAAACCGATGATGACGATGTCGTCATTAATCCTGTTCTCCACAAGCGGACTCTCAGAATAGCCAAACGCAAGTACGCGCATAGCCTTTGCCGCAAGCTCGTCGATCTTTCTGTCCAGCACAGCCTTATCCATATCCCTGACATTGCCGTCCGCGTCGAGATACTTCGTGGCTGCCGCGAGGAGCCGCTCCGGTGCACCTTTGTAGAAAGTCTTGCCCACGCTGTCGATCCTCGCCTGGCTGAACTTGTTTGTGGAGTTAAAGCCCTGCTGTGCGGTCACGACATACTCTGTGTTTGCTCCGAGTGCCCTGAATGTATCTTCGCCGATGAACTTCATCAGCGCCTGGTCTGTCGCGTTGCCGCCGATCACCTTGTGTGAGGCGTCAAACATCGACTGTGTATTCTTGCCGATCGCAAGGTCGATCAGTCCCTTGACCTTGCTGTGCCTGCTCAGCTGCGGAATGTCGATCGAATTTCCGTCCGCGCAGAAGAAATCAACCACTTCGAGCGAGCCCTTTGTAATCGTACCTGTCTTGTCACTGAAAAGAATATTTAATGAACCTGCTGTCTCAATACCTTCCGCCTTTCTGACAAGCACATTGTGGTCAAGCATCTTGCTCGTATTCTGCATCAGCACGAGGGAGATCATCAGCGGAAGTCCCTCCGGCACCGCACAGACCACGATCACGACTGCAAGAGAAACCGCAGAGATCACGTTCTTGATAATGTCCGGTATCGGCTGCGCAAAATATCCCGAGACGCCGCCGTCAAACACAAGGATCGCGTGTGCGAGGTAAAACAGCGCGATCACCACCGCACCGATATAGCCAAACGTCGAGATCTGATTCGCAAGTTTAGCAAGCTTTACTTTCAGCGGTGAATCCGGCTCATCCTCCTGCATCTCCTCCGCCATCTTGCCCATCATGGTCTTCAAGCCGACTTTCCTGACATCGAGGATTCCCTCGCCGTCAAAGATTACCGCGCCCCGGAACAGAGAATATTTGTCCACAAACGTGTCGCCCGTGATGTCATCTGCAAGCTGGACACTCGGGTCAGCCGCCGTCTTCTTGCACTCCTCCGCCTCTCCGTTCAGCGCGGAGTTGTCGACCTTGAGCGCCCCGTCGATCAGGATGCCGTCCGCCGGAACCTTGTCGCCCGACTGCAGCAGGATCTTGTCGCCAACCACGACATCATCCACCTCGATCACCGTGACGACACCGTTCCTGTACACCTTGCACTTGTCTTTCTCCGTGCTGTCCTTGAGCTCGCGATACTTGGTATCACTCGCCACGCCGGTCTTTGCTGACACAAACGCCACCACCAGCACTGCCACGATCGTCCCCAGAGGCTCGTAGATCTCCGCATAGCCCAGGAAGAACATCACAATCATCAGAACTGCGATCGCGAGGAGGATCTTGATCATCGGATCCCCAAAGGTCTCCTTAAACTCCTCCCAGAAGGTGGTCGGCTCCGAATCAGGAATCGTGTTGGAACCGTATTGCCCTCGCGACTGCTCGACCTCTTTGTCACTAAGTCCATTAAATTTCATTTTTCATTTTCTCCTCATTTTAGATATATCGATTTACAAGCTCTCCGAGCCCCGGATCGGTTGTCGCCTGCCCCATGGCATTGAATTTCCACTCACCGTCATGCCGGTAAATCTCGCCGAAGATCATAGCTGTCATGTTAGAATAATCATCAGATAAGTTGTACTTGCACAGCTCGGTATTGTTTCTGGCATCCACGACACGGATAAAAGCATTCTCGATCATGCCGAAATGCTGCTTCCTCTGCACCGCCTGGTAAATATTTACAACCACTACGATCCTGTCATACTGCTGCGGGATCGATGCAAGGTCAACGATGATCTGCTCGTCATCCCCGTCCCCGGCGCCGGTCAGGTTATCTCCCATATGCTGCACTGTGCCGGTCTTATGTCTGAGATTGTTAAAATAGACCACATCGTCATTCGCGCGCAGCTTGCCGTCTATGAGCAGGATCGCGGATGCGTCACAGTCGATCGGCTGCGGCTTCGGTGCGAAAAACCCCCTCTTTGCCGGTTTTGCCTCATCCCAGCCAAGACCCACGATCACCTTGGAAAGACCTGCATTGTCCTTTGATAAACTTACCTTCTGACCTTTTTGTAAACTAACTGACATCTCTATTTTCCCTCCTATTATTCCACATCCACACCAAAGTTTGCACAGAGCGCTGCAAGTCCGCCCTGGAAACCGCTTCCAATTGCATTGAATTTCCACTCGCTGCCGCTCTTGTACAGCTCACCGAACACTGCCGCCGTCTCGATCGAGAAGTCCTCGCCGAGATCATAGCGGAGCATCTCCTCGCCGTTCTCCTCATTGTAGATGCGGATAAACGCGTTGTTGACCTGTCCAAAGTTCTGTTTCCTCTGCTCCGGCTCATAGATCGTCACTGTGAAGGCAATCTTCGTGATATTGTCAGGAACCTTTGACAGATCGATCCTGATCTGCTCGTCATCCCCGTCCCCGACACCTGTGAGGTTATCTCCCTGGTGTACGACACTTCCCGACGGGTGAGAGAGATTTCCGTAAAATACAAAGTCGCTCGAACTGCCGACCCTGCCTGTATCATTCAGCAAAAACGCTGCCGCGTCCAGGTCGAAATCCCCGCCTGTATCAAACGCGTTGACATCCCATCCAAGTCCTACGACCACCTTCTTTAACCCTGGATTATCCTTTGTGAGACTGACCTTCTGGCCTTTTTGTAAACTAACCGGCATCTCCTATGCCCTCCTTCTCAAATTCTTTGACTATGCCACTTCGATCCCGTAGTGTCCGCAGAGTGCCGCAAGCCCGCCCTGGAATCCGCTTCCGATGGCATTGAACTTCCACTCACCGTTATGTCTGTACAGCTCGCCCACGACAACCGCCGTCTCGATCGAGAAATCCTCACCGAGATCATATCGGATCAGCTCTGTGTTCGTCGTCTCGTCGACGATGCGGATAAACGCATTTGAAACCTGTCCAAAATTCTGCCTTCTGACATCGGCGTCATAAATTGTTACCGTAAACGCGATCTTCTCCACATTTGCCGGAACCTTTGCAAGTTCGATCTCGATCTGCTCGTCGTCTCCCTCGCCCTCTCCTGTCAGGTTGTCGCCCATATGCTTGACGGACTCGCTCGGATGTGTGAGATTTCCATAAAATACAAACTCTTTCTCCGTCGGACATTTCCCGTTTGCCCCCACCATGAATGCTGCCGCATCCAGGTCGAAATCCGCACCGGAGTCAAACGCGTTGACGTCCCATCCAAGCCCCACCATGATCTTCTTGAGTCCCGGATTCCCCTTCGTCAGATCCACTTTCTGTCCTTTTGATAAACTGATCGGCATATCTTTTTCCTCCTTCATGATAAAAAATTTTAATAAAGATTACTTTTTATTGGGAACATGGTACATCTCGTTAAACTCCCGCTTGATATTCTCGAGCCTGGCCTGATCCTCAACACGCTTCTGTCTCGCATCGTTCTGGATCTGCCGCGTCTCATTGATACCGTCCACGATCGTCCTCCAGGTTGTCTCCAATGTTTCAATCTTGATCGAACTGCCGGCTGCCATCGCCGTTGTGAGTTTCGTCTGCTCCACTGTATTTTGGGCATTCTTGATCAGCATCTCGTTGGTCTTGGCATCGAGTGCACTCATCGCCTCAGCCTGTATCTTCTGGCGTTTGAGCATGATCGCCTGCGCGAGCGCCTGCTTGAACACGGGCAGTGTGATGATAAACGCCGAGTTGATCTTTCTGACAAGGTTCATGTTGGAAAACTCCATCGCCTTGATCATCGGGATCGACTGCATCGCCACGCTCTCCGCCGTCCTCAGATCCTGAGTCCGCTGCTCGAGCATCATCAATGCCTGGTTGAGACTCGTGATCTCGAACTGGATCGAGGTGTCTCCTGTCGTCTGCATATCGGACTCTCTCTGCGCGATATACGCCTCGATCTCCCTGCAGCCCTGCTCCCCGGCAAGGATGTACTTTACCAGCTCGTGATAGTAGTCCACGTTCGCATCAAACATTTTGTCCAGATTGCGGTTTGACTGCTTGATCTCCGACTCGTATTTGCGGAGCTCCACGTAGATCTTGTCGACCTCATCCCCCATCGTGTGATATTTATCCAGTATCTTGTCGAGCTGCTTTCTCATATTGCCAAAAAGTTTTCCGAACAGGGACGGATTCTCCTGAAGCTCGTCAATGTCAAATTTCTCCATCACCCTCGCGAGCGCGTTGAGCATCTCACTCGAATCGTCAAGCTGGGACATGTTCACATTGTTCAGCACAACGTCCGAAGCCTTTGAGATCTCCTCCGCGACCTCCGCGCCAAATGACACGATCGTCTCCAGGTTATTGACCTCGATCGTGCTCACAATGTCGTCGACCTCCTGCGAGCCGACAAGCACTTCGTTCATCTGCTGTCTGTCCTCGACGATATCATATGTCTCCACCACTTCAATCTCGTTTTTTGAATCCACGGTAGTCGCCATCACCGACGGCTGCGTCTTCACTTTGCTAAAATCAAGTCCCATATTCTCCTCCATTCTTCATCCGCCCCGCAACCCTGTGCGGAGAATTCCCGTCTCTCGGACACAGTCACACTAACCTCTCCGAAAAAGTCTGTCACGCCACGAAATCCGCGTGCCCGATGGAACCAGCGCCATGTTGGGAACCTGCAGATCGTACACGTACTCGCCGATCTGGTGCTCCTCCATCAGTCTTTTGTTAAAATGTTTCTCTATATTCTGATACCCTGTCGGGACGAAAAATGCCACATCAAATCCCGCCAGGTTCAGGAATGCCGTCAGTATCGAATCCTCGAGGGAGATCATCTTTTCCCCGGTGTTGATATAGATCAGCTTTGGATTCTTTTTGGTGAAATCAAATTTCTGTATCAGCCGCACGATCTCCTTTGGCATGTTCAGGATCGTCGCGATGATCGTGTACTCCGTGCCGTTCTCAAAGGTTCCCCTGATCACCCTGCTCTCGATCAGAAGCTGCAGTTTGTCAAATATGTGTTCCTGCACCTCATCGCGCAGAAAACCGTAGGAATAATCATGGTTTTCTTTGATCTTTTTCCGCTGCAGCCGCCCGTTCTTAAAAAATTCCACCGCGTGAACCTTCATGGGATTGGGTGCCGCAGAATCAATGTACGGAACACTCTTCACGACAAACGTGTCCTCCGTCATCAGCTCCCTGATCGAACTCCAGTACTTCTGAACGATCCCGTCCTTGACGCCCGACACTTTGGCAAAGATCACAGGCAGTGTGACAACGCCGTTTTCCGTGCTGAAATTCGGGCGGAACCTCAGCTCTTCCTTCCACAGGATCCGGATCTCCTCATACATGGTCTGCAGCGTGATCGAGACAGCCTTGTCGTACTGGTAATTGCGGTACATGCCTGTGTCCTGATACATCAGTCCGTCCAGCTCCCGCTCCGCGTGGTACGCGACCGTTCCCACCTGCACGTCCGCGCTCTGCTGCGGATATCGGTTCATGGACAGCGACTCCGCAAGATCGATCTCGTACAGCAGCGTGTCCTCGAGACAGCATCTTGTGCCGCGGTTTGGATTTAAGATCAGCACATCCACCGGAAGCCGCGCCAAAATCCGCAAAAACAGCGCTTCATTTTCCTCCTGGCAGGGTCCCATGTGTATGAAGCAGCCGATGTCGGGTATCTTCCAGTTCGAGAAGAGCTGCTTCTGGTAGCGCTTTAGCCAGCAGATCATATACACAGCCTTGTTCGTGAGCTTGTTGAGATTCGTGTCTGCCGTCTTCGCCTCCGCGAGCATCACATCCAGAAACGCTTTCACCATCGCCCGCTGCAGTTCAATGTTCGCAGTGTACTGTATATTGGAAGTCAGATCCATCAGCATCTCATCCTGCCGCGTGTAGTTTTTGCGCCGCACCGCTGCGATCTCTTCCATATCAGGCTTTGGCATGCACTCGTCGACGATGACCACCCTCCTGCCGTTGTTCGCCAGCTCAAGCTGGAACTGATACAGTTCATTTGCGTAGGTCAGTTTATCCTCCACCCCGTTGATCCTGTAAAAGCAATTGTAAAAGAACCTGGGATCATCCCCCCTTGCCGTGACACTCTTTCGAAGATCGCAAAGCCCTTTTCCCTCGATCCAGGCGTTCGTACAGTTGATGATCTGCGGTCTCGTCCCGTAAATCCTCTCGTTGTTCAGTGCCTCCTGTATCTCTGCCCGGACCCGTTTCAGGTTAAAATCCGGCGGAAATGCCCGCATATCCGGCAGCACGAGATTGTCCGATATCCGGTTTCCCGCGTCAAGGCTCTGATACCCGATGTCCCCTCCGTATTGCAGGAGCACCACATCACAGCCTGCATTTGAGAGGATCGTGACGAGCTGGAGCTCATAGCTGCTGATCTGTCCCTCATACAGAATCTTGGGAATTTTATTTTCACCCAGCATATTGACGATGCGCTCAAATTTGTAGTACAGCCAGCACATAAACTTTATGTATGCATTTTTCAACATATTGTCATTTTTGCCGGAGTTTCGCAGTGCGCTGAGCGTCTCATAGAGCGCTCTGGCGACATTTCCCCGCTGATAGTCGTTCATGCGGGGGAGCCATCTCTTCAGGCTCTGCGAGATGAAATCCTGGCTCATCCGAAAATCACGCCCCATGATCTCCTCATAGTACGCCAGATTCTTCTCATTCGGATTGGGGATCCTGCCCTCAATGATCACGCCGGACGATCGCGCCGCCTCATAATACTTCTGTATAAACTGCCCGATCTCCTCGGTATATCCGTTGATCCTGTAAAAATACACGCCCCTGCCAGGTCTGCTGTCCCGTTCTACAAAAAAATCGCTCAGATTTTTCATTTTAATATGCGCAAACATATTCTCCCTCAATCAATATCCTACAACCACTTTATTCCAACATATACGTTAAAAGTATAGCATAACGATAACTCTTGTGCAATATAAACAGAACATACTTTCAAATATTAATAAACTTTTAATCCTATTTTAATGTAAGGAACTGTCCGGAAATATCCCGTACCGTTCCTAATCGTTCCGAAATCCCTGGGTAAACAGATTGATAAACTCATATCCCACTGCCCAGTTGATCCCCTGCGCCCCCGGAGCTCCTGCCGTGCTGATACCTATGACCTCCCCGTACATGTTGAGGACCGCACCGCCCGAGCTGCCCGGCGATGTCGGCGCGGTAAACTGTATCATATCCACATCGTCAAGCACACGGAAACCTGCAATGATCCCGTCGGACACGGAATTGAAAAGCCCTAGCGGGCTTCCGATCGCCACCACCTTCTGCCCTCTGACAAGCTTCTGCGGACCGCTGTATACAGGCAGCGGGTCGAGCACCCTGTCAATCCTGATGACGGCAAGATCAAGCACATGATTGTACTTGATGATCTGATCAGCCCTGTAACTGTTATCATCATTCTCTATCCTGACCGTAAAGAAACTGCCCTCGCTCAGCACATGATTGTTCGTGAGGATGTAGCCCTTCCTCCCGATCATGATGCCGGAACCTGAGGCAAACGTCTCCCCCTTCTTGTCGTGAACCATGATCATCACGACTGACGAAGCCAGCTGAGCCAGCTGCTCGAAGCTCATCTCCGCCCTCACACCGCGCTGTACAACGCCGGGTGTCTGCGCGCCGCTTCGGTTCTGTGCACTCCCCGGATTCCGCATGCCGCTCTGAATCTGCGCACCGACTTGAGTCTGCGCGCCGCTTCGATTCTGTGCTCCGACTTGATTCTGTGCACTTCCCGGATTCCGCGAAGCCCGCGGGGGGATCCGGATCTGCACGGGTTCTGACGCGGATGCGCGCTCAAGCCGCTGCGGTGCCGCCTCCTGCTGCGGCATCGCCGGTGTCCTGCCGTGCCGCGGCGGGATCGAGACGCGCACCGGCTGTGTGCTTTCCTGCACGGGCTGCGCTTTTGCAGGCTTTGTCCTGCCGTGCCGCGGCGGGATCACAACCTTGACATTTTGATTATTTCCACTTTCCATCACTTTATCCTCTGCATTACCTGATTGTATTGCTTTGATCTGCGCTTTTTGCACACGGATCGATACGTAGCACCGACCCAGCACATAAACAGCATCCTACTTGTTACTGTTCACGCGCCAACTAGTTCTGACACAATTTTATGTAATGAAGGCGTAAACAGCAACCCATTTGCACACAAAATGCTAAAGTGCAAGCATTTTGGCGCACGTTTTTCACTACTTTTATTGACGAATGAACAGTAACTCCTATTTTTTAACTATATCACATATTCCTTTCTTTATCTACCATTTTGTAAAAATGTGTGGTATAGTGTATCTGTTTAGTTACTGTTCTGTCGTCCATTAAAGAATACTATATTAGGGAGAAACTTTTATCATGAACAATTCTTTATCATACTACAGCGTCGGCGCACTTTTGTACTGTCCTGCCAACAGGAGTTCGATCGTCGATTCCGTCACCAACAACCGGTTCGGCGCGAAGTACTCGCTCGCAATGTGCCTTGAGGACACGATCCGGGACGACTGTGTTGCCGAGGCAGAGCACATCCTGGCGGGATCGCTGCAGCAGTTGGCCGGACAGGCGCAGACCAGGGATTTTTATCTGCCAAAAGTCTTTGTGCGTGTGAGAAACGCCCGCCAGATCGGAAGGCTCTACAAAGCATTTGGCGAGAGCGCGGGACTTGTCACAGGCTTTATCCTTCCCAAGTTCTCGCTGGAAAACGCAGACGGGTACATACAGGAGATCATCCGTATCAATGAGACCTCCGCCAGACCAGTGTACGCCATGCCGATCTTTGAGAGCCCGAGCATCATTGACCTGAGAAACAGATATGAGATCTTATATACATTGAAGGACAAAATGAACCGGATCGAGGACCGGATATTGAACATCCGTGTCGGCGGAAATGACCTCTGCCATGCATTTGGTTTCCGTAGGCATGACGACGAATCCATACACCAGATCCGCCCGGTCGCCAATATCTTCTCCGACATCATCACGGTCTATGGCATGGATTATGTCGTCTCCGGTCCGGTGTGGGAATATTACAACAGCAGCAACTGGGAAAAAGGGCTGTATCACGAGATCAGTGACGACAAGCTCTGCGGTTTTGTCGGGAAGACCGTCATCTATCCCAGCCAGATCGCGGTCGTGAACGAGGCGTACAAGGTGTCGAAAAAGGACTATCAGGACGCCGCAGCCATCATGAACTGGGATAGGACATCGCACTCCCTGGTTGCCGGCAGCGCAGGAAAGGAGCGCATGAACGAATACAAGACACACTCCCGCTGGGCACTGCGCACCCTGTACACGGCAGAGTACTTTGGCGTAAAAAATTATTAGTCGATCAGCCGGGGCAGTTCTATATAGGAGACCGTCTTTGCGGTCCTGTCCATCGCCCAGTCCGGTTCGCGCCCGAGAAGTTTATTGAGCGCAATGTTTGGGATATTGACGCGCGCAGCAAGACAGCTCATCTGGAGTCCCCCGGACATTCTGGTATTGACCTCGAGAAGATACGGTATGTCCTCTTTGTACTTAAACTGTATATTGCAAGGCTGCTGCAATCCAGTCCGTTT
The DNA here is from genome assembly GCA_910585765.1 of uncultured Lachnospiraceae bacterium. Classification (GTDB taxonomy): domain Bacteria; phylum Bacillota; class Clostridia; order Lachnospirales; family Lachnospiraceae; genus COE1. Next base: position 16,766 of record CAJUES010000034.1, on the reverse strand, counting down.
CATGATAGTTTTTGCCATCTGCAGGATCACCGGGCTGTACTCCACCCGCTCATGCCGCGCTGCACCCTTGTTGCGCGGTATCGCGATCAGCCCCTTTCCCGTCTGGAGACAGTCCACACTGATCTCATTTCCGGGGAGATACGGCATCACCATCAGATCGTCAAAGCTTGCAGCCCCGGCAAGTGTCTCCGTCAGCATCTCATAGGAGATCCCGCTCCCCTGATACATCCTAAGCTGCCGGAAACGGTCGACATGCTCCGCGATCTTCCTGAAGCTCATACCGCCCTCGTCCTTCACGAACTTGACACACACCTGCTCGTGATCCCCGCGCAGTTTTTTGTACGCCTGCTCAAACTGGCTGACATTGTTGACAATATAATAATCAGGAATGTACAGCTCCCCGCAGTCTCTGAAAAGGTCATATGCTGCCGCCTTGTCATTCAACAGCCGGACTATCGCATGATCGTCCACCATGACCTTCACCCCGGCTTGCTCAAAGCGCGCAATGTGCTCGCTGACTGCCACCATATTGCGGCGCGGCACAAACACATTTATGCGGTGTTCGACACAAAATCCCAGACAAAAATCTATATACGCCTCACCGCTGATATCCGGCTCCTCGTACCACTCGTCACAGACTAACTGAATGACGGAATCCTTCTGTCGGTTGCTGCCGATCACACAGACCTGCTCATCGGCGTCCTCCTTCATCAGTTCGATCAGCCTGTACGATGTGCTGAACCAGTGATTAAACCATACCCTTATCATATCCGACCTCCCTGCAGTGTGTTCCCTGTACCAACAGTTCCAAAGATAACTTGACGACTGTCCGCCCGCTGTCTCACAATAGTTCCTAACCCGGACAAGCCGGAACCAGAATTTTGCCATTTTGCGCAAGATTTCGTTGTTAAGTGCCTAAAATGCCTTGGCGACTGTTCGACCGCTGTCTCATGTCTCCGACAGCCGCTTGATGATGCCGCAGCATTTGTAATGTTTTAACGCACCGTACTCGATCGGGACATTTTTCTCCTCGGCAAGCCTGACAATGTGGTCAAGTTCCGGGTTATCCCTGTATCTTTCATCGATCAGCACCTTCCACGGAACGCGTCTCAAGAGCACGCGCGTCGTCTCCCCGATCCCCGGCTTGATGAGATTGATATCGCCCACACCAAATGCCGCAGCGATCTTTCGCGCCTCGTCAATACCGCGGCCGCTGACTGCATTTTCATCATCAGCCTCATGCCCGGAATCCATTTTTGTTGATTCCCTTCCAAGCTCAAAATGACGCTCGATCGCATCGATAAACTCGTACGACAAGTCCGCGTCTGCCAGTTCCCCATAGTAGACCGCACCGTGGAAATCTTCCGCTCCTATGATATCATCCCGCAGAAACGTCCTGCTGACCAACCCGGACACCGTGCAGTTCAGGCAGGAGCTCGGGATCAGGATATCCTCGTGCGTGCCGCACAGCGCAGTCACATTCGCGGGGTCTGCAACCACCGCAATGTCAGCTGAGACCCCCTCGTACGCCGCGATATCTTTCCGCAGTTCTTCCAGGATCGCCCCTTTCCCGATCCAGCCATCCAGGAAAAGAAGCCGCTGCGGCTGATATCGCCCGAGCAGATATCTCATGGCGTTGGCGTCGATACCCCTGCCCTTTATGATCGAGATGGCATAATGCGGGACATCCAGCTGGTATTTCCGGCAGATAAAATGTTTCACGAGGATTCCGATCGGGATTCCCGCCCGCGCCAGGGATACGATCACAACATCCTGCCCTCTTGCCTGTATGATTTTATCCGACAGCTTCCCCACCGCCCGCGCTGTCGGTCCGGCATATTTTTCGAGCGCTTCCCTGTACACTTCCATATACTTCTGCGTCGGCACATACTCGATCGGAAGCATCTCGCTGTAGTGCTTTCCCGACTGGATCAGCCGCTCGCGCTCCTCTGTGGGCTGCGGTTTTACCAGCCCTGTGATATCCTTTAGCAACAGTGTGACATCCTCGTCCCTGTATGAACTTCTCATATGAGTCTGTCTCTTCGCCCGCGCAAAGCTCTGATTCCCGCAGTTTACAAAACGCCCCATCCGTCCACCTCCCCCAATACAGTGCACACGATCTTTCATCGCAAAATCTGCCCTAATCCAAAATGAGCCCCGCTGCTTTCTCAAAAGCTTCTATGGACTCTGCCTTTGCCGCAAGTTTATGCCATCTTCTGAGTACTTCCAGATCCGTCTGCTCCATGATCAGCTTTTCCAGTGCTGATGACGTCTCTCCAATCTCCTCTAGAAGATCCATGATATCTTCCACCCTGCCAATACGCTTCTGTTCTTCCCATGCCTTACACATATCCGTCTTCCTCTCTTTCTGATTCACCAACAACCTGCGCACCATAATTCATTCCATCATATATGAAATTCCTGACAGGCATCGCATAGTGGATATCACTCTGGTTCGTAATCCCAGGCAGCACAAATACCGTTGTCTCTGTCGCCTTGATTATAACATATTTCAGTAAATCCCGCCACTTTTGTTTTTGGATCTCTTTCCGGTTCCTGCCGTACAGGGAAAGTACCTCCGTCGTGTCCCGCTCCTCCAGATCCTCTGGTCTGATCACTTGCCTGCCCTCAAAAAGATAGTAATTGAAGAGATCTGCAAACCGCTCATTGTCGGATAAAAAAGCTCTCGCCACTGCGTCTTTTGCTCCCATGTATGTCCTCTTTTCTTTTCGTTTTGATCGTGTAATGGCAACTGTCAACCAAGTCATAAACACAAACATATGTTGCAAACTATTGTACGCCATCCATTCTGCTTTGTCAAGCATTTTAGAAAATTTGTTCTGTTACATCTTTTCGTCAGGGAACTTGTTCTTATCTTTTGAGACAGATTTCCCTGCACCAACAGCAGGATCCACCAGCGCAGGCGCACAAATCATTTAATTTTAACACTCTTGCATTTGCCAGGTGGTTCGTACTGCATACCTATTGTTATTGTGTATAATTTTCACAAAAAACACAGCTCATATTTTTTTAAATAGAAACATGTGTTTACCGTGTCTGAGCCGCGAAAAACCTTGTTTTTGGGGACAAACTCCTGTATAATTAACGTCAAAACGTGTTCGAAGCAGGCTCTCGTTACGGGCAAACCAAATTTTGTGGAGGGGAAGGATCATGGATTTCAGAAAAACTTTTGACAAAATACCTGAGGATTTCGACAAATACAGACCGAGATACTGTGATGAATTATTTGAAGAATTGGCAAAAAGATGCGAATTGGGTCCCAACAAGAAAGTGCTTGAGATCGGACCGGGTACAGGGCAGGCAACAGAGCCCATATTGAAAACAGGATGTGATTACACTGCAATAGAAATCGGAGAAAATTTTACCGCTTTTATGAAAGAAAAGTTTGCGAACTATTCAAATTTTCATATCATAAACGCTGATTTCGAGAGACACGACTTTGAAAAGAATGTCTATGATCTGGTTTATTCCGCGGCGACGATCCAGTGGATTCCTGAACAGATCGCTTTTTCAAAAACATATGACATGTTAAAACCAGGCGGTCATCTAGCCATGTTCATGACACGCAGCGATGAGAACAGCCTAAATCAAGAGCTGAGGGATGAGATCGACCAGGTATATCAAAAGTATTTTCATGTAAAACAGACGTATACCTGCCAGATGCATTACGATAATGTGACTGATTATGGCTTTACAAATTATACCTATCAGGAATGGAAGAAGCAAAGGGAACTCGACGTGGAAGCGTATATCTCTTACATCAGCACACATTGCGCGCATATTACGTTAGAGGAACCTCACCGGTCCAATTTCTATAATGGGATCCGGGATGCCTTTATGAAATGCGGAAACAAGATCACTATCATCGATACGATCCCGCTGTACTTAGTCCAGAAACCAATCTGAGTTCAGATATCGATCCATAATATAGGCTGGCATGCCAGCCTATATTGTTTGTCCACAAGGTACAGGGTTAATGCACCAAAATGATCCGGTCATTTCCACACAGCTGCAGCGCGCGGATCAATGAACAGATCCCCTCCCCGATATCGCCCTCCGCATCCGTAAAAATGACAACCGTGTCATATTTCTGCAGATCATAAATATACGTCGTACGCCCGCTGTCGTACAGACTGTTGAGCTCATACCTTGTGTGCAGCGGATAATCCGCCTCCGCACTCACCGCGATCGGACTTCTGGTCGTCGCGTGGAACCGGACATCTTTTCCCTGCGCTTCAAACCGGCTGGCAGCGTAAAGAGCCGGGTACATATACTCCTCGGTTCCGAGTACGAGCATATTCTGTACACCGCCAAAATCCACCTGACTGACAAGTTCCCGATACAGTGATCCGCAGTACGCCGCATACTCGGCGGAGTTGACGATCCGGCGGGCATCCATGTGTTTTTTTATTTTGATATGTTCCACAGGACATCTGCGTTCCGCACAGCACACCGCTTCCGTGTGGCTTCTATTTTCTGTTATACTGCCGCTTTCTGTTATACTGCTGCTTCGCGCTGCACTGTATGTCATCGGGCAGCCTGTACTTGCCGGCTCCGCCGTGCTTTCTTCCGGTACACCTTCTGGCGAAACCATCTTCTCTGTCCGATTTATGACACATATGTCATTTCTATCTTTATTCCTTCCAGACTTCCCTGCGGCGCCTGTCCCCTTTTCTGCCGCACACTGTCCTGCATTCCTCATGACGCCTATGTCATTTTCAGTCTTATCTTCACCGGGCTGTTCTATCACATCTGCGCCATACTCTTCCGCGTTATCCCCGGTTTTGTAAATGACACTTGTGTCATTTTTATCCGTATTTCCCTCAGGATCATCTATGACACCCATGTCATAATGTGCCGTGTGATTCTGCGATTCATTTATGACACTTGTGTCATATTTTTCCTCGTTTTTATCAGCCCAAAACATGACATGCGTGTCATTTTTCAACAGATCATGAACTGGTATCGCGTTCTCAGGTGCGATATCCCGTTTACATACAATATAACTGCCATCGCCCCTGTAAGTTTCCGCAATTTCCGTGTAAGCGGCATGATCCGTCTTCACAAGCCAGAAAAGCGCAATGTCCTGCCCGCAGTAAGTGTCCAGCGCTGTCTGATCCATTCCGTTTAATATAGAAACAACGCTGAACTTGATCTTCTGCGGATATCGCTTTTTAAGAATATTGATAATATTGAGGATCGTCCTGCCCGTCGTGACCTCATCTTCCACAAAGACAATCCGCTCCACCGCATCGATCACACGGTCGATGTCGTCCTTGACAAGCTTCTGCTCCGTCGCATGGCTGTGCTCCTCCGAAAAATAGAGATACTCGACACCGGAAATCTGCTCCCTTGTCGTCTGCATATAATCTGCACCGAGCTCTGCCGCCACCGCCGCGCCGACCGCCGTCGCCGTCTCCGCAAATCCGATCACCAGCAGCTTTTCACGCCCGAATCTGCCCTTCACAACGTCCGCCAAAGCCCGGAACATCGCGAGCGCCTCACAGGGTTTTACCGGAATGTGCTTTCCCTGCAGTCTGTTGACTACCAGATATTTTCTTTTGTTGTTGTTTTCGCGTCTGGCGACCCGCACCAGCGAAGTCTCTGTGTACATGATCTGCTCCCTTCCTCCTGACAGCTGTTTGATTTCCATTATACCTTCTCACGACCTGTACCACAAGCATATATTACAATAAAAACCGTGCTGCGAAATCTCCCTAATCACGTTCCTTCATATACTGCAGGAATTCCGGCGTTTTTGACCAGTATCGGATGCCCCAGTTCTCAAAATTCCATTCGTCCATGTACGCATTGCACTCGAAGTCGATATAGTATAGCTCATCGTCCTGCACGACAAAATTTGTCGGGAAATAGTCTATATTGGTGTGGGCAGCGTACAGCAGGCGGCACATATCGCGCAGCTGGTCCATGTAGGTGGATTTCATCCGATCCTGCAGGATCAGCTCGCAGATGGTATCTCCGTCGATATATTCTTTCAGGATGCGTTCTTTCGGACGGTCGACATCGATCATGACAGGCATCTTGATCCCGATCTTGCGCAGGCGGTCGTAATCATTGATCTCCGCCTCGATCTTATTGCCAAACTGATAGTAATCGCAGGGTTCATGGTGGATCTGCTTGAGGACATATCTTTGCATGCCGTCACTTGCCAGATAGGAGTAACCGCCTTTGCCCTTTCCGAGCAAGCGATGTATCTCGTATTCCTTTTCATTTACAGTCATTTTTTTGTCCATACTCTCACCTCTCGATCAACATTCTGCGCTCTCTGTTTTAAGCGCGCGACAGTTCCCACAGCTTCAGGTAATGCGGGATATCTTCCTTCACAGGATGGAGCTTGAAGGGCGCGCCGCAGCAGCCGCAGTGCCATCGTTCCTCTTTTTCAAACTCGTATCTCACACCGGATCTGCAGGTCTGATCGATCCGGTTCTGACACCCCGGGTCGCTGTGGCGGAACATTTCTTTGATCCGCTCGGGGCACCCGTCCAGATATGCGAGGCAGTTTTGGGCATTCCGGATCCGCAGTTCGAGGTACAGCGCCCCGGCATCGGAGGTCAGCGCGAAATCGTACGGGGCAGATTTCCTGAAGAAATACCGCATCGAAGGACCTTCGTTCGGATCCCCCTTTTTTCTGGCGGCACCGCGCTCTGCCAATAGCTCATCCAGAATCAATATCACTTCCCGGTCCGCCGCATCGTGCATCTTGTCCGCAACGTAATCGCAGCCCTCCCCCACGCTGCAGGTGTTCGCGTCCTCGACAAACAGTCTGTAATTCCAGCCGATCATTGCATTGCCGAACACTACCGCGTTGGAATATAAATTTTTAATATCCTTTAGCTGTGTATTTCTCACTTTTATGGTATATCTACCAGCTCATTGCGCCGTATCAATGCCCATTTGCCGACAAGATACAGATCTTTCATATAGTTTGTCCTCCTTGTCTGTCATGCATCTGATCGCCGCGGGCTTGATGGAAACGATATCCGTCAACGCCGCCGAACGATGCCATCTACATTATAAACACTTTCCTGACGACATTCTTGATGCGCACTCAATACCCCTTGCCGAAATCGATCCTGTTCTTTTTCGGCTCACGATTCTGATCCCGCTTCATATTTTCGCAGAATATGTCCAGGATCCTCCTTCTTGTAAACCTGTTCTCTCCCCAGCTTACTCCTGATATATGCGGCGTCAATATCACATTTTCCATATGTCTGAGCGGATGCTTTTCAGGCAAAGGTTCCGGGTCCGTGACGTCGAGAACGGCGCCTCTGAGCAATCCTTTCTGCAGGGCATCTGTGAGATCGTCCGTATCCACGATAAATCCGCGTCCGACATTTACGAATATGGCGCCAGCCTCCATCTTTTTAAACCGCTTTGCATCAAACATCCCCCTCGTTTCCGCTGTACCCGGAAGCGCGATGATCACCACATCCGCACGCTGCAGCTGCGCGTCAACATTGTCTGTTGTATATAACTCATCAAAGGACACATGCCTCCTGCCAGGCGTACGGCAGATTCCAACCGTATATGCCCCGAAACATCTGAGTTTTCCCGCAGTTTCCTGACCAATATTTCCCGTTCCGAGAATCAGCACCCTTTTTCCCTCCAGGGTATCGTCCCCCTCCAACTGGTTCCAGCCGCCGCGCTGCAGCTGCGCACGATATGGGAACAGATTTTTATACAATGCAAGTATTCCGGAAACAATGTACTCAGAGATCACCCCGCCATAAGCCCCCGAAGCACCAGTAAGCGTAATGTGATCCGGAAAATCCACAGCGGAAGTGTATTTGTTCGCACCCGCCCAGGTCATCTGAATCCATCTGAGATTTTTCATCAAATGGACCGTACTGTTTTCAGGCTCACCCAGTATGATCTCTATATCCGCACAATCCCCGCTTTCCAGAAGTTCCTTCTCATCGTCAAAAAACAGAACCTTATCCCCTTCTTCAACCGACGATAAAATTTGCTTTTTCTCATTTTCCAGACATTTTTTGATCACGGCAATCCTTCGCATCTTCTCTCCCTCTCTGTTCTCCAGAACTTGAAATTTCTCTTTATTTTATCATATCAAGTGCAGATATTCCATCATCATTTCACAAAAACATAGGAACTGTAGGAAAATAACCGATGCAACTTGCGCAGGATATTTCTTCGAGGATGTATAGCAAAAAACGTAGGCGTAGCGGGCTACGGCGAGGCTTTTTGATATGCATAATCGGAGAAATAGACAAGTCAAGATGCGTCAATTATTTTTCTACAATTCCTAAATGCTGCATCGATTTATGTTTCTTTTCAATCCGTTCACACAACCCGTGCATTTTGTGTTATACTATGTCAGGAGATTCTGCTCCGTATTTTTACATCCTATTGCATTTGTGCGATCCCACAATCGGAATCAGGAGGTGCGGAATGAAAAAATGCTTGAGGAAGAAGATACAACGGAATATCTTGTCGAAATAGTTCTATTTGAGCCGCCAACGTCGGCATGGGGGAATATCATGAACAAAAACGTATTTATCGCGCCGGGAGCACATGTCATCGGCGATGTCCATCTGGGCGAAAATGTAGGCGTCTGGTACAATGCCGTCGTCCGCGGCGACACCAGCACGATCACGATCGGGGACAACAGCAATGTACAGGACAACGCCACCATACACACCGACTCCGATTACAAAGTCCATGTGGGGAAAGGAGTCACGATCGGTCACAATGCCATCGTTCACGGATGCACTGTAGGAGACAATACTGTCATTGGCATGGGAAGTATTGTGTTGAGCGGCGCAGTGATCGGCGATAACTGCATTATCGGTGCCGGCTCGCTTGTCACTGGGAAAACGCGGATTCCCGACAACTCGCTTGCCTTTGGAAATCCTGCCAAAGTGGTGCGCACTGTCACCGAGACCGAAATCATAGCCAATCAGGAAAACGCCGCGCACTATGTACAGCTCATGAAAGAAAAGAAATGAGCATCAATATTGTGATCAAAATACAAGGAGGTTCCTATGAAAACGATCATCACGATCCAACACACACAGTCCATCCACCACACAAACGGCATGGTCGGTTCCTGGACTGACTGGGAATTGTCAGAGAAAGGACTGCAGCAGGCTGAAAAAATAGGCAGCAGATTAAAAGCTGAGCTGAATGAAAAATACGCCACACTGTATTCGTCAGACCTGATGCGCGCAAAACAAACTGCCGAAACAATTGGCAGGCACCTGGATCTCGCCCCTGTCCTCAGAAAAGAATTGCGGGAGCGCAACCTCGGAAAATGCTGCGGAAAATCTGTCCAATGGCTCCGTGAAAATATGGAACAGCAGGAAAAAACCGTCGATGACAGAATGTTTTCCGACGCCGAGAGCCGCAGGGATGAATGGAACCGACTAAAGCCCTTTTTTGACGAGATCATCTCAAACGGTGAACAGACGATCCTCATCGTGTCACACGGAGATCTGCTCAGTGTGTTCAACACCATGTTTATGGGACTTGACATCGAGTCGATGAACACATTCGAAGCATTCGGTCTCGCAGGCGGCGTCTCCTATATGTATGTCGATGACGAAGGAAAAAGATATATCAAACGGATCAGCGATATGTCCTATGTGTCCTAACACTCTTTTCTATTCATCCGGATCCGCAAAGAACCCCCGTCCCGACATCAGGTTCTGCAGTCCCCGACAGCCCAGAATATCCGTCTCACTGTCAAGCCGTAGCGGTCATGCATCCAGAACCGGAACGCCCACGCGCCGCTGTAAAATGCCATCTCCAAAGGCTCCGTGACAGGCAGCGCGTTCTGTTCCCCGACCACCACCGGCTCCTGAGCCGCTGTCATTGCCTTCTGATATTCCTCCAGATTTTCCAGCAGCGACTTGCTCTCATCTCTGACAAACACCGACGGTTCCTGACTGTCCATCCACCACAGGCTGTCATACAGACGCCCCTCCTTCTCGAAGGTGCCCTGCAGATCACTGTCCGTGTTGAGCAGCTGGACACTGTGGGAAAGCAGGTCATTGATCTCATCCATAAACGCCGCGATCGCCTGCGCGTCAAATCCATCATGGACGGGAGAGCCAAAGTTGATATCAAAATCAACGTGATCGCAGCGCACTGTCTTTTCTTTGTTATCTGCCAGGGTGGACAGCACATACTCATAGGTGCAGACACCCTGATACATCGTCGGGCGGTAGCACAGGAGATAGTCCTCCCCGTCCAGCGTGCACAGGAATATGCTATTTTGCCCTGTGTGCGCAAAATAACCGTCCTTTTGGCAGACCAGGACATCTTCCTCCCAGATTTCCAGGCGCTGTCCCTGTCCGTCATCCAGATCTGTCAGGCGCACTTCCTCGGCTTTGCCATTGCGGTTGAGGTCAGGAGTGACGGATCCCGGATCGACAGTCTCGATCACGGCGCTCTCCGGCGCATTTTCCACATCTTCCGTTTCATGACCGCCGGAACACGCACTGACCAATGCCGTCACCGCAAACATTTCTATCAATATGCCGCAAATTTTGTTATTCATATTTTACCTCTTCATATCTTACCTCTTCATATCTTAACAGTTCCTTAGGAACTGTAGGAAAATAACCGATGCAACTTGCGCAGGATATTTCTTTGAGGATGTATAGCAAAAAACGTAGGCGTAGCGGGCTACGGCGAGGCTTTTTGATATGCATAATCGGAGAAATAGACAAGTCAAGATGCGTCAGTTATTTTTCTACAGTTCCTTACCTCAAAATCCTCAATCTTCACCAATACGATGTATTCGCAACATGATTGGTCACGCCCCGACTTATTTCGTCAGCATTATAAACATTGAAGGCATAAACAGCAGGCATTCTGGCGCATATTTTTCACTGCTTTAATGGGCGACCGGGCAGTAATTGCGCAACCGCTGTCTGCTTTTTTGTGCTGACCGGGTTCTTTTATCTTCTCTCCATGTGATGTATACTTATGGTGTATTTGAACATGTATGAAAAATCACTCCCGCCATCTGTAAAGAAAGGAGGAGCAAAGGCGTATTACGTCTTTAGGAAACCATCACAAAACAACTGTAAAGGAGGCTGATCCCCATGAACACGATCCTGATCGCAAGATATCTGCAATATCTTCGCAAGAGCCACCATCACACACAGGAAGAACTTGCGAACAAGCTGGACATAACCCGCCAGTCCGTCTCAAAATGGGAAACCGGTGCAGCGTTCCCGGATATCGGGAGCCTGCTTGAGCTCTCCCGATTATATGGTATCACGATCAATGACATTCTCGAGCCTGCGATCCCGCCGCAGCGGATCACTGATTTTGAACAGATCACTACCATTCCCGAAAGCGATCTGAAAAAGATATTGCAGACAATATCGGATCAGTTTGACACAGACTGCCTCGCGGTCGCCCTGATGGGTGCATCTCCCGCGGCAAACAGCCTGTGTGCCAAACTGCTTCCCGAGATCGATCTCGCGGCGGCACAGCACCGTATCGGCAGGGTCAGGATAGAACGCGTTCAAGAGATGCAGGCGCAGATCGTCTCCATGATCAATCTGCAGGCGGCTGAACAGGACTAATACAGTGCAGCGTATCTATTTTTGTCCTCCTCGATCCACCACTTGACCACCTCGGGCGTGCCGTCCTCGCCCCATGTGATCAGAAACTGCGCCGTGGCAACATTATGTACTATCCCTCCCTCACCGTTGAGATACTCCGACGCCTGCAATACCTTTTTTCCTTCATATTGCGCCACGCGCAGGTTGTAAAAACCGCGCACCTCGCCGCCTACATGCTCCGCAGTCCCCGGAAGGCTCCAACCTTCGATATTCTGGGCACGGAAAGAAATCTCCTCGTCAAAATAGGGGCAGTAGGCAGTGTACTGGTCTGTCTCCGGCTCCTGATACACCTCGACAGTAATCCCAAAATCATAGTCGACGGTAAGATCGGACGGCAGCTGCATCTGTTCTATATAATTCTCCCCATAATTCTCTCCCTCCGTCTCCCTTTCCTGCAGACGATCCGCCTCACTGCTCCGCGTGCCATTCTCACTGCCGTCCGTTTCCCTGTCCTGGTTCGCTCCATCCGCTGACGGCTTCCTGTACTTGAAAACCGCCTTGTAGGAATCTCCCACCGCGCCGCAGCCCGTTCCCTGTGCGCTGAACACGATCTCCACATTTTCGTCGTTGTCAATGTCATCCCAGAACACATCAAACCAGCCGTAATACGAGCAGTCCTCCTCGGAGAAACAGTAGGGATCATCGTCATTCATATAAAACCACAGCGCGCCGGATCCGTAAAACGGCTCCTCCTGCGCGTCCATCACCATGACCAGCATGTCCATCTGTCCATTGCCGTCAATGTCGTCAAGCCGGAGTCCCGTGAGCGCCATCGCCCCGTCCTGGAAGAGGTTGTCCTCCGTCAAGGTCTGCACATACTTTGCGGCTTCCTCCCACTCAACACCCTGCTGCTGCGCCTCCTCATAAAACCGCTCCACATTCTCCTGTATCTGCTGCTCAAAAAAGGCTTCTTCCGCGGTCTCCGTCGCCTGTGTGGCGGACTCTTCTTCTGTTTCCTGCACAGTCTGCTGCGCTGTATCTTCCACAGTACTACTCTCCGTCAGCCCCGCAGATGACCCCGCAGCCGGATCTGCCGCACATCCGAAAGAGACGCCCGCGCAGAATACAGTCAGCCATATATATTTTATTTTTTGAATACGTTTTTTCATGTTCCTCTATTTCCTCCTGGGTATCACCAATATGCTCCCGGAAGATTTTTATTTTTCAAACACGCTCTGGCGCACTGTTCCAACACTCCGGAAGTATATATATTCTCATTTTCGATCATTATGATGCTTGTCCACTGTCCATTTTACAGAGGAAATGCATCATGATTGTATCAAAAATGCATCAAAGTTGCATCATGATCCCATTTGAGAACTGTTATTGTACGGTTTATGTGATGATCAGCGGCGCACTTCTTCCCACGGAATGACAAACAGATAATCCCCTGCCGCACCACAGTCGATCGCGTACCGCTCATAATATATCCCGACTCCTTCCGGAAACAGGAAAAACTTCCCCGGATCAAATTCTTCTGCCAGCTTATTTTCCTCCCTCAGAAAAAACCAGCCGTTTTTGTCCCCTTCCAGACACTTATAGGCAGACGCCGTCAGCCTTGCGGACACCTGCTGCGCGGTCATTCCGAGCAGCTCCTCCAGCGAAACCACCTCTCCGGTCTCCCTGTCAAACGTTACCGGATCCTGCGTTGTCCAGGCGCGTATCCCGCCTGCATAACCACCCCTGTATTTTGCCACCGTTATATATTTCTCCCCAATATAGACATAATCATACCCCGTCATCTGACGATACGAAAAGGTGCCTGTCTCCGCGTCAAGCATCTGAAAAAAGTCTTCCATATCTGTCTGCGCCTCCTGATAGGCGCGCTGGAAATACTGGTTTATCTTTTTGTAACCTGAAATCCCGCTGTTAAACTGCGGGAGTCCTATCTTATAAGTACCGCGTCCCTCCCCGTTTTCCCCCACAGCATGATCGGTCTCATACGCCAAGTCATCTGCCAGGTATGTCTCATATCCCTCCGTGCTCTCCAGCACGGACATAACGCTGTTCAGATCACCGTACTTGATATTTCTGGCGGTCAGCGTTCCGGGTATCCGGTCCGGATCCTCCCATCTCTCCGCTCTCCTGTCATCTGTCAGCCGAAACCATTGACACCCCTCCTCCGCAGCGACATACTGCCGAAAAAAGATGCCATTTCCAGTTGCAAACAGATCCGACATCGCCCACGCTTCCGAGTCTTCGCGTGAAAATTCATACTGGTGAACGATATCACCGCCTCCACGATCACAGTTGGTCCGTCTGATCATCATATACTGCATGTCATCTGTCTCCCGCGCGCACAGCGAATAAAAGTTTCCGTTATAGATGCAGCAATCAATGAAATCAGGAACCAGAAACGAACGTATCTCACCATTCTGCAAGGAAATCTGAGAGATCTTCACCCCCTCATCATCCCGGTCCCCGACGCCAAAGATCTCGCCTCCATACACTAAAATATTTCCTGTACACTTGATCTCACATAACGCGCTCTCATTCTGCCCGTCAAGATCCATCCGGCTGACGCTCGTACTATCTTTTTCCCATCTGCAGCAGTAGATCTCACCCGTGTAACGCACATCATGAGAACGACCATCGTACAACACAAACTGCCGCACGTCCGCGGCGATCAACACTCTATCTGAACCATCCTTTTTCATGCGGTACAAAAAATCATCTTCGAACTCCGACGGTTCTTCCGTCACCAGCTTCCGCGTGTCATACTCCGCATGGTATGTATCACAAAAGTACACATATTCCGCACTGATCTGCATCCGGTTTCCCTTATTACACAGTTTGGTCAGACCCGAGCCGTCCGTTTTCACCTGATAGATTCCATATCCGTCCGTCTGGTTGATAAAAAAGACTTCGTCATCCTGCACGCAGACGCTTCCCGCATGCGCCTGCACCAGACACTGCGGCTCGCTGCCGTCCTCCCTGACCCGATACAGATAATAGTGATCCATCTGGCTGACATAATAATAATAACCACCTGCGTAACAGATCCTGCTCTCCCGCCAGTTCGCCCATGTATCGCCATACGCCTCCACCCACCATTTAAGCACCTGCGGCGTGCCGTCCCTGTCCCATGTGATCAGAAATCGTGCCTCTGCGACACCGTGTGGGACACCGCCTTCCCCGCACAGATACTCCGATGCCTGCAGAACCTTTTTCCCCTCGTATTCTGCCACGCGCAGATCATAAAATCCGCCCACATTGCAGCCTGCCTGACGCACTGCATCGGGCAGATCCCATCCCCCGGTGTTCTCCGCGCGGAAAGAAACCTGTTCATCCAGACGGGCACAGCGGGCACTATAGCTGTCTGCCTCCGGTTCCTGAAACACATACACATCAAGCCTATATTCCCCAGACGCCTCATCATCGTGATCAGATGGCAGCTGCATCCGCTCGATCAAATGATCCCTGTACTTAAAAACCGCCTTGTAGTGATCCCCTGGCCCACCACAGCCTGTTCCCTGCGCACAGAAAGTGATCTCCACATGACCGTCATCGTCAAGATCTGCCCAGAATGAACTATACCACCCAAAATAGGGACACTCCTCCTCATAAAAACAATACGGCTCATCCTCGTTCATATAAAACCAAAGACCGCCCGTACCGTAAAGAAACTTTTCCTGTACGTCCTGCACCACGACCAGCATATCTGTCTGACCATTGCCATCTATGTCAGCGATCCGAAGACCGGTTAGCTCCATCACACCATCCCGAAAAATATTGTCATCCATCAAAACCTGCAGACATGCCCTCGCTTCCTGCTGACTGATCCCCTGCTTACCAGCCTCCTCATAAAATTTCTCCTGGTTCTTCCTAATCTGATCCTTCGGATCGCATTCTTCTTTCTCCGGCGCTCCCCCTCCGCTCTCCTGCGATGCCCCCGCAAAGGCAGACTCCCCTGTCTCTTCCTGTCCTTCTTCCGCCAGGGCACTCTGCGCTGTCCCCGACTGTTCTTCTTCCGTCAGGACGCCCTGTGCTTCCTGTCCTTTCATGGACTCCTCTGATTTCTGACGCGCTGCACAACCACAGAGCACTCCCACGCATAACAACATCAGAGAAACCATTTTGGCTTTCCGAACCATTCCGCTCATCCTCGTTTCCTCCCACACAAGAAACACTGTCTGCACTTCCTGCGGCTGCAATTGCCTCAGAAACTGTGCAGAAATCGAATACTGTCACAAAAAAATACTCCCGCAGGCGCTCCTGTTTCGGTGCCGCACCGCCACCAAGAGCCTCCGGGAGTATCGCTGTATTTATTTTATACCGGAAATACATCAGGATTGTATCAGAATTGCATCAAAGTTGCATCAAGATCATAAATATCGTTCTATAACAAACGCGCACATTGCTCCAGAATCCCAATATCCGCCGGGAGCCAGTCAACGCTGTGCAGCTCGTCCCTTCCCAGCCACCTGGCGGATTCGTGCTCCTTCAAAACCAGATCGCCCGACTTGACCGTGCAGGCAAAGCAGTCCATGGACAAGTGGAAATGGGGATAATCGTACTCGATCGTGTCCACCAGTTCTCCCACCTCAATCTCCGTGTCCAGCTCCTCTCTGATCTCCCGCTTCAACGCCTGCTGAGGTGTCTCTCCCTCCTCGATCTTTCCGCCCGGAAATTCCCATCCGTCCTTGAACTCTCCATATCCACGCTGCGTCGCAAAAAGCTTGTGGTCGTTTACGATAATGGCTGCAACTACTTTTATTGTTTTCATGTGTCTCTTTCTCCTATATCCTTTTGTTCAAAAAGTCAAAATCCTGCTATCCCGAATCGCGGATAACCCCACTACAGTTCCTCACTCTACAAAATAGTGATAAATGTCATCTCTGACACCATACGCAAGCTGTAAATGAAAATTCATAATCGGCAGCTTCTTTCCGTCATCATTGCTGATTTCTGTCTGTTCCCAGTGAATCGGTTCGACCATTCCCATATAGTAAAAATCACTTCCCTCGCCGTCACTCTTCTTGATAAACAACAGTATTTTTAGTCCGTTTTCCCTGAAATGAATCAGTTTCTGCGTCTCGTCACTATCGAGCGAAACGCGGCTTCTTGTCATCCAAATCACAGCCATACGGCTTGACCACCGGCTCTGCCGGTGGTTTGGATGAACCC
>CAJUES010000033.1 GCA_910585765.1 uncultured Lachnospiraceae bacterium | reverse complement strand
GAACAAAATATTACTTTGTGACGTTGGATACTTTGGACGGCACAGTCGTGTCAGTCAATGTAGTGCAGCTAAATCGCAGACTTTAGGCAGACTTATGTGGCAAGAAATATTTCAAATTCTTTGGACATAGTTTAGAATCTGATTGCCGCTGCGGCGCCAGGCGTGGTATAATAAATATAAGTTCCAGCCTGTTGCGGAACGAAAGAAAACGGCATTTACACCTGAGAGGAGAAAAGATTGGCAGAAGACAGGGCACGACAGAAAAGGAAACGCAGGAAAGCACAGAATGTGCTCCCCGTAAACACGAAAGCCAAGGATACCTTTTTCAAAAAGGTATGCGAGAGTGAGGAGCGCCTGCCGGAGAAGGTTCGGTACGACATCCGTCTGAGTGAGTCCTACCTTCCTGTAGGAGAAAAGTACGGGGAGAATCCGCCCGAGCCGGATCTGGACGCTACGGCACACGTCTACGACTTCCGTATGACGCTGGACGAGACGCTGCGCTATATAGAGCAGGGGGAACTTCCAGATCGGTTTGCGGCGTATGACAGCGATATGAGGGAATATGCGCTGGTGGCAAACGGGATCACCTACGTGCAGAGAGCGGGAAACGACACAAAATATATAGCACCGACGAATATCCGGACAGTCGATGCGTATGTCAATCAGCAAAATGAATACAGATATCTTTCGATAGACTGCTTTAGTATTGATGACATGGAACAGCTCTTTTTATATGAAGCTGTGTCAGGGGAAGATTTTAGACAGTCAGAGCTTGCCAGGAGTACGCATTATAGCGTAACAGATCAATGGGAAATTGATTTTATGGGAGATGAGATGGCATCGGCTGAGGAGTTGCATGATATGATCTCGAAACATATGGAAGGATATGAAAAGCGGGAAATCTGTTACAGCCATATCGAAAAATCATTTCCCAGAGACATTCCGGGCATGAGTGCAGATGAACAGAAAAGAGAACTGCAAGAATTATATGATTCGCTTAGAAAATTGACAAAGTAGGTCAGAGGTCGGATAGAAAGAATAGAGTTTGCATAAAACTGGCGTGTTCAGCTGCAGCAAAGGTATTTTCGACTATAAATATTGAAAAGAGCCTGCCGGCATGCGAAAGAGTACATACGGATGACATCAGCGATGTCATTTGTGAAAAAAATATGTGAGTATGCGAAAAAAAAGGAGGTACATAACTGAGTGCATTGTGATATGATAAGTGAGGGATTTATGCATAGAACAGAACCCGGATGAAAATGACGGGATCATGTTCTGCGGGAACTACAAAAGTGTATGGGCATTTAATGGAGGTGCAGAACAATGCTGGAAAAAGAGATCAAAAATCACAGGATTATCATCAAAGATGCAGACAGCAACCAGACGATCGCAGACACAGAGGTGATTCGATACAACACTTCTGTCAATTCAGTGGTGATTTCGGCAAAGAATATCCCGAAGAAAAATTACTATCAGATCTGCGCCGTTATCTTCGCGGAGAGTTATCTGTACAAGTGCAACGGGACGATCCGGGAAATGGTGAGAGGCGACGAGGTCGAAGTTTTTCTGGGAAAATATGAGACGATCGAGGACCGCCATGCAGTCAGGTATTCGCTTGCCCTGGAGGGCATCGTAGTGGGCAGATACATCGACGGGGAGGAGATCGCGTTTGAGAAACCGCTGCCGATCAGGACAGCCAATATGAGCTCCACCGGCATTTTGCTCCGCGCAGACGACGGCTGCTTTCAAAAGAACGAGCGGTACGCGCTGCTGCTCAGGACGAATGCCGGCGAGCTGAAGATGCAGTGCGAGGTTGTGCGGATCATGAACAGTGACGGGGGGACAGCGGATTATGGATGCAGGATCCGACAGGTTCAGTGGGGGAAAAAGGAACAGGAGTAAAACGAGGAGGTTTGCGATGAAAGCAGTTTCGGGTAAACAGGTTGTATTAAAGGACGGTGAACTGTTAAGGAGAGAGCGGAGCAACAGGGACTATCTGATGTCCCTGTCAAATGAGGATCTGCTCTTCACTTACAATGTCGAGGCAGGGCGTTACTCCGGCAGGGGGATCCAGACGCACGTGCTCGGCGGCTGGGAAGCATCTACCTGCCAGATCAGGGGACACTTTCTCGGACACTGGCTGTCAGCGGCGGCGCGGCACTATCACGCCCACGGCGACATGGAACTGAAAGCAAAGGCGGACGCTGTGGTGGCGGAGCTTGCCGTCTGCCAGCGGGAAAACGGCGGCAGATGGGTTGCCGCCATACCGGAAAAATATCTGTACTGGATCGCGGAGGGCAAACAGATCTGGGCGCCCCAGTACAATATCCACAAGCTGTTCATGGGACTGCTCGACATGTACCAGCTCGCGGGGAACAGCCAGGCGCTCGACATCGCCGAGCGTCTGGCAGACTGGTTCTACGAGTGGAGCGGCAGATATACGCAGGACAAGTTCGATGATATCCTCGATATGGAAACGGGCGGTATGCTTGAGATCTGGTGTGAGCTTTATGCCGTGACACAGGACGGGAAATACAGGGAGCTTGCGCAGCGCTACTACAGGAGACGGCTTTTTGACCCGCTTCTGGAGGGCAGGGATGTCCTGACAAACATGCACGCAAATACCACGATACCGGAGGTGCTCGGCTGCGCGAGGGGCTATGAGGTGTTCGGCGAAGAACGGTGGCTCGCCGTCGTCAGGGCATACTGGAAATGTGCTGTCACCGACCGCGGCTATTATGCCACCGGCGGGCAGACACAGGGCGAAGTGTGGACGCCGATGATGCGCCTCAAGGAGCGTCTGGGAGATAAGAACCAGGAGCACTGTACGGTGTACAACATGATGCGCCTGGCGGAATTTCTGTTCCGCCACACCGGAGAGCCGGAATACCTGCAGTACATGGAATACAACCGGTATAACGGGATCATGGCACAGACGTATTGGACCGGGGAGGACGTGGAGGGAAATCCCGGAAAGGGGCTGCTCACCTACTTCCTGCCGATGAAGGCAGCCAGCCGGAAGCAGTGGGCAGGGGAGCGGGACAGCTTTTTCTGCTGTCACGGGACGATGGTGCAGGCAAATGCCGCCTGGAACCGCGGTATCTATTTCCAGGAAAATGCGCAGATATACATCGCGCAGTACATTGATTCGACCGCGGAGTTTGACCTGGGCGGTGCAGCGGTCCGCGTCAGCCAGAGACAGGATCACATGAACGGCATGCTCCAGAAATCCTCTGTCAACGATGGTTTCCAGTCCGTTGTGGACGCGGAGGCCGCAAGTCCTTCGAGGCCGGATTTCAGGAAACATATATTTACAGTCGAGGTGGAGCGCGGGACTGCAAATGACCTTTCGTTCTCCCTGCGTTTCAGGATACCGGAATGGATCACCAGGAAGGCTTCTGTCTATGTGAACGGGGAACTTTGTCAGAGCAGTGATGACAGCAGCGCTTTTGTCACGATCGACAGAGTGTGGCGGACGGGCGATACAGTGACGGTACTTCTCCCGATCGGGCTCCAGTTCATCACACTGCCTGACGACAGGACCATGGGGGCATTCCGCTACGGTCCGGAAGTGCTTGCCGGGATCTGTGAGAAGGAGCGGGTGCTGACGATATCGGATGGTGATCCTGTAAAGGAGCTGTCCGTCTCCTGCGGCAGACAGTGGGGAAGCTTTCTGACAAGATACTGGACCGAAAATCAGGATCCGGGGATTGAGTTTGTCAGGCTGAATGAGATCGGGTATGAGCCTTACCAGATATATTTTAAGATCAGGATGCACAATGCTCCTTTTGAGAGAAAATAGGGGGGAAGGATCATGTTTCAGTTTATCATCTGTTTTATCGCGGGGATCGGTGCAGGGCTGGGCACGGGATTTGCAGGAATGAGTGCGGCGGCAGTCATCAGTCCGATGCTGATCACGTTTCTGCATCTTCCGGCGTATGAGGCGGTCGGCATCGCGCTCGCAAGCGATGTCCTGGCGAGTGCGGTGAGTGCGTACACATACGGAAAAAATAGAAATCTCGACATCCGAAGCGGCGTGGTCATGATGGTCACGGTTCTGCTCTTTACACTGTTTGGGAGCTGGATCGCGAGCATGGTGCCAAACACTACGATGGGAAGCTTCTCGGTGTTCATGACACTGCTGCTCGGCATCAAATTTATCGTGAAACCTGTCATGACGACAAAGGAGTCGATGGCGGCAGTCAGCGTGAAGAAGCGGATCGCACAGTCCGTCGTATGCGGGACGATCGTCGGATTTATCTGTGGTTTTATCGGCGCGGGCGGCGGCATGATGATGCTGTTGATCCTCACAAGCGTCCTTGGCTATGAGCTCAAGACGGCTGTCGGGACAAGCGTCTTTATCATGACATTTACGGCACTTACAGGCTCGGCAAGCCACTTTGCGATCGGCGGTATGCCCGATATACGGTGTCTGGTATTTTGCGTGGCGTCGACACTGCTGTGGGCGCGGATCGCCGCAAAGTTTGCAAACAAGGCGAGCGCCGTCACGCTGAACCGGGCGACAGGGGTGGTGCTCGCCGTGCTTGGGGCGGCGATCCTCGTCGTGAATATGACGACCAGATGACAGGAGTACTATCGGTTCGGCAGATTTTGGACAATGCGTGAAAAGGAAAGAGAGGAGGGCTTGGATGAGCAAGGTGATCTGGATCATGGTAATGATCATTCTGGCAGTCTTTCATACTAAAGATTTTTCAGAGGAAGAGGAAGCAGCACGGGTGTCAGAGAATGTCCGTGTGGCAGATATACAGGAGAAGGCGGAGTCCGCTTCGGACGGCATAGATGCGAGCTGCGCCGCGCCGGCGGGAAGTATCTTCGGTTATACTGATTATGCGGGCTATCTGGACGAGTGTACGGCGTGGGACAGTTATGAGCAGTTTGTGGGTCAGGACTATGACGGTGACGGCAGGACAGACCGTGTTTACAGGGAATACATTGCATCGGATGAGAGGTGCACATATCGGATTGAATTCGGGAACGGGGATCGGATCCAGACGAAGGAATTTGGAATGGGAATGCCAGTAGTCCGAACCTGTGATCTGAACGGAGATGGCGTGAAGGAGATCCTGATCCAGATGTATTATGGATTCAGCACGGATCCCAACGCCTACGGTGAGACAGCGCTTTTCGAAAAGAAAGACGGCAGTTATCAGCCATTGATGCCGCCGGGGGAGCTGGGCAGCGATCTCTACAAGCCCGGTATTACGGTGGTCTGCAGGAATTACGGGAAGGAATTTCCGGAGTGGGCGTCCATGCCGCAGTACATTGATCAGGAAGTCAGTGCGCCTCATATTCATCTGTCAGTGAAGGAACTGACAGGGGAGGTGGCAGTGGATGCAGTTGTGTTGTTAGACAGTGATCTGATGATGGATTTCGGTGATATAGAGACAGCGCAGGAGCACCGGAGTGTCAGTTATGAGGCTTTGGTCATAAACAGCGGGAAAAGGGATTTGATCGAATTTCATTTTGAGGCGCTGAATAAGTGGTCCCTGGATGAGATCGTGGTGACGGCGGCTTATGAAAATGGAGCGCTGCAGGTGGTGGACAGTCGGTATGTGGAAGGATCGGATCTGACCGGATTCACCGCAGCCGCCACCGATCATGATATCACGCCGACAGCCGCCGCGGTCGAACCTGCGATAGAGCTTTTTACCTTTGAGGAGGCGGCGAGGCGGGGGAATGTCGGGGAGTACGATTATGAGACTGGCGGGATGCTGCCCGGAATGGGATCGGGCGTGTGGTACAGCGTCATGGTGGACGGCGTGGAGTATCTTTATGGTAAGCTTGACGAAGACCCGTTCCATAAAGGATATGAACTTTACTCGTGGGCGGTCTGGGACGAGTCGCACAGGCTTGCGAACGGTCTGCAGGTCGGCATGACAAGGGAGGAAGTGTTGGAGATCTGTCCAAACATGCGGGCGATCGGTTTCGAATCGGAAGGCTTTCCGGCATGGAACGGGACTGCTTACCCGGAGCACTGGACAGACGCATTTGACGGCATACTGACCGCCAATATAGAGGACGGGATAGACAATCTTCCGGTCTGTCTCGCCTTGATGATGAAGGACGACAAGGTTCTGGCGATCACAAAGTATGAGCCGACTGCGGGGTAGAAAAACCCGATTCAGGTAATAGTGATATAAAGTGCAGGCAGCGGAGCCTGCGGATAGGAGTAAAACATGAAAAACAAAGGACGGATCAGATTCTCATTCAACTCGCCGGTCGTCATCTGTTTCACGGCGGTCTGCTTTTTGTCACTGGCGCTGGGGTGGATCACGAAGGGGTGGACGACAAACGCACTGTTCAGCGTGTACCGCTCTTCGATGCTGTCCCCGCTGACGTATGTGCGTCTGTTTGGGCATGTAGTCGGACATGCGGGCTGGGAACATTTTATCGGAAATATCATGATGCTGCTGATCGTGGGACCGCTGTTGGAGGAAAAGTATGGATCGTCCAATATTTTGTTCGTGATCCTGGCGACAGCGCTGGCCACGGGGATCATGCACTGTATCTTTTTCCCGCATATACAGCTGCTCGGCGCCAGCGGCGTGGTGTTTGCGTTCATACTGCTGTCCCCGTTTACCAGCGTGAAAGAGGGGACGATACCGATCACACTGGTGCTCGTCGCGGCGCTCTACATCGGAGGGCAGATCTACAGCGGCATCGCCAACAGTGACAATATATCACAGCTGACACATATCATAGGCGGCTGTGTCGGAGCAGGTCTTGGGTATGTGATGCACAAAAATAAGATGAACAGGTATTGACATTGACGTAACGTCAACCTGTATAATACATGTCCGAAAATCAGCAGGACTGTGAGATCAAAAATGAAAGGGAGTTGATGTTTTGATGAAAAGAGCAGTGACGGATCTGCCGCCATGGGAATGCATGATGAAGAAAATGGTATGGCAGCAGTTGGGAGTGATAGCGGGCAGGAAAATTCTTGATTTTGGCAGCGGCGTGGGAGTGACAGCGGATCATCTGGCAGAAAAGAACGATGTGACGGCTGTGGAGCCGGACGAAGACAGTGCCGAGAACAGATGGATGGAGAATCCTTACACGCAGCTGATCGGGAGCACGGACATTCTGCGCCAGTTCGCGGATGAGACATTTGATGTCATCATCTGCCACAACGTGCTGGAGTACGCCCCGGATCGGGAGCAGATCGCTGCCGAGTTTGCAAGACTGCTGAAACCAGGCGGAAAGCTCTCGATCGTCAAACATCACCGCGCAGGCAGGGTCATGCAGATGGTCGTGCTGCTGAATAATTTTGAGCATGCAAATGACCTGCTGGACGGAAAAAGCGGATCGTCCGCACAGTACGGGGAGATCTGTTATTATGAAGATGCCGACATTGAAAAATGGTGCAGCGGGTTAAAGATCACAAAAACTTTGGGGATGCGGACATTCTGGGATCTGCAGCAGAATCAGGAACAACACAGGGATCCTGCATGGCAGGACAAAATGGTCGAGATCGAGATGCGCGTATCGGATGTGGACGCGTATAAAGATATCGCCTTTTTCCACCATCTGACCATCGAAAAGCGACAGGGGTAAACAGAAAGGCAAAAGCGAAAGGGGGAGAACGCTATGAACATCGCAGTGCTGTCGGATATCCACGGCAATCACATTGCGCTGGAAGCCTGTATGGAATATCTGGAAAAACAGGATATCGACGCATACTGTTTTCTGGGAGACTATGTGGGGGAGCTGCCCGGGACCAGGCAGGTGATGGACACCCTGTATGATCTGCAGCGGAAGCTGCCCTATTATATCATAAAGGGAAACAAGGAGGACTACCAGCTGTACGGTCTGGGGGAGGGACACCCGGAGTGGGACGCCTATCCGAGCACAGTCGGAATGCTGCGCTATGGAAGACAGCAGCTGACGCAGGAGGACATTTCTTTTCTGGAAAAGCTGCCGATCACGGATCGCATCCGCATAGAAGGAATGGAGGATATCCGGATCTGTCATGGCTCGCAGCGGGCGGTGAAGGAGGATATCCTCCCTGGCGGGAGGCAGAACGGGGAGATTCTTGCAGGGGTGGAAGAGAAATATGTGCTGTGCGGTCACACGCACAGGGCGATGGACATACAGGAGTGCGGCAAGACGATATGGAATCCCGGTTCTGTCGGTCTGCCGATCATCACAGAGGGCGGCATGAAGGCGCAGTTTATGCTCCTTCATGGCGGCAATGGAGGATGGACGCCGGAGTTTGTGGCGCTTGATTACGATATTGAGTCTGTGATACGGGACATGCGCGAGAAGGGACTGTACGAGATCGCGCCGTACTGGTCGATGGTGACTGAGTGCATCCTGCGCGGCAGGAAGGTTACGCACGGACAGGTATTGTGCAGGGCGATGGAACTGTGCGAGCAGGAGAACGGCAGATGCGACTGGCCCGAAGTGCCGGAGAACTGCTGGGAGAGGGCGTATGAGGATATGAAGAGCGGGATCATATAGGATCTCGGCATCTCACAAAGGAACTCCGGGATGCGATTCGTCAGAAGTGGAGGGTATTATATCAATGAAATACAAAGTGATCCGTCTGGTGGACAGACCGGACTTAAAGGAGCGCGCAGCACGGTGGTTTCACGAAAAATGGGGTATTCCGCTCGAGGCGTACGCGGAGAGCATGGAGGAATGCCTCGCCATGAAAAGTGCTGTGCCGCAGTGGTATCTGGCGCTGGAAGACGGTCAGATCATCGGCGGGCTGGGAGTGATCGAAAATGACTTTCATGACAGAAAGGATCTGGCGCCCAATGTCTGCGCCGTCTACACGGAGGAGGCGCAGAGGGAGCGTGGCGTGGCGGGCGCCTTGCTCGATACGGTCTGCGCAGACATGAGGGAGCGCGGGATCAGCACGCTCTATCTGGTGACAGACCACACAGCGTTCTATGAGCGCTACGGCTGGGAATTTCTGTGCATGGTGCAGGGCGACGGCGAGCCGGAGCTGTCGCGGATGTATATACACCGCTGCTGAATCTTCATTGCGCACTATGGCAGCAAGGAGGCGTGGAGAAAGCAGTTTTTGGAGAGTGCGGCGTCGGATGAGGCGCAGCAGAATTTTGCTAAGATCGTAGAGTGGTACGGGAGCAAGGAAAAGGCGATGGAGGCGCAGAAGAATCCCGCCGATGCGGGGCTTGTGGCCGCGTATCAGAAACGCATCGCAGCAGTGATGCAGAAGCTTGCAGACAAAATGGGGACAGATGTCAATGCCATGGAAGTCAGGGAGATTGTCGGTGAGTATGATTTCGTGGCAAAGCAGCTGTACCAGATGGATGATGTCTCCGTCCTGATGAAGGAGCTCGCAGCCAGCTATCAGACCAACGAGACGATACAGAAAGTGCAGGACAGCATCTACGGCGACGGCGCGACTGCGTATATCGGAAAGGCGCTGGAGGCGTTTTACCTGCAGCGTGCGTAGCTGCGGTCCGTGTTTCGTGTATACATCGCATATTTCTTTACAAAACTGCCCGACAACATTATAATATAGTTGACAGACTCATATAAATGTAGGATCCCGGTGTCTCGTTGAGCCTGATATTGCGGGACGATCTTTATGAGGCATATGTTGAGAAGGTGTGTTTACTGTCTCGCGGAATGCGTCAGGCAGCGGGACACGGAAATTTTGTTGAAGGGAGAGTCAGTATGAGAAAGAAGAGGATGAAAAACAGCGTGTCAGCCGTCGGCGTGCTCCTCGCGCTTCTGGTGACAGGGTGTCAGTCAAATGCCGGAAACAACAGCGCGGAGACAGAGGCGTTGAAGACACAGATCGCACAGCTCGAGCAGCAGATCGCAGACCTGGAACAGCGGCAGGGAGCAGGAAATGGCAGTGCATCGAGTGCGCCTGCGGCAGGTGAGGTGTCCGACAGCGGTGTGCAGGCGGATGTGGGCAGCGGGAGCAGTCAGAAAACGCAGGACGGAACGAGTGATGCAATAGGGCAGAGCGATGTACAGGCACAAAAGGACACAAGTGTCGGAAATGGACAGAGCGATGCACAGGCACAAATGGACACAGGTGTCGGAAACGGGCAAAGCGGCGCGGCACAAAATGACACAAGTGTCGGAGACAGCAGTGCGATAAACCGGCAGGGGGCTTCCATAGATGGGCTGACCACCTACACACTGGATGAACTCAGCACAGTGGTGGATGCGTTTGTGACAAAGGTGTGTGCTGCGGCGCCAGGCGGGACAGCCGCGCAGGATATGGAGCAGTTTTTCGCCCTGAAACAGGAGGGGAAACAGATCGACGACACGCTCGACACGCATGAGGACGAACTGGAGTATCTCTACAAGACAGGATCCCTGACAAGGGAGGAATACAAACAGCAGGAGCGGAAACTGAAGCTTCTCGAGGATCAGCTGGACGACATTGAGGATCAGCTGGAGTATGTCTTTGGGATCGATGATTAGAATTTGAGCAGGGGGATTCCGATGGAATCCCCCTGCTCGATGCAAATGGGCTACACAGATCTCTCAAATACAGGAATCCGATCCAGGGGTGCGGGGCAGACGATGGTCTGACCGCCCGCACAGGTCTGGTCGTCCGCGATGCTTTTCCAGTTTCCGGCAGGCAGGTAGACTTCGCGCTCGCGCTGTCCTAACTGCAGGATCGGGGCAACGAGGTAGCGGTTCCCGAACATGTACTGGTCTTCCAGCTCCCAGCAGTGGGCGTCGTCTGGAAATTCATAGAACATTGTCCGCAGCAGCGGCGCGCCCGTCTCCGCAGCCTCGCGCATCAGCTTCGCGATATAGGGCTTGATGGAAAGCCTGAGATCCAGCTGCTTTTTCATGACGCCGAAGGCTTCCTCGCCGTAACTCCACAGTTCGTTGGGCTGACCGGTGAACAGGCTTCCGCCGCCCCACTCCTTGTCGGAGAGCGGTGGGATATCGTGGGGACCGCGGTCGCCGTGCATGCGCAGGATCGGGCTGAACACGGCAAACTCAAACCAGCGCAGCAGCAGCTCGCGAAAATCCGCGTCCGCCACGTCGTCAGTCATGAACCCGCCAATGTCGGTCGTCCACCAGGGGATCCCCGCAAGACCCATATTGAGCCCGGCGCTGATCTGATCTCTTAAAGATTCGAAGGTGCTCGGCACATCGCCCGACCAGAGGAGCGATGCGTATTTCTGGCTGCCCGCCCAGCCGCAGCGCGCGAGGGAAGGCGCCTTGGTCTGCTCGAAAAATGTCTTGACATAGAGTTTGGGGTAGAGGCTGCTGACCTCCAGGGCATGTCCGAGCTGATATCTGTAATTCTCAAAATCGTATGCGCTGTAGTCCGGTTCGGCGTTGTCGAGCCAGAACATGTCGATGCCGTAGTCGCGATAATTTTTCCTGCACTTTTCCCACAGATATTCCTGTGCCTCGGGATTGGTGAGATCGATCGTCAGGCAGTCGCCCTGAAATTCGTACGTCTGGTTGCTGCCGTGCTCTGTCTGGATCAGGAGCCCGCGGTCCTGCATTTCCCAGAAGTTCTCGCTCTTCTTGTCGACAGTCGGCCACACGGAAACGACGACCTTGGTGCCCATGGCGTGCAGCTCGTCGCACATGGCTTTGGGATCCGGCCAGTAGTCCTTATCAAATTTCCAGTCGCCCTGTCTGGTCCAGTGGAAGAAGTCTATGACGATCACGTCCAGCGGGATGCCCAGTTCTTTGTATTTTCTCGCCACGCCGAGCACTTCCTCCTGCGTGCGGTAGCGCAGCTTGCACTGCCACAGCCCGAGGAGCTCCTCCGACATCACGGGTGTCCTTCCGGTCACTTCCGTGTAATTTTCCAGGATCTTTGCCGGCGTGTCGTCGACGGTGATCCAGTAATCCGTCTGCTTTGCGGCTTTTGCCTCCCACTCGGTGTAGTTTTTGCCAAAGACGACGCTGCCGACACCCGGATGGTTCCACAGAAAGCCGTAGCCGAGGCTGGACACTGCAAATGGAACAGAGATCTGTGAATTGCGCTGTGCGAGCTCAAGGGCACAGCCTTTCAGATCGAGATAGGGCTGCTGGTACTGTCCCATGCCGTAGATCTTTTCGCCGTCGTTGCTCTCAAAGCGCAGTTTCACGGCGTAGTCGCCGCCGGAAATCGCCTTGTACTCCCTGCCGCGGACTCTCAGACATCTGCTCTCCGGGCAGGAGGGCTGGTCGTAGTCCCTGTGGTATTCTTTGAGAAATTTCTGTCCGTCGCGGTAAAAGGTCATGATACCTGAACCGTCTACACGGATGCGGAGCCGTCCGTTTGTGATGGCTGCGTCGGTGCGCGCATCCTCTGCGATCTCGATGGAGACATCGGCGGATGTGTCGGGTATGGATTCCTCCAGTGCCCAGTTGCGGTCGGTAAAGTTCGGGTACTTTGTGGTGCGCACGCGCAGTGCATTCCTGCCCCACGGTGTGATCTTCACGGTCTCGTACTGGTGTTTCCAGCACAGGGATTCGTTCTCTTTCCAGAATTTCATTTCTTGATTCCTCCGTTTTGAATAGGATATTATGTGATGATGTTTTTGTCGGGCTGCGCTATGATTGTATTATATTAACTCTAAAAACGAAATTCTTGAACAATATTTGCATTTGATAGCACGATATTCACATAAAATGAAACGGTCAGTCTCGGTTCAGAATTTTTTCGGGTATTGTATTTGCACTTGATGTGCGCTATAATGGATCGTAGTCCTTGTGCTTGAAATTAGATCTGTCAGCTTCCGCAAGTTCAAGCGGTGTGTTGAGCATGTATGGCTGCCAGGGCTTGTATGCATAGGACAGGAAGACTGCTGCGAAGACAGATGCAGGAAAGATTCTGGGAGGCAATATTGAGAGGGGGGGGGGACGACATGAAAATAGGAGAAGTCAGTTTGCTGACCAACGATGTTGTGCGGCTTGCTGATTTTTATAAACAGCTGCTCGAGACTGACAATCAGAGTGATGACACGGTTCACCAGGTCATCATCGCAGAAGAAACGATGCTGACCATTTACAACGATGGAAGTGTCAAAAACAATCAGAACCAGAATATATGTCTGGCGTTTACGGTTGACGATATAGAACAGGCGTATCAGAGGGTGCTGGGTATGGGCGCACAGATCGTGCAAATGCCCGCAAAGCAGCCTTGGGGAGCGACGAATATGATCTTCTATGATCCCGATGGAAATACGATCTATCTGAGGAGTTTCGCAAAATGATCTGCGGAGGGCAGTGCCCATGAAAAAAGTACCGGCACAAAACAGCTCCCATCTCAGGGAGACGACACCGCACGGCAATGCACTCTTCCCGCTGATGCTCTACGACGCCTCGCCCGATCCGTCCTTTAGGGAACGGATCGGCTGTCACTGGCATGAGGAGGTCGAGATACTCGTCATCACGAAGGGGGAGGCTTTGATCCACCTGGGTGGCGAAGCCTTCCCGGTGCGGGAAGATACGATCTGCATCATTCCCTCGAACCAGCTCCATCTGCTGACCTGCGAGCTTGGCAGACGGCTGGATTTTTTTGCCGTGGTTTTTCATATGGATTTTCTGCGCGGCATGGGCAATGACATCGTCCAGAAAAAGTATCTGGAACCCTGTCTGTCCGGCGCCGCAGCCTGCCGCGTCATCGATCCGGCGGAGGTGTGGCAGCGGCAGCTGCTCCAATGTCTGTACGGCATCCGGGAGACTTTTCATGCCAGGGAGTACGCGTATGAGCTGTCGATCAAGATACGCCTGCTCGAAGCGCTGCATATGCTGGTGACGAACACGGCGCGCGATCAGAATGTCGCGGAAGATGCCTCCGACCACCGCATCGTGACGGTGAAATCCATGATGGAGTATCTCCGTGGGAATTGTGACAGCGATATCACGTTGGAACAGCTCGAGAAGGAGTTCGGTCTGAGCAGGGGGCATATCTGCCGTCTGTTCAAGTCCATAACCAATATGAGTCCGTTCAGCTATCTGAACTATTACAGGGTGCAGCAGAGTCTGGACCTGTTGGAGCATTCCGATGACGAGATCAGTGTGATCGCCACCCGGTCAGGCTTCAACAACATCAGCTATTACAACCGTACGTTCCGGAAATATATGCACATGACACCCTCGGAATTTCGGAGGTTAGAGCGTGTACACGCTCATGGAAAGGAGCGATCGTTTTGAAAAAGATCAATTATTTTATAGAGGGTCTGCAGGGGGCAGGCAAGTCGACATTTGTGCAAAGACTGTCGGAGCAACTGCCGGATCACAAGGTATTTCGGGAGGGTGACTACTCGCCTGTCGAGCTGGCGTGGTGTACCTATACCACCGAGGAACAGTATGACAAGATATTGGCAGACTATCCTTCGCTCGCGTCAGAGATCATAGAAAAAACGGTGACAGAGGGCGCGCACAGGGTCATCTGCTATACCCAGATATTGACGGAGATACCGGATTTTCACAGGAATCTGGAAAAGTTTGAGATCTATAACGGAAATCTTGACAGGGATGCGTTCGAGCAGGTGATACTTGAGCGCTTCGGCAGATGGAGCGGGGAGGGGCAGATCTTTGAGTGCTCCATCTTTCAGAATATCATCGAGAACCAGATGCTGTATCTGCTGATGGACGATGACGGGATTCTGGATTTCTACCGGAAACTAAAACGCGTCCTTGCCGGGAAACATTTTCAGATCGTCTATCTTGATGTGGACGATATCGAGGGTACGATCGATGTCATCAGGAAGGAGCGGTCGGACGAGCGCGGAGTGGAGCTGTGGTTTCCGATGATGATCCGGTTTCTGGAGGAAGCGCCCTACGGAAAGGCGCATGGTCTGACAGGCATGGAAGGGCTGGTTGCGCACCTGACGCGGCGCAGGGCATTGGAGCACCGCATCCTGGAGGAGATCTTCGCGGAAAACAGCATCATTGCGGCGTCCAAAAACTATGATATAAACGATATCGTGCAGGGCAAAAAGCCAGAACGTGCTTGAAATCCACAAGTCCTCGGAGTGACGGGTTGCGTCGCTCCGAGGACTTGTAAGTTTATGCCGGCGGCAGAAGTCAGCCGGCTTGATACGCTATGTAATTATCTTCTGCGCAGGCTGAATTTCTGTACGGCATTGCGCAGATCTTCCGCACCTCTCCGAAGCTCATGCGCGGAGGAGGCGGAATCTTCCGCGGTCGATGCGTTTGTCTGCACGACGTTGGAGATCTGGTTCATACCTTCTGTCACCTGCTCTAAGGACTCCGCCTGCTGTGTCGCGGAGGAGGCGATCCGCTCGATCATTGCCGCGGACTGTTCTCCGCTGGCGATCACCTGAGTCAGTGCCTTCATGGTCTCGATGGACAGGGTAGCACCGTTTTGTACCTGTTTGATCGAATTTTCGATCAGTTCCGAGATATTCTTCGCGGACTCGGAACTCTTGTTTGCCAGGCTCTGTACCTCGCCGGCCACGACCGCGAACCCTTTTCCGGCTTCGCCTGCGCGCGCTGCCTCCACGGAGGCGTTCAGCGCCAGGATGTTGGTCTGGAGGGAGATATCCTCGATCGCCCTTGTGATGCCGCCGATCTGACGGGAGGAGTCGGAGATCTCGTCGATCGCTGCGCTCAATGCCCGCATCTTCTCGTTGCACAGTGTCAGGTGCCGCATGGATTCCTCGGACACTTTGTTGGCGTTGTCGGCATCCGCGGATGTGTTGCTCACCTGTTTGGAGATCTCCAGGATGCTCGCGGAGAGCTCCTCGACTGCGGCAGCCTGCTCCGTGGCGCCGTTTGCCAGGCTCTGTGCGCTTGTCGACATCTTGTCGGATTCGTCGGAAACCTGCGCGGAAGTCTTGTTGATCTGTGACAGCGCGTTGTTGAGGGAATCGAGTATCTGCCCCATCGCGCGCTGGATCGGCAGGAATTCGCCGCGGTAGTCGCTTCCGATCGTCAGATCCATGTTGCCGTCAGCCATCTGGGACAGCGTTGTGTCGATGTCGCTGATATATTTCTTGAGCTCGCGCTTAGTCTCGTGAATGGATTCCACCAGCATGCCGATTTCCGAGGTGTCAGGGAGCAGCGCAAAGTTTGCGGAAAGATTTCCCCGGGAGATTTCGACCATTTGTTTCTTCACGATCATGATAGGGCGCAGGACTTTCAGACGGACGAGCAGCATATTGGACAGCTGCATGATGCCGACGATCGACAGAGCCAGGATCATGCTGATCCTGATCTGGTTCGATTTCTGCAGCAGGCTGTTTACATGAGCGGATGTCCGGTTGTCGAGCGTTGTCAGGAACTGATCTTTCAGCGTGTTGATCTGGGTGATGGAGTCATTGTAGGCATCTCCGTACACATAATCCAGGGCGGCAGACTTATTTCCGCTCTGCACGTTCTTCATCGCCTCGTCCTCGAGTGGGACCAGCTGGTTGGACAGCGCGTACATGTCGTCGATCATCTTCTGCTCTGCGGCGGTGATGCCGATCTCCTGCATCGCCGCGACGCCCTTGTCGCGGTTTTTCAGCGTATTGACCTCATTCCAGTAATTGTCGTAATGCTTCTGGAGCCCTGTCGCCGCAAAAGCCCGTACCTCGTTTGTCAGGTAGGCGGAACCGTTCATGAAACGGTTTGCGTTGTAGGTCAGATTGAACCGCTCTTCATTGGCGGAGTAGAGCTGATTGTTTACATTCCGATAGGAAATCAGGGATATCACCAGAAATATCAGCGATACTATGGAGATACCGTTCAGGATCAGTGTCAGTAAGGACTGGCTCATTGCTTTTTTCATGCTATATTCTCCCTTCAAAAGCCCCTTGCTTAAAAGTAATTCAAGTGCTATCTATTATAGTGTACAAAAAATGCGCGGATTTTTCAAGAGCGAGTTGTTGATTGGTGCTCAGGCTGTTCCTGGCGGCGTATTGATTGTTGAGGGAAATTAATATATAATATTTCTAACTGCAATCGTCTGGAGTGTTCCTGAGAGGGGTGCGCATATGATGAAACGAATAAGTGAGCGAAAGGATCCGTATTTTTCAGTTTTTCTGAGACAAGTGCGGGAGGAGTCAGATGTGCTGGCTGAAGATCTGGTGGAAGGGGTGATGGATATCAGCCAGCTTTCACAATACGGATTATTGGGATCGATACTATCTGTTTTAACACAAATGAGGAGGTGTAAGTATGATTGATCTATGAAAATTTGCCGAAGTCTGGAAGTAAGGGCAGGAGGGGTTTTATTTTGTTCATGGAAGGAGGCTGCCTGATGAGAAATTCTCCCTATTGTGTGATAGCTGTTAAAACGATTATCCTGAGTATATTTGGTTT
This sequence comes from uncultured Lachnospiraceae bacterium, assembly GCA_910585765.1. Classification (GTDB taxonomy): domain Bacteria; phylum Bacillota; class Clostridia; order Lachnospirales; family Lachnospiraceae; genus COE1. The sequence continues at coordinate 22,194 of CAJUES010000033.1, read as the reverse complement.
AAGTACACTTCCGTTTTGGGCGGTAGTCGTGCAATTTATTGATTCTGTTACTGGATTTAGTTCTGGACAGGGTTATCACTCTGCGAGCCAGAGATACATTTTTGAAAGCCCATTGATTTATATTCTGGTGGTTCTGTGCATCAATGTTGTTGCGGGAATTGCGTTTTTGGCTTATGCACATTATAAAGAAAAGAAAGGTGGTTCTATATGAAAAAGGTATTGTTTTGCGGCAGAAAAAGGCGGTGAAATGAAAAGTAATGATCTTCCGCATAATTTATGATTGGATGGAGTACCAAATAACGGTGAAAATAATGCTTGATATTGTTGGGGAGGAAAGAGGAAACGGAAGATGGGAAAGAAATATGAGTACGACACAGTGATCCATGAGATCCCGGAGAAAGGCGGTGCCTATGTCATTTTTCCGTGGAATATCCGGGAGGAGTTTGGAAAGGGGCGCGTCAAGGTGCACGCCGAGTTTGACGGCATTCCCTATGACGGGAGCATCGTCAATATGGGGGTGAAGGATCCGGATGGAAATGTCTGCCACATCATCGGGATGCTCAAAAGTATCCGCAGTCAGCTGGGGAAGGGCGCGGGGGACACGATCCATATGACTGTGGAAGAGCGATAGCGGAGGAGCTGCCGGAGCATATCATTTTCCGGCAGCTCCTATTTGGATGTGGAGGACTGTTTTAGCTGTTTTTGTATTCAATGTGTGAGCTGGCCTTTGCGCTGCCCTCAATGGTTTCGCAGGAGATGGTTCCAGCGGAGGCGTCGCCTTCTATCGTATTGCAGCTCACGCTGTAACCGGCAGATACATTACCCTCGACTGTATCGCAGTTTACGCTGTTTCCGGCGGAGACAGCGCCCTCCACCACGTCACAGTTCACGCTCGCGCCAGCGGCGACATCACCTTCGATCGTTCCACAGTTCACGCCCGCACCAGCGGAGACATTGCCTTGTATAGTTCCGCTGCAATTGACATGTCCGCCTGCCGACAGGTTCATGTCCATATCAGGCGCCTCTATGTTGGCATTTCCCCACACTTCGATCTGAAGGGTATTGTCTGTCTGTAAAGCCTCGTGATCAAACCGGATCGCGATCGCCGTATCTTTATTTTCAGGCGGTTCTGTGTTCCAAAGCTTTTTGTCGAGAATTTTTCCGTTCCGGTACTGAACGATATAGAGAACATCGTCCTTGAGTTCCTGTTGCGACATGCCTGAAAGGATGGTATCGTCCGCATTTCCGGCAGCATGGTTCCTGCCTGTCAGAAGATAGTCGGTCGACACGCCGAAATATTCCGCGAGCAGCGGCAGGAAGGTGATGTCGGGACAGGATTGTCCGTTTTCCCACTTGCTGACCGCCTGCATGCTCACGTCGCACACATCGGCGAGTGTCTCCTGGCTGATGCCTTTGTCTGTCCTAAGTTCCCTGATCATTTCACTTATTTTGAGTTCCCTCATAGTAAACCTCCGTTGTTGACCACATAGACTCCGAGAGCCTATATGCCATTTTATTGTATTGTTATGTATAGCTGCTTTTCCACACATGCATCTGCTGATAAAAGCATATCGCAATCGGCAGGATTTGTGAAGGGATCATTGGTTGATTCACACTCAACCTGTGGTTGAGCGCATGCTGCTCACATATTTTCTGCCAGCGCGTTGACATACTATGTGCAAGTTTTTATAATGATAGTATAGCAAAATGGAAGGGGAGTATTACAGATGCCTTTTGTTTTTCGTATTTCTGTGGTAGTTGTATTGTTTGCGGTGCATGCGTATTCTGTCTTCTGGACGACGATGGCACTGGTGGGGGAGAAAGCGCGGTGGCGGTGGTACGCCGTGTACTATGCGGGGTACTCTGTGGTCATGTGGGGGGTGGTACTGCTCATGATCGCGCTCGATGTGTTGGATGAAGACTGGCTCGAGCCGCTGGGACTTTCGATCGTGGCGTTGATCTTCAGTGCGATCCTCAGGCTGCGGTACCGCGTACCGATGGCTGCGGCACTCGGTGCGGCGATGCTGGGACATTTTCTGATCTACACGATCTTTGACTTTCTGACAGCGGCGGCGTCATACTACTCGCCTGTCTTTGACGGGAAATATCTCTATGTGGCGACATCCCTTTTGCTGCCGTACATGCTGACGCTGCTTTTTTCCGGCGGGATCGTGTTTGTTCTGAACCGGTCAGAGTTTGCGCAGTATTTTGCATATCTGTTCCACGGGCGGATGCGGACGGCGGCCTCGCTGCTGGTCTTTTTCCTGCTGATGAACCTGAAAGCGCTGCTGGATCGGTTTTTCCCGGGTGTGACGACCGATTTTTCCTATGGGCTGTTCTGCTGTGTGCTGATCCTGTTTGCGCTGTTCTGCATCCAGTTTGGCGCCATGTACGCGGCGAGCAGGGACAAGGTCAAGGCGCAGGAGGAGACGATCGCGCAGCAGCAGGCGCACATGGCGCTGCTCGAGGAACTGCAGGGGGAGATCCGCGCGTTCCGCCATGACTTTACCAATCTTTTGTCCGGCATGGCACTCTCCGCGCAGGAGGGGGATGTGGAGGCGATCCAGGAGTTCATGCGGCGCACCAGCGGGTATTTTGACGAGAAGCTGGGCAGCGAGATCCGGCAGATGGAGGGACTGTCCAACATCCGGATCTATCCGGTGCGCAGCCTGATCTCCACAAAGCTGAATCTGATGCGCCAGCGCCATATCCAGGTCGCGCTCGAGATCATGAACCCCGTGACAGGCGTCCGCATGTCGACGGAGGATCTGCTGCGCTGCCAGGGGATCCTGCTCGACAACGCGATCGAGGCGGCGTCGAAGTCGGAGGGGAAGATCCGGGTAGTCCTATTGCAGGACGCAGGGGAATTGTACATAGCGGTCGCCAACAATTATGACGAGCAGCCGAATCTGGCGGCGCTCACAAAGAGCGGCTATACCACGAAGGGAAAGGGACATGGGACGGGTCTTTCGAGCTATCGGAAGATGGTGTCGCGCTGTCCGGACTGCATGACGCGCACTTATATCAAGGACGACTACCTGGTGCAGGAGCTGCGGATCCCGGTGTAGGATCTTTCCGGGCGGGATATTGGATGCAGAGCGGAAACAGACTGCGGGAGTCTATTGGGAATGACGAGGAGGAATGACGATGATCCCAGTGTATATATGCGACGACGAGCCGGCGATCAGCGCGCAGCTGGAGAGACTTGTCGGCGATCAGATCATGATGATGGAGCGTGATATGGGGCCGCTGCAGGTGGTGGACAATCCGGTTTCGCTGCTTTCGCTGCAGAAAAAAGCGGATGTTCCGGCGATCTATTTTCTTGATATCGACTTTCCGGGGTACATGAGCGGTCTGGAGCTTGCGGTAAAGCTCAGGCAGTATGATCCGAGAGGGTTCATCGTGTTCATCACGGCACACGACGATATGATGTTTGAGACATTCCGGTATCGGCTGGAGGCGCTGGACTATATCGTGAAGGGCGAGCCCTCCGTGATGGCACAGCGCGTGAACGCGTGTCTGGAGAGTATCTGTGAGCGGCTGATGAGTGAGCCGGACGGGAAAAGTAATTATTGTTCTTTAAAAATATTTGACTCGGTGCGCCACATTCCGCTGCAGAAGATCCTGTATTTTGAGGCGGTGGGAAGCCGCCACACGCTGGTGCTCCACATGGATGATGAGGTGCTGGAGTTCAACAGCAGCCTGAATCATTTCGAGGAGAAGCTGGGGGAGGCGTTCTGGCGGTGCCACCGCAGCTTTCTGGTAAACCGTGCCAGGATCGGCAATGTGCGGCTGAAAGAAAACATAGTGGAACTTGACAACGGGGAGACGTGTCTTTTGTCCCGCAAGGCGAAGGCGGAGTACGCCTCCGCCCTGCGCAGCTGAGAATCGCTGTCAGCACCGCCACCATTTCATCGGGTTCATCGCGGAGAGGGATTTTTTTTCACCTGCATCCTGACGCCCCGGAAGTGTCCACTTCTCTGAGATGAGCGAGAAGAAAAACAGACAGGAGACCGAGAACATGAAATCCAGCGGGCTGAGACTCCAGGGAATCGTGGCGATCTCAATACCGTAGAGGGCAAGAACTTCGAGGAAACAAAATATGAGTCCGAGGCTCATCGTGTAGCCCAAAGTGTTTGTCATGAGTTTACGGAAGCGCTCGGGCTCTTTTCTTGAGATGTTGCCGGAGATTGCCAGCGCTGCTATAAAGATCCAGAAATTGGCAGGTTCTTTTCCTGCGATGCAGTCGGTGATCACCAACACTGCCACAAAGATTCCAAAATAAACCATATTTTTTGTTTTCATACTGTTTTCTCCTTTTCTAATGTGTATTTGTGGTTTGTTGCTTGTTGGGATTACTATATCACAGGAGGCTGTCAGATGGAGAAAAGTTTCGCCGGATGCCGGTTTGGGTTCGCGAATGGGAGATTTCGCGATCCTGATCCGAGTGGTTCTGAGAAAAGGAGAGATATAGAGGGGAATTTTAGATGCAAAGGATATTAGTAGTCGACGACGCGGAGATGAACCGCGAACTGTTGAGGGAGATACTCGAGACCGATTATGTGGTGGAGATGGCTGCAAACGGAGCGCAGGCGCTGCAGAAGCTGCGGGAGTGCCCGGATGAGACGGCAGCGCTCCTGCTGGATCTGCATATGCCGGAAATGGACGGCTTTGCCGTGATCGACAGCATGCGGGAAAGCGGGTGGATGGACGATATCCCGGTGCTGATCATCAGCGGTGAGAACGCGGTCGAGGTGGAAAACAAGTGTTTTGAGCTGGGCGTTGCGGACTTTATCCACAAACCGTTTGTGGACTCGATCGTCAGAAACAGAGTGCGGAATACGATCGAACTTTTTAACTGCAAGAACCAGCTCGAGAAAAAGATCGAGAGGCAGTCCGAGGCGCTCAGAAGGCAGGAGCAGATCATCAGGATACAGGCTGAGCAGCTGAGCACCGCGGAGGCGTTCAGCAAACTGATGATGGAGTATCGGTCTGTGATCATGGAGGTGGAGACGAGGCTCAAGGTGCTCAATGCGATGTTCTCCGAGGAGTACAAGCGCAATCCCTTTGAGTCGATCAAGAGCAGGCTGAAGAAGCCCGAGAGCATCTACAAAAAGCTGGTGCGCAAGGATCTGCCGGTCACGATCGAGAACATCAAGGAGCATGTTACGGACGTAGCAGGGCTTCGTGTGATCTGTTCTTTTCCCGATGACATTTACCGGCTGGCGGAGCTTCTGCTTAAGCAGGACGATATTATCTTATTGAAGGATAAGGATTATATCAGGGAACCAAAAAACAATGGCTACCGGAGCCTCCATCTGATCCTGAGTGTTCCGATCTTTCTGCCGGATGAGAAAAAGTATGTGAAGGCGGAGGTGCAGTTCCGCACGATCGCGATGGATTTCTGGGCGAGCCTGGAGCACAAGCTCAAATACAAGAAGAGCATCGACAACACGGAGGAGATCGAGAGGCAGTTAAAGGCATGCGCGGACTCCATTGAAGCGCTTGACTACCAGATGCAGGAGATCCGGGATAAGATCGATTATTCTGGCGGTGGTTTATAAAGTCAAACTTTTGTTTGGATATACATCGAATAAAACGCGGCTGTCTGGTAAAATAGTGGTATCAGCGTATATATTGTATTGAATAATTTTACCTGTCAAACATGAAAAAGAAAAAGGAGAATCCTGTAATGAACAACAAAATGAAAACAAGCTTCCTGGTAGTCACGCTGACTGCGGTGATGTGCTTTACCACGTCCTGTTCGGTGGTAAATACAATGATGGATCCGGCAGCCAGGTCCCGGGAAGACAGCGCCCAAAAGGAGGCGCCCAGGGAGCAGAGCTTTGCAGAGGCGCATGACGCTTTCCAGACGACGCTTGTGGAGAAGAACAGCGACAACGATCCGATCCCGGATCCGCCGGAGGGCTTTTTCGACCTGGTGCAGTATCCCTCCAAAGTAGGAGATCTGGCGGCGTATGTGTCGAGCGATCCCGGCGACGGCAAAAAGCATCCGCTGATCATCTGGGTGGTGGGCGGCTGGGGAAACGGCATCGACGATTTTCCGTGGTGCTATCCTGCGTGGGATGACGACCAGACCGGATCGGCATTCTGGCAGGCGGGTGTGATGATGATGTATCCGTCCTTCCGCGGCGGAAACGGAAATCCAGGCAATTACGAGGCGCTTTTTGGCGAGGTGGACGATATCGTGTCGGCATATGATTACGCGGCGTCCCTTCCCTATGTGGATCCCGACCGCATTTATCTGGGCGGTCACAGCACCGGCGGGACGCGCGCGCTGCTCGCCGCAGAGTACACGGACAAGTTCCGCGCGGTGTTCGGTTTCGGGGCGGTGGACAAGATCGAGTATCACAATAACAGCCAGTTCACGTTCGACACGGAAAACGAGGAGGAGTACAGGATGCGCTCCCCGATCTACTGGCTGGACAGTGTGAGGACGCCGACTTTCCTGATCGAGGGGAGCGGCGGGAATTCTTCAAACTTGAAAAATATCGAGCGCACTTCGAAGAATGAGAATATCCATTGCTACATCATGGAAGGGCAGGATCACTTCTCGGTGCTTGCGCCGCTGACGCGGGTGCTCGCGCAGAAGATCCTCTCGGACACCGGGGCGGAGTGCAATATTGCGGTCACGCAGGAAGAACTTGACAAAGCCATGGAGCAGGAGCCTGAGATCCCGCTGCCCGTGATGCAGCAGTGTGTGATGGACGATCTGGGGATCACTTTTTCATATCCGTATCTGTGGGATATGGAAGATGTCTCGGAGAATGGGGAGGTCTCGTACACAATGACTTCCAGATATGAGGCTGACAACGTGTGGGATATGTCACTGTTGTTTTTCGATGCGTACCTGCCCGGGGAGGGGGTGGATCTGCAGATGGTGATGGATTCATACGCAGGGGAAGGGTTTGACATCGAGGAAAAGACGGTCGCCGGATTTCCGGCAATGGAAGTTGTCGCGATGATGGAAAACGATTACGGTGACGTTTTCAGGACAACCTATGTCGCGATACAGAAGGAGGACATTCTCTTTACGTTTGATTTTTACATTTATGAGGATCTTGGCGATGATGCCGATCCAATGTTCGATGCGATCATTGACAGCATTACATTTGAACAGTAGACAGTCCTGCAGGGAGGTACATATGAAAGCAGAAAGGCACCAGATTTCAAACCAGATCACCGAGGGGGTGATCTGGAAGCAGCTTCTCTTTTTCTTTTTCCCGATCTTGTTCGGAACCTTTTTCCAGCAGCTCTACAATACGACGGACGCGGTGATCGTGGGAAAGTTTGTCGGGAAGGAGGCGCTGGCGGCGGTGGGCGGTCCTGCGTCGACATTGATCAATCTGCTGATCGGCTTTTTTACGGGACTCTCCTCCGGCGCGACGGTGATCCTGGCACAGTATTACGGTGCGAAGAAACAGGATGATGTGAGGCGGACGGTGCATACGGCAATGGCGCTCTCCGTCGCGGGCGGGGCTGTGATCATGGTGCTTGGGATGCTCTTCTCGGGTGCGGCGCTCCGCGCGATGAACACGCCTGATGAGATCCTGTCGATGTCCGCCGTGTACATGCGGGTCTATTTTCTCGGCGTCATCCCGTCCCTGGTATACAATATGGGTTCGGGGATCCTGAGAGCTGTGGGGGATTCAAAAAGACCGCTGTATTTTTTGGTATTGTCCTGTTTGGTCAATATCGTGCTGGATATTTTCTTCGTGACGATACTGAAAATGGGTGTGGTCGGCGTGGCAGTGGCGACGGCGCTGTCGCAGGTGGTCAGCGCGCTCATGGTGATGATGACGCTGATGCGGACAGACGAGTCCTACAGGCTCGTCCTTTGCGAGATCCGGTTTCATCCGGTGCTCCTGCACAATATCATCCGCATCGGTCTGCCGGCGGGGATCCAGTCTACTATGTATTCCGCCTCCAACCTGATCATCCAGTCGAGTATCAATGCGTTTGGCACGGACACGATCGCGGCGTGGACGGCATACGGCAAAGTGGACGGTATTTTCTGGATGATCATGGGCGCCTACGGCGTATCGATCACTACCTTTGCGGGGCAGAACTTCGGCGCGGGCAAGTATGGCCGGATCCGGAAAAGTGTGCGCATCTGTCTGGGCATGGCGGCGTTTACCAGCATTCTGTTGAGTGTTATCGTGCTTGCGGGCGGGCGCGTTTTCCTGCATCTGTTCACGGATGACCCGAATGTGGTCTCGATCGGGCTCGGCATGATGCGCGTGATCTCGCCGAGCTATATCACCTATATCTGTATCGAGATCCTGGGCGGCACGACGCGCGGCTGCGGCGACGCCGTTCCGCCCATGCTGATGACCTGTGTCGGCGTCTGTGTCCTGCGCGTGATCTGGAATCTGGTGGTCGTGCCCGTGCGTCCCGAGGTCTCCACGGTGGCGTTCAGCTATCCGCTGACATGGACGACGACGTCTGTCCTGTTCATCGTCTATTATCTGCGGGGCAGCTGGCTGAGGCGCTGCAGGGGGATCGCGCAGTAGGAAAAGCCTGAAATGGGATCAGTCTTTCCTGCTGCGCATCGCTCATATTATTCCGTAAAGGTATTTTCGATCCTGATACTTCGGAAGACTGCCTGGAGAGTGTCTTTATATTCAGTATAAACATTCTCCGGCATGTAAAAGCGCACTCCGTATGATCGCAGATCGAACACGATATCGCCCTCTATATAAGAAGAGCCGTCTTCGTCTGTGTGTATGTTCTGATAAAAACGTCCTTTTAAACCGCTCGATGTCTCAAAGTCTGTGGGAGCGTCTGTATAAAACGGTTCGACATTGACAGTTCCATACCGACCGTAAATGCAGAGAGAGGCGTCTTCCTGACCGCTCACCTGAATGAGAAAGCCCCATTCAATGGTATCCTCGTCTATTGTATAGCTCCAGTCCTGGGGGATCTGGAAGAAAAAGTCTGAGGTCCAGCCTTCATTTGGTTGAAATGCCTTTGTTACAGTCACTGTTTCTGCTGCAGTGCTGCTGTCTGTTTTGGGTGTTTCTGCTGCAGTGTTGTCTGTTTTCGGCGCTGCTGCAGCGTTGCTGTCTGTTTTGGGTGTTTCTGCTGCAGCGTTGCTGTCTGTTTTTGCTGCCTCTGGTGTGGCGTTGTCTGTCTGCGGTGCTGTCTGTGTGCGATCCTGGGATGTCGGATCTGTAGTTGAAGCCTGCTCCGGCAGGGGATCGACGGATGTTTCCGATAAGATATCCACCTGGATCGGCGCTTCCGATGAGGATGTCAGATCCGGCACTGTCCCTGGCGTGCTGTCTGCTGTCTGTTTTTCACACCCGCCGATGAGCAGCGTGCCTGTTATTGCTAACAATAGTATTGGTACATTTTTGGTTCTCATAGTAAATTCCCCTTTCATTTTTATGCACAGATCCGTGCAGTCTACTCGGCCATATTTAAGCCTTCAAATACTTCCATAACGTTTTTCCCCAAATCCATGACCTCAAAATGCTCCACGTGTACCCAGCCCTGTTGCCCGTCGGCAGTTTCTGCGAGGACCCAGCACCAGTCGGCGGAGGTCTGCAGGAATCGGAGCGATTGTGAGGAAGGGATCACAAAGGTCTCAGTGCTTCCGATCGAGACGTGCAGAGGGAGGTCTTCGGACAGGTTTACCCAATTTGGGTTTTGAAATTCATAGAGATCCTGTGGTATTTCTTCCAGCATTCCGTTTTCTCCAAACTGCCAGCGCACCGTGATCCAGTCTGTCTGTACGACATCCTGTCTGATCGCGCTTGTGATGATCCCTTCCGGGCTGATCCCGCACAGTCGGATATCGTCAGCAAAACCGCCCGCTTCGATGATCTGATCGTTTTGATAGCGGTAAAACCGTGTATAAGGGTCTGCGCTCGGACCATCCTCGTAGAGAACCAGCAGGATCGACTGGCCGTCAAGGCTGACAGCCCAGAGCGTATTTGACAGATTTTCGCCCCAGTTTTCCATTTTGGCGTTCCCGACTTGCAGACGGAAGTAGGATAGTGGGTCTGTCTCATCCCGGTATGCCATGTTTTCGGGATCCTGTGAAGGCTCCAGAATGATCTCCTCGGTGATTCCGTCCCCGTCCATATCCAGATAGGCGGTGTTGCGGTCTCTGGTCCGGTGTGAGATATTGACCAGCGTGCAGGGATTTTGCAGCACGGTCTGCGTGGTGTCCTGTCCGAGCTGTTCCCGCTCTGTCCCGGACAGCTGTGCGATGTTTTTGCCGTTGAAGGCAGGGTCCTCATCGGTGTAGAGCATGATCGTATCCGTGACATCCGGCGTGCTGTAGCGGATCACTGCAAGTCCCTCATAGACAGCAAAAAAGGCAATATTCTGGTTCTGACGTATAAATGGAAGGTCGCCTGTCTTTCCGGTGTTCAGATCGATCCATCGGATCGTGTTGTCTGACCAGTCCAGTGCGCCGTCGTAGTAAGATTGATCGGTGCGAAAGTACAATGTGTCCTCAAAGACTGTCATCTGCGGCTCTGTTCCTGCGAAAATAGGATAAAGCTGCTCTTCGCTGCCGTCTTCCCCGATGCGGTAAATGCGCCCCATCTTGCCTGAAACGTGACACCGTTGTCAGTTATTTCATCGTAAACTTCTGTGCGGTCAAGTGCGGGTTCGTTATCGGGTGCTGTTTCTGTGTCAGAGCGTGCACTGTCAGGTTCTGTACGGTTTGCTGCTTCCGGCAGGGGATCCGGCGTGTTCGTGCCGATGTCTGTAGGAAGTGTTTTATCTTCTGCCGGATCGGAAGTCTGTGCGCTTTCTGCGGCGCCGTCTGAGGGCTCTGCCGTCGTCAGGAAGATACTACAGCCCGCGACAGACAGAATGACAACGACAACCGTCAGAGTCACCATAGGTTTTTGGTAGGCAAGGATCCGCTTGATCCTGCCCTTGATGTTTTCCTCGCCGAAAGAGATCGGTGTGGGTCTTTTCCAGTTTCTGCTCACTGCGAGTGCCAGCAGGGATTCGCTGTACTCCTCCTTTTTATCCTCGCCGAGCCGTGCGAGCACCCGCTCATCGCAGGCTTTCTCCAGCTCGCCCTGAAACATGCGGTACATAAACCACAAAAAGGGATTGAACCAGTGTACGCTGATGACTGCAAAGGACACGATCTTCCAGATGTGGTCCAGGTATCGTACATGCATTCGCTCATGCAGCAGGATATGTGTTTTCTGCATGTCTGTCAGACCGGGGATCAGATAGATCCGGGGTCTGAGGATCCCGACGACACATGGCGAGGAGACGGCATCCGTCTCGTACACGCCCCTGAAAAGCTGCATGGAAAACCGCAGCCTGCGCTTTAGCCGGACATAGGATATACCTGCCCAGAGCCACAACAGAGCCATGCCGGCAATCCACACGCGCGCTCCGATGCCAGGAAAGGACGCATAAGCTGTTTTTGCCGGCGCGATTCTGCCGTTTTCCCGCTCGTAATAGTACGCCATCCGGCTGCCTCCCGGAGTGGTGGACACAGGGCTTCCGGCGGCGACAGCCTGATCGAATTCCGCACTCCCCTCCAGTGCCGTCCTGTAAGCTCCGCCGTCATCAAGGGTGCGGTCGATCCGTGACGAGAGATCCGATATGCCGTCCAGCCGGAACAGGCTTACCGCGGAGGAAAAATGAAACGGCACGATCAGCCGCAGTGCGACCAGCCCCCAGAGCGTCATGGAGATCCATCTGGGCGCCCGCGCGTAATTGACGAGCGCGCAGACCAGGATCACGCCGCAGCCGATCGTTCCGTAAAAGCTTAACTGCAGCACTGTTGCAAATAAAGATTCCAGTGTCATCGGGGTTCCTCCTCACTTTTATGCACACGGGCGTCCGGCGGAAAAATGTCAGCATGCGCTGACGGACGTCCGGCGCGGCTTTTGTCGATCAGCCGCTGGATCTCGTCCGCCTCCTCGTCGCTCAGCGTTTTTCCCTTTGTGAAGGTGGCGATAAAGGCAGGAAGGGAGCCGCCGAAAGTGTCCGACACAAACTGTTCGCTCTGTCTCTGGTGAAACTTTTCTTTGGGGATCAGGACGATGACAGTGCCGCTGTCATTCTCAAAGATGCCGCGCTGGCAGAGCCGTTTGAGCATTGTGTAGGTTGTCGTGCGCTTCCAGCCAAACTGCGTTTCACAGACTTTTACCAGGCTGCCTGTGCTGATGGGGGCGGACTGCCATATGATATCCGCAAAGCGCCCCTCCATCAATCCTAATCTGTTTTCATCCATAGCAAATGCTCCTCTCTGTTCATAAATCCGGTACTTTAGTCAGGCGATGCCGACCAGAGTGTCTAATGCTGTTAGACACATATAGTCTAATACTATTAGACACATAAGTCAAGATGGAAGGTGTTTATTTGTTGAACAAAATTGGTGAAAACAGGTTACGTTTTATCAAAGGAACTGCGCTGCCGTAAAGTGAAAACAATTTGGTTGGGACTTGTGAAAAACGGCATATTTCGGGGCATTTCTGGATAGACTAAATCATCCGCAGACCACATAAAAGCGGAGTTTAGAAATTGTTTAGAAAAATTATTAGCACTCTCTATTGACGAGTGCTAATAATTGTGTTATAACACATATATAACAAATAAAACAACAGCTTTTGAAAGCTGCAGCACATGAAATAATTTTTATAGGAGGAATGCGTTATGTTGTTACCAAGTGCAAATGTGATGAACAGTATCTTTGGAGAAAATTTATTTGATGATTTTTTTGAGGACTTTGCCCGTCCGATGCGGACAGCTTCCCGCTTCAACACGTCCACAGGTATCATGCGGACGGACGTCAAGGAGAACGAAAACGGATACGAGCTCGATATCGACCTTCCGGGCTGCAAGAAGGAGAACGTGAAGGCTGAGCTAAAGAACGGATATCTTACCATCAATGCCGAGACGCGGCAGGACAGCGATCAGAAGGACGAGGACGGCAGATACATCCGCCGCGAGAGATACTACGGTACCTGCAGCAGGAGCTTTTACGTCGGCGAGGAGGTCACACAGGAGGATATCCGGGCAAGATTTGAGGACGGTATCCTGAAAGTGTCCGTTCCGAAGAAGGAGGCAAAGCCTGCGGTTGAGGAGAGCAGGTACATTCAGATCGAAGGGTGATTCTGGCTGATCACGCGGAAACGATGACAGGGCAGCATGGCAGGACTTTTGTCCTGCCATGCTGCTGTGAGGTACAAGATCCTTTCGCCAGTCCGCGGGAGTGTGCGGATGCGGGCTGTCGATAGTGAAGGAGATCGATCGGAGGAGATACAAAGATGAGAGAATATAAGTTTTACGGATGGGAACAGGCGGATGTGCAGGCAGTGACGGATCAGTACAGGGGGATCAGAACGCCGGCCGACCTGTATGATGCCCTGTCAAAGATCTGGTGCGCGGACACATGCGCGCCGAGAATGCGCGACCGGTGGACACCGGAGAACAGGACGCTGGGGCAGTGTTCCATCACGGCATTTCTGGCGCAGGATATCTTTGGCGGCGAGGTGTACGGGATCCGCAGACCCGACGGGAACTATCACTGCTACAATGTGGTCGGAGACTGCTGCTTTGACCTGACGAGCGAGCAGTTTGGGGATGAGCCGCTGGTGTATGAGAACAATCCCCGGCAGCACAGGGAGACCCATTTTGCAAAGGAGGAGAAACGCCTCAGATACGAGCATCTAAAGAAAATGCTTGAAGAATACACCGGATGAGCACTGGCGATCAGACCTTGCAAAAATGATGCAAATCAGATACAGTTATGATGCATTCCTGTTTTATAATCAAACTATAACAGTATGAAAAAGACAGGAGACGAACAAAGGTGAAAAGACAAAGATACAAAATGAAAAGCTGCCTGTCCGGCGTGATTGCGATGACACTGTTCCTGGCCGGATGCGGCAGTGCGGGCGCGCAGGAGACACCGCAGGATGGGACAGAACCGGAGACAGTGACGGTCATCAGCCTGGATCTGGAGGACAGGACGCCGGGCGTGTCTGCGGCGGGGGAAGGACAGGGAGCAGACGATGCGGATATGGCTGGGAATGCGGCAGACCAGCAGGCGGAGGACAGCGCGGTGCCGGGTGACACCGCCGCGGACAGACAGCCGCCGGAGGGATTCGAGCTGGTACTGAGCTCGGAGGACTGGGGGCTCTCCTTCGGAGAATCCGGCACACAGCCGACAGGGAATGCCGCGCCGGAGGATCTGGCGTGGTACGATGCCTATTTTATGGGGGATGACAGCGAGAAGGTGATCTACCTGACATTTGACTGCGGGTACGAGAACGGAAACACAGCGCCGATCCTGGATGCACTAAAAAAACACAATGCCCCGGCGGCATTTTTTGTCGTGGGACATTTCCTGGAGACGGCGCCCGACATGGTGAAACGCATGGTGGCGGAGGGACACGCGGTAGGCAACCATACCTACCACCATCCAGATATGTCTTCGATATCGGATCTGGAGGCTTTTCAGAAAGAACTCGACGATGTGGCAGCTTCCTTCGGTGAGATCACAGGTACTTCGCTGTCGCCGTATTACCGCCCGCCCCAGGGCAAGGCAAACGCGGAGAATATCCGAATGGCGCAGCAGCTCGGCTACAGTACGGTCTTCTGGAGCCTGGCTTATGTGGACTGGGACACGGAGGACCAGCCAAGCCACGACGCGGCTTTCGACAAACTCACGTCGCGGATCCACCCGGGGGCGGTCGTGCTGCTACACAACACGTCCCGGACAAACGGCGAGATCCTGGATGAACTCCTGACGAAGTGGGAGGACATGGGATACAGCTTTAAACCCTTGTCGGCGCTCATGGGTGATCCATAGGGCGCTGGCTCCTGCTGTGGAAATGAAAAAAGACACTCCCCCCGGCTTACGCAAAGGATCAGTCTGGGATATAATGGATTTCAGTGCGGCGCTCTGCAGACGCCGTGCTGGAATTTTTTTATGCACACGTGCACCCCGAGGAAGTATGTCAGCAGAAGCTGACGGGTGCCCGGCGCGCGAGTCAGGGATGGGGTTGTGGTCGCGATCTCCTCAGAGCCTGCCACGCTGGATCCTGTGAAGGGCTGGGGGCATGGGAATATGCCGCTGATCCAGAGTACGCTCATAAAATATGACAGTGACATGGGTTTTGAGAAGGATCTGGCTGTCAGTTATCAACTCGATGAGTCCGGTCCGGTGTGGACATTCACACTTCGTGGCGACGCGAGGTTTACGGACGGGGAAGCAGTCACAGCCAGCGACGTCGCGTTCACATTTGTGTTCCTGATGGCCTTTGCCGTGATGCTTGGCTGGTTTCCGATCGGCATGCGGGACAGTGAGGTGACGATCTGGAAGCGGCTGCATCATCTGGTGCTTCCGGCATTCACGCTGAGCCTGATGTCCTTTTCCAATATCGCACGCCACACGAGACAGAAGATGATCGAGGTGATGGACAGCGAGTATGTCCTGTTTGCGTGCGCCCGCGGTGAGGGCAGGCGGACACTTTTCTGGCGTCATGGCGTGCGCAATACGGTCCTGCCTGCGGTAACGCTGCAGTTTGCCTCTTTTGCGGAGCTTTTCGGCGGTTCTGTGCTGGCGGAGTCTGTCTTCTCCTATCCGGGACTTGGCTCGGCGGCAGCAGCGGCAGGACCTGGCTCCGACGGGGCTGATGGCAGGTATCGCCGTGACGCACTGGACGAGCCTGGAGCGGCTGATGCGGGGAGGGGTGATGCAGCTGCGCCGCCGGCACTATATTGCAGTCTCCCGCCGTCTGGGCAGATCGGGCGGATGGATCATGGTACATCATTTGCTGCCGCATTTGGCGCCGCCGGCTCTGCAGCCGGATATATGATCTGGGGAACAGTCAGGCATGTATCTTGTCAGGATGACGACCGATTCCTGGATGAGCAGATCTGTATGATGAGTATGTATTATAGTTCGACACAGGACTTCGGATCGGCAGCTATAAGTATGATATGCTCAATGACGTGCTGTCAAACATCAACATCGGCAGCAGGGGGAACGCGTATATTCTGGACAGTCAGGGCAATATTAAGATCATCGCGATCAGCCAGCTGATCGAGGACATTTCCTCGCAGACGAGTCTTCTGTCACTGAACGCCTCGATCGAGGCGGCGCGGGCAGGAGCTTTGCCGCCGTGGCGCAGGAGATCGGGAAGCTGGCACATCAGACGGCATCGGCGCTCGAAAAGACGGGGGAGATCATCGGGAAGGCAAGAACGGATCGAGTCGACAGCGAAGCTGAGGAACAGATCCTCAGCTTCACTGTCCTGATCAGTGTGTCTGCAGGATGCGGCAAAAAGGACTTGAAAGATGGGGGGTTACACTGCTGATATGAAAGATAGGTTATCAAAGCAGTTCCTTATCCCAACAGACATACGCGTGAATATGTGCAGCAGTTCATCGACGGACAGAAAGCTATGGCAGCCGATGCTGTCACGCTCTTTTAACGGATCAATTCAAATTTTTGCAGCATTTTATTCAGGATATTGGCCTGGGTCGCAAGTTCCTCTGATGTGGCGGAGGTCTCCTGCGATGCCGCGGAGTTATCCTGGATCCCGCGTGCGATCTCATCGATGCCGACACGGAGCTGCTCCATGTTCTGAGCCTGGACAGCCGAATTTGCGGCGGTCTTTTTGATCATCTCATTTACGCGGTCGACGGCGCTCACAGATTCTTTCAACGAGTTCATGGCGTCGGTGGCGATCGCATTTCCTTTGCTGATCTCCTCCATGGAAATCTCGATCAGGTTCCTTGTCGAGTTCGCAGCCTTGGAGCTCTCTAGTGCAAGCTTTCCGATCTCGTCGGCAACGACTGCAAATCCCTTTCCGGCTTCACCGGCGCGGGCAGCCTCTATGGAAGCGTTGAGCGACAGGAGATTTGTCTGGTCGGCGATCTCCTCGATCGTCTGTATGATGCCTACAACCTGCTGTGATGTCTGCCGGATCTCGTTCATGGCCTCCATCATCAGGGTCATTTTTTCCTGGTTCTGCTCTATCATCGCGGTGACTTTTTCTGTCTCTGCCGCGGACGCTTCCGCATCCCTGTGACTTTCCTCCACATGGTCTGCCACGGTGTTGGTCGTCGCGGCAAGCTCCTCCACAGATGCCGCCTGCAGTTCGGAGCTCTCTGCGATCATCTGGGAAGCGGAAGCCAGCTCAGCGGCGCCTGCGGATACACGGTCGGAACTTGTGTTGATGCCCTCCATGACCTCATTCATCGATGAGGAGATGTTGAGCAGGGCAGCCTTGATCTTCTGGAATTCGCCGACATAATCATTTTTCAGGTGGATGCTCAGTTTTCCGTCTGCGATCTGAGCAAGCACTTCGGCTGTCTCGTCTATGTATACGATATATTCCTTTAAGCGGGCAACGGTCTTGCCTATGGATTCACCCAGTTCGCCGATCTCGTCTTCGGAGTCGATCCTGAGATGGACATCCAGGTCTCCGGCAGCAAGTTTCTGCGCTGTCTGGTTCAGCTCTAAGATCGGTCGGGTCAGGTTTGCGGCACTCCTCCTGATGCTGAGTGCTATGAGCAGGATGCCTGCGGCAAAGATCACGACAAGGGCGATGATCATGGCGATCAGCAGGGCATAGTACTCTGTCAGTGGCAGGTTGCTGAGCACGATATATCCTGTATCGCCGACGGGGGATACGGAACCGTATTTCGCCACGCCATCGACAGTGTAGCTCAGGAACACATCGCTGCCGGAAAGGACTGCCTCCACGACATTCTGCGATATTTTGATGTCCGTGATATTTTTCTGTATGATATCCTCCTGCGGATGGTAGAGGAAAGTACCGCTGCCGGACAGCAGCAGGACATAGCCGTTGTTCCCGATCTTGTATTCGCTCATGACGGTTGTCATATGATCCAGGGTGATATCGATGCCGACAGCGCCGAGGGCGGTGCCTGTAGCATCATCATAAACGGGGGATACAGCACTTAATATCATTTTTCCGGTCGAGGAATCGATGTAGGGCTCTGTCAGGATCGTCCTGTGCATATCGATACATTTGTACCATGCCCGGGTCGTGACATCCCATCCTTCCTCGGAGGTAAATCCGTCCGACTGTGTCAGGACACTCGCGTCGAGGTCGGAGATCCAGACAGACAGGGTGTTTTCGACATCGGTGTTTGCGATGTTGATCAGATTTTCCCTGACAGTGTCCATGTTGTCTGCCTGCAGGATGTCATCACCCGCTCCGGTCTGGAGCATGACGTCCTTGATCTCGGGATTGACAGCCAGCTGCTCCGCGCTTCTGATATATTGTTCAAGAAATCCAGTAAGCTGTTTTGCGGCAGCGCTCGATTCCAGTGTCAGCTCGGTCTCCTTGGACGTCATGATCGTCCAGCCCACCATGACGATGGCGACGATAGCGACGAGGAGAAATACGAGGATCACGCTCTTGCCGATCTGTTTCATGATCTCGTCTGCGATCCGCTTCCTGGATTTGGTTGGTTTGTTCTGTGTGCTCATGTTGAACCCCCTTTTTGTTTTTTCGGTAGCGATAGGATTGCCGTATTGCCGGCCGTTTGCGGTACATGGCAGCAACATTGCCTCCCTCGTCTGCTGTCCAAGATTTTGACAGGCGTAGGATGGTAAAATGCCCAGCAATAGGTTCCTCTATCATTGTAGCGCTATTTTCATGTAAATACAAGAAAAACCTCTCTTTATTTATGAAAAATAGATATGAAATGTGTTTTTCTGTCGGAATATTTATGCAAAAAGATATACACGGATGTTTTGAAGCAGGTGATCCGTGTGCAAAATGCAAAATTATGCAATTGAGATCTGCAGGTTCTCTCTCGTTTTTGCACAGGTACACAGTTGGAGGAGAGGGTTAAAACGGATGTGGCGTATGGTCAGGACGGGCGGCAAATAGGTTGCTTTAATCATATTTTCATGATACCATAAAGCATATATCTGCAGTTTTGATCATTAGGCACTGTAGAAAAATAACTGACGTATCCTGACTTGTCTATTTCTCCGATTATGCATATCAAAAAGCCTCGCCGTAGCCCGCTGCGCCTGCGTTTTTTGATGATTGCTTTAGCAATTTCACCTCGAAGAAATATCCTGCGCAGGTTGTATCGGTTATTTTCCTGCAGTTCCTTACAAGGGAGGAGACAGGATGGACATAAAGAGCGGATGTTCCGTGGAACAAGGACTATCCAACGAGAAAGTGATCGTCATCGATTTCGGCGGTCAGTACAACCAGCTTGTGGCAAGGCGTGTCAGGGAGTGCAATGTATATTGCGAGATCTATTCCTACAGGACAGACATCGAACAGATCAAGGCAATGAAGCCGAAGGGTATCATATTGACAGGCGGACCAAACAGCTGTTACGAGGAAAATGCACCCGCCTGCACAAAGGAACTTTTTGAACTGGGGATCCCGGTGCTGGGACTCTGCTACGGCGCGCAGCTCATGATGCTCGTGCTCGGCGGCAATGTCGAGAAAGCGCCGGTGCGCGAGTATGGAAAGACGCAGGTGCATGTGGATCCGTCCTCGCCGCTGTTTGCGGGCGTGGAGCAGGAGACCGTGTGCTGGATGAGCCATTTTGACTATATTTCGCGGATCGCGCCGGGATTTTTCACTGTGGCGCACACGGACAATTGTCCGGTCGCGGCTGCGCAGTGCCCGGATAAGAAACTCTATGCGATCCAGTTCCATCCCGAGGTGCTGCACACTGTCGAGGGAACAAAGATGCTCTACAACTTTGTCCGAGGTGTCTGCAGCTGCGGGGGGACATGGCGGATGGATTCCTTTGTGGAGGAGTCGGTGCGGCAGATCCGTGAAAAAGTAGGGGACGGAAAAGTGCTCCTTGCGCTCTCGGGCGGCGTGGATTCCTCGGTGGCGGCGGGGCTGCTCTCCAGGGCGATCGGCAGGCAGCTGACCTGTGTTTTTGTCGACCACGGTCTGCTGCGCAAGAATGAGGGGGACGAGGTTGAGGCGGTGTTTGGTCCCGACGGGGATTTTGACCTCAATTTTATCCGTGTCAATGCCCAGGAGCGCTATTATGGAAAGCTTGCGGGCGTGACAGAGCCCGAGACGAAGAGAAAGATCATCGGCGAAGAGTTTATCCGCGTGTTTGAGGAGGAGGCAAAGAAGATCGGAGCAGTAGACTTCCTTGCCCAGGGAACGATCTATCCCGACGTGGTGGAGAGCGGTCTTGGCGGCGAGTCCGCCGTGATTAAGTCGCATCACAACGTGGGCGGACTTCCTGACTATGTTGATTTCAAGGAGATTATCGAGCCGCTGCGCGATCTGTTCAAGGACGAAGTGCGCAAGGCAGGCCTGGAGCTGGGACTTCCTGAGCAACTGGTGTTCCGCCAGCCGTTCCCGGGACCGGGACTTGGCATCCGCATCATCGGCGAGGTCACTGCCGAGAAGGTCCATATCGTGCAGGACGCCGACGCGATCTACCGCGAGGAAGTGGACAAGGCGGCTGTATCGTATGCCAAAGAGCATGGCGCTGCAGCGCCATGGAGACCGGATCAGTACTTTGCGGCGCTGACAAACATGCGCAGCGTCGGCGTCATGGGGGACGAGCGGACATACGACTACGCGGTGGCGCTGCGCGCCGTGAAAACGGTCGATTTCATGACCGCTGAGTGCGCGGAGATACCGTTTGCAGTGCTGCAGACTGTGATGAACCGGATCATCAACGAAGTGCGGGGGGTGAACCGGGTGCTGTTTGATATAAGTTCTAAGCCGCCGGGGACGATTGAGTTCGAATAGACGATTTTGACGCTGGAAGTCTGTGTTTATACGGGTTCCCAGCGTTTTAATTTGTCTTTGGTTCCATTCTGGTTCTAAAATCGAAGTACTTTCATGTATCTTTAACATCTTGCGAGGCATGTATGTTTCAAAACGAAGATACAGTAGAATCATTTAGAACCAGAAGATGAAGACTGAACTGGGGGATTGATAAGACAAAAACGTGTACTTTGGGAAGTCAGATGCATCTTAATCTGTACCAGAGGAGCTTCTGAAAAATGATTGCACTTTTACAGTTGTCTGCTTATAATATTAGGAAAGGGGACAAAATACAGATGAAAAAGACACCTGATTATGACAACGTGTTCAAGACGATGAAGATGAAACACAAAAGGCTGTTTATTTCTGTCATCAATGATGTGTTCAAGAAGAATTATCCAACAGATATGAATGTAGAGGTTTTAGCCTCAGAGGGATATCTGACTGAAAATGAAACACCAGATGGCAGCAAGGAAGTAGAGGAGCAGATCTCGGATTTCCTGATTAGGATTGGAAGTGATGTATATCTTCTGGAATGCCAGAGCTATGATGACGGCTCCATGGCGATCAGGATAGCGGAATATGCTTTTATCGTTGCAAGGCAGTTTGCAACGTGGGACATCGGGCATGCAACAATACCGATGCCAAGGTTTTCTGTTATCTATGTCAGGAGGACGGACAGGACGCCGAAAACAACAACGATCACCTTTGTGTTTCCAGATGGTCAGATAGTTGATTATCGGTCAGATAACGTAATCTTGGAAGAATTGACGAAGGAGTATATCGTTGAAAGAAGGCTATTTCCATACATACCGTTTTATATTGCTCGGTATGAGGAAGCAATTGCATCCGAGGGGGTAATTGACCAGGCGGTAGATGATCTGATATATTTTAGGGATGAACTAATTCGGCTGCATCAGGAAAATGAATTATCAGATGGAGAGGCTATAGACCTCATGGCATTGGTGAATACGATTGTTACGCACATAACAAATGGAAATGAAAATGAAGGAAGGCTGGTGAATATTATGGGAGGAACGGTTCTGGAACTTGAATCGGAGAGATTGATTAAATGTGGTAAGGCACAGATGATTATTGAACTCGGACAAGAGGAAGGAGTTGAAGATGGTATTATCATTGATAGATTACAAAAAAGGTTAGGATTATCATTAGAAAAGGCGAGGACATATTTAGCGGAGTATGGAAAGTAGCCTGCGTAGAATCATACAATATAATATTATTCTGTCAAATATAAGTTAAAAAACTGATTTTAATAACTGTATAATTTGTAATTATAGGGAGCATTCCGGGTAGCCGGGATGCTCCTTTATTTCATTTAAAAGGAGGATAAAAATCATGAACAGACCAATGACGACAGAGGAACTATTTGACCAGATTCAGGACAGGCTCAAAGAGAAAGGAAAACTTC
>CAJUES010000032.1 GCA_910585765.1 uncultured Lachnospiraceae bacterium | reverse complement strand
TATTTAATTGTAAGGCAGAAAAATATGATTTATTTTAGCTAACTAATAGAACTGTAACTAAATAAATTTACTGTTTAGAGCACGTGAAACCTACAGTATTCAATGAATTTTTTACAAAAACAGCAAATTTATTTTTAAACAGTTCCTAATAGAACTGTGTAGACATATCCAAAAGCAAAACAGTAAAATGTAACAGGGTGAATGAAACAGATATAAATCCCCCAGCAGACGCAAGCGGCGATGAACAAAGTACCAGAATAAAAACCCCCGCTGTATAATAAATGCAGGTCTGGCAAACCGTACAAAATACAACGGAGGTAAATCCATGGATAATCAAAGTTTATCACATAGTCGCTATAATACCAGGATATGGAAAACCGGCACCAGAAGATTGTCCGCGCCCTTGAATGCAGGATTAAAGCGCTGGAAAGGGAACTGGCCCAGATCCGGCGTGACATGGCTGCCGCACGTGAAAACTGGTTTGAGGTGTTTGAGGAGCCGGGGCATGAAGGACACTGCCGGAAAAAGCAGGTTCCCACAGGGGAGCCCGTACTGTTAACCCCTCCGCAGGAAGTCCTGGAAAACCCGGATTTTAAAAAGACATCAAAAACCATCGTAAAACAGATGGTCAATATACGCCTGGTACTTGAAGTGACTCAATACCATGCAGATGTTTATTACAATTCTAAAACCGGCGAAAGGATCCATGCGCAGTTTCCGGCCGGTGTCACGGACGAGGTCAATTACGGCGGGAGCATAAAGGCGTTCCTGTTCCTTTTAAATAATGAGTGCTGCACATCCCTTGACAAAAGCAGGAGGTTCCTGTCAGACCTGACAGACTCAAAACCATGACCATGATGTCACATACTACAGTTACGAATCGGGCCACCAGGAATGCCCTGCACACATCCTGCGGTACCTGAAAGACAGCATTCAGAATGAGCCGGAGAGGACGTGGAATATACAGATGCGGTCACTGATCCAGGAAATGATCCATTATCGGAACGGACTGGACAGCTCTGAAGAATGCAGTCCTGAAAAAATCGCGGAGTTTGAGGGCCGCTACCGTGCCATACTCCGGAAAGCGGAGGAGGAATACGAATACATTCCAGCAGATGATTACTATAAGGAAGGATATAACCTGTACCTGCGTATGGAACAATACATGGAAAACCATCTCCTGTTCCTGTATGATAACAGAATTCTTTATGTCAAGCCGACCCGTGAACAGTAACGCACCACGCTGCGAAGTCCGTGAAAACGATTCTCCTTGACACGGTTTTTCAATAATGCTAGTATTAAAAACAGCAAACAGAATTATTGGAGATCAATCAAACGAAGAGATACTGTAGGGAGGTTCATCATGCAGGGACGTACACATAATTGCAGCCAGCTGCGGCTGGAAAATGTCGGGGAGGAAGTAAAGCTTGTCGGTTGGTATGACAATCTGCGCAAGGTCAGCAAAAATCTGGGATTTTTGGTTCTGAGGGATTTTTATGGAAAGACGCAGATCGTTGTCGAGACGGAGGAGATCATGGATCAGCTAGGCGCCGTCAACAATGAGTCGACGCTCGAGATCGTGGGGACGGTGCGCGAGCGCAGTGCCAAGAATCCCAAGATGGAGACCGGCGATATCGAGATCGTGCCGTCGAAGGTCACTGTATTGGGCAAATGCCGGTACAATGAATTGCCGTTCCAGATCGACCACTCCAAGGAGGCGGACGAGAACACCAGGCTGAAATACCGCTATCTGGATCTGCGCAACCCGAACGTGAAATCCAGGATCGTGCTCAGGAGCAGGATTGTTGCAGAGCTGCGCGCGGCGATGATCGGTCATGAGTTCATGGAGATCACCACGCCGATCCTGACGTGCTCTTCCCCGGAGGGCGCGCGCGACTATCTCGTGCCGTCGAGGAACCACCCGGGGAAATTCTATGCGCTGCCGCAGGCGCCGCAGCAGTTCAAGCAGCTGCTGATGGCTTCCGGTTTTGACCGCTATTTCCAGATCGCGCCGTGTTTCCGCGATGAGGATGCGCGGGCGGACCGCTCGCCAGGAGAGTTCTACCAGCTCGACATGGAGATGGCGTTTGCAAGCCAGGACGATGTGTTTGCGATCATGGAGGATGTTCTGCCCCCGATCTTTGCCAAATTCGGAATATACCAGGCGGCTTCCACACCGCCATTCAAGAGGATTCCCTATCTCGAGGCGATGGAGCGCTACGGTTCGGACAAGCCGGATCTGCGCATCAGCCTCACGGTGCAGGACGCGACAAATGTACTTGCGGACTGCGGTTTTGAGCCGTTTGCGGGGAAGACTGTGAAGGCGGTCGTCGCGGACGATTTTGCAGGGACGAGAAAACAGATCGACAAGATGTGTGCGGATATCGAGGTCGTGAGCGGACAGAAGACATACTGGTTCCGTCTTGACGAGAACGGGGAGCTTGTCGGCGGTATATCCAAGTTTGTGCAGGAGAAGAAGGATGCCGCGATCGAAGCTCTTGGCTTGAAGAACGGAAGCTTTGCCGCGCTCTCCGCGGGCGATCTGAGAACGGCGCAGAAGACGGCGGGCGTGATCAGAAAGACGCTTGCGAATACCTTTGACGGCTATATGGAGAAGGAAAGCTACGAGTTCTGCTGGATCGTTGATTTCCCGATGTATGAGATCGGCGAGGAGTCGGGTGAGCTGGAGTTCTGCCACAATCCGTTCTCGATGCCGCAGGGCGGCATGGAGGCGCTGCGGACAAAAGAGCCGCTTGACATTCTCGCATACCAGTACGATCTCGTGTGCAACGGTGTGGAGCTGTCATCGGGAGCTGTCCGAAACCATGATCCCGAGATCATGGTAAAGGCGTTTGAGATCGTGGGACTTGGCGAGGAGGACGTGAAGGCGAAGTTCCCGGCAATGTACAATGCGTTCTGTTACGGGGCACCGCCGCATGCCGGCATCGCGCCGGGGGTTGACCGCATGGTCATGCTGATTGCGGGGGAGGAGAGCATCCGCGAGATCATCCCGTTCCCGATGAACAAGACTGCACAGGACGTGATGATGGGCGCACCTGCGGCCGTGGACGAGCGGCAGCTGCGCGACGTGCATATCCGGATCGCGGAGGAGGCAGGGACAGCTGCGCATTCCGAGAGCTGAAAGCAGCGAAATTCATAAATTGTTGACAGGGCGTGTTTGAAACGATTTCAGACACGCCCGTTGATTATCAATAAATCTTATGCATCAAGAATGATAAAGGGCGTGTAAGTGAGCGGCAACTGACCAGAGACATTACTGCGACAAAGAGACAAAGCAAGACTATTGACAAGTGACAGCCGTACACCCTATAATTGTATGTGGGGAATAGGATCCAATATTTTCGGAATGTAAACGGGGGAAAAGAAATGAAAAGCATACGCTTGAAGATCAATTTATGCCTCAGCATCACTGTCCTGGTGGCGCTGCTTGCGGTGGGAATGTTCAGCATTGCGGCAAACTACACAAGCACACTCTCCACAGTGGAGCAGATGATGAGCGAAACGGCAGTCCAGGCGGCAGGACGTGTTCAGCACGAACTGGCGGCTTACAAGAATGTTGCCATGGATACAGGCTGCATCCCGCAGTTGTCCGATCCGGCGGTATCGTTGGAGGAGAAACAGTCCATCGTCAGTGAGCGCGCCGCCATGCACGATTTCCAGCGCGGAAATGTCATTGGTGTGGATGGGATCAGCATCTTTGACGGGAAGGATTATTCCGACCGGGAATATGTCAAACAGGCCATGCAGGGCAATGTCTATGTATCGGAGCCGCTGATCAGCAAGATCACAGGGGAACTGACGATCATGGTCGCGGCGCCAATCTATGCGGATGGGATCTATGGTTCGGCCATTACAGGCGTCATCTATTTTGTTCCACACGAAACGTTCTTAAACGATATCGTCTCTTCCATTCAGGTCGGGGAAAACAGCAGGGCTTATATGATCAATAAGTCCGGCGATACGATCGCCGATGTCACGCTTGATACGATCATGGTTCAAAATGTCGAAAAGCAGGCACAGAGCGATGCTTCCATGCAGGATCTGGCTGCGATCCATGCAGCGATGCGCCGCGGGGAGAACGGTTTTGGAAGCTACGAGAGTGCATCCGGTGCTATGTTTGCGGCTTATGCTCCCGTGGAAGATACGGACGGATGGAGCATTGCAGTCACTGCGCCGAAGCTGAACTATCTGAGCACTACATACAATGACATCGTGATCAACGTGATTGTGATCATCATATCCACACTGATCTCCATTGTGATCGCCATGATCCTGGCAGGCAGCATCAGCAAACCGATGAAAGCCTGTGCAGACCGGATGAAACTGCTCGTAGAAGGGGATCTGGAAACGCCCATGCCCAGAACCAGGAGCAAAGATGAGACGGGGATGCTGATGGAGTCCACGAACTCGCTGGTGGAGGGACTGCGCACGATCATCAACGATCTCGGCTATCTGCTGCAGGAGCTGGCGAAACAGGATCTGGCTGTCCAGACCCAGCACAGGGAGGCTTACGTGGGCAGCTTCCAGAATATCCTGCACTCCGTGTACCATATGAAAACACAGCTCAATAATGTCATAATGCAGGTCAACCGTTCTGCGGAACAGGTTTCTTCCGCCAGTGTACAGCTGTCATCGAGTGCGCAGGATCTCAGCCAGGCGACGACAGAGCAGGCGAGTTCGATACAGGAGCTGGCATCACAGATCACGGAGATATCCGATCAGGCAAAGCACACTGCCGAGAGTGCCGTGGAACTCCGCGATCAGACACACCACGCGGGAGAGGAGGTTTCACTCTGCAATGAGCAGATGCAGACGCTCATGCAGGCGATGAACAAGATCCAGAACAGCTCTGACGAGATTGAGAAAATACTGAAAACGATCGAAGATATCGCGTTTCAGACCAATATACTGGCGCTGAATGCCGCGGTGGAGGCAGCCAGGGCGGGCGCGGCCGGAAAAGGGTTTGCGGTAGTAGCACAGGAGGTGCGTGAGCTCGCGAGCAAATCCGCACAGGCAGCCCAGAACACATCCACGCTCATCGGGCAGTCCTCAGAGGCGGTGCATATGGGGTCTGAGATCGCTACCCACACGGCACAAACCTTATCGGAGGTTGTTGACAGTATCCAGTCCGTGGTTCGCTCCATCGACGCGATCGCCACGATCTCCAATGAGCAGTCGGAGGGCGTGTGGCAGGTTTCGGAGGGGATTAACCAGATGGCGCTCGTCGTCCAGAGCAACAGTTCGACAGCGCAGGAGGGCGCGGCGGCGAGTGAGCAACTCTCCGCCGAGGCGATGGGATTAAAGCAGCTGGTGGGTCAGTTTACGCTGGCTTCAAAATAAAATAGAAACAATGATGCGCAGGTAATTCATGCGAAGAAGGAGGTTCCCATGATAAGAATCGGAATGTTAACAAGCGGCGGCGACTGTCAGGCGCTCAATGCGGCAATGCGCGGCGTGGCAAAGGGGTTGTTCAACGCGGGCAAGGAGGTGGAGCTCTTTGGTTTCCTTGACGGCTACAAGGGACTGATCTATGGCAAGTACAAGATGCTGGCTCCGTCAGATTTCTCCGGAATACTGACAAAGGGAGGTACGATCCTCGGAAGTTCGCGTATGCCGTTCAAGAATATGCGCGATCCGGACGAGAACGGACTCGACAAGGTGGAGGCGATGAAGCACAATTATTACAAACTCAGCCTTGACTGTCTGGTGATCCTTGGCGGTAACGGAACACACAAGACCGCAAACCTTCTGCGCGAGGAGGGATTGAACGTCGTGACGCTGCCAAAGACGATCGACAACGATCTGTGGGGAACCGACATGACATTTGGATTCCAGAGTGCCGTCGATATCGCGACACAGTGCATCGACCAGATCCACACGACAGCTGCATCGCACGGACGTGTATTTATCGTGGAGGTAATGGGACACAAGGTAGGTTATCTCACACTGAACGCTGGTATCGCGGGCGGCGCAGACATTATCCTGATTCCGGAGATCCCTTATGACATCAACAAGATCATCAAAGCGATCCAGAAGCGATCCGAGCGGGGGAGCAAGTTTACGATCCTCGCGGTGGCGGAGGGCGCGATCTCAAAAGAGGTAGCTGCGCTTTCCAAGAAAGAGTTCAAGAAATACATGGCAGACTACAAATATCCGAGTGTCTCATACGAGATCGCGGACAAGATCAAGGAAAAGAGCGGCATGGAAGTGCGCGTCACAGTTCCCGGTCACACGCAGCGAGGCGGCAGCCCCGATCCGTATGACAGAGTGTTCGCAAGCAGACTTGGCGCGGAGGCGTCCAAGCTGATCCTCAAGGGCGAGTACGGTTATATGGTCGGCTATCAGAACAGAGAGGTCGTGAAGGTGCCGCTTGCCGATGTCGCGGGCAAGCTCAAGATGGTGGATCCGGATTCGACGATCATCAAGGAAGCAAAGATGCTCGGCATCAGCTTTGGCGATTAGGAATTATGAATAAAAAAGAACCCATCGGCTGGGATTCAGCCTTTGGGTTCTTTTTTCTGCCCAGCAGCACGGGCGCATCAGCAGAGCAATCTGTAACAGATTCCAAGTACGGCAAGCTCTGCAGCCATGACCAGGTAGAGTCCTGTCAGCCCGGCGGTATTTCCGGCGATGATGACGCCGATGCCTGCGAAGGCGGTTCCGGCGGCAGTGCCAAGCAGTACCAGTTTTTCCCTGCCGATGCCCTGCAGATAGTTCATGCAGATCTGGTAGGGGATCCGGGCAAGCTGCAGCAGGAAGACAAGTCCCAGCAGCCGCTGCGCCTGCTGTATGATATGATCGTCTGTCACGATCAGCTGCAGCAGCATCCGGTCAAACATACGGCAAAAAATACAGAGCAGACCGACCACAAGCGACGACAGCAGCAGTCCGCTTTTCAGATAGCGTCTGACTGCGTGCATATCCCCGGCAGAGCGGCGCTGCAGCGTAAAGGTCTGCGTGGCTGCCGCGTAAGCGTACACCGGGAGCCCGATGGCACTGCCGGCTGTGTCGAGCAGATTGTACACCGCCATCTGTTCCGTGCCAAGCCTTGCGACGACAGCTGAAACGATACAGGCAAAGATCGTGCTTTCCAGCAGTTCCTGCCCGAACAGGGAAGGGTACAGGCGCAGGATCTTTCCCGCGGCCTCCTTTGCGGTACGCCCGAGAGCCGGTTTTGCCGGCAGCGCCGTGCGGTAGTATGCGAGCTGATACACCAGCAGCCCCGCAGCCAGTCCGATCACGCTCCCCCAGGCAGCGCCGGCAGTCCCAAGACACGGCATGCCGAAGAAGCCGTATACGAGCGAACAATCGAAAAACAGGTTGACGCCTGTGGAGACGATCGTGCTGCAGAGTGTGATCCTGGTGTTCAGCCGGTTGCGAAAGTACGTGGAATACTGAAAGATCAGCATATTCTGGATGACGGTAAATGCTGCCGGATAGTAGTACGACAGCAATTCTGACAGATCGTCCTCCCGGATCCCATACACATGCCGGAAGAAAAAGCGTCCGCCCAGGAGACTCAGCACGAAGAAAACAGTGCCAGTAAGGAGCGCCAGGGACTTGCTTGCGGCAAAAGTGGATTCGAATCGATGTTCATCCTGGCAGCCCCTCTCCCCTGCGGCAACGATGTTGAATGCTGCCGACAAGATCCCGAGCGCACCTGTGATGGCAAAGGTGAAGGAGGCTGCTATTCCCACAACCGCAAATCCCCGCACCGAGTAGTGCCCGACGATCGCCTTGTCCAACATTTCAAACACGCCAGACAGCACGTAATTGAGCAGGATCGGATATGCCATCCGGTGGATATCGCGACAATCTGTTTTGTATTTCATTATATTCATTGTTATTCTCTCTTTTCTAAATTTTTTCTGGTCCAAATTTTCTGATACAGGTTAAAAAAGGAGAATATGTCTGTTCAGCCTATTCTCCCAATAGGCTGAGAACATCTGCATGTACCATTGAGATCCCTCCGTTCGTGTTGTGAACAGATCACAGCAGAGCCAGATACTTTTGTTTTGTGTCATGACCCTGCGGCGACCATATGGGATAAGTATAACAGAAATAGCAGTGTTTGCCAAGTCGGGTATCGACTCCTGCCTGCGCACGGCGGATATGGCGTTAGGAACTGTTCAGCCGTCAGCATCATGACATCGGGGTGTGAACAGTATGGCAGAATGATTAGACAGAATCCGAGAACAGTGGTAAAATAGAAATATCAAAATTTTTATAGATGAAGAGGAGTACGTCATGGAACCAGTGATATTATGTTATGAGAAATGTACAACTTGCAAAAAGGCGCTAAAGTGGGTGGCGGAAAAGGGAAACGAGGTGCAGATCCGCCCCATCAAGGAAGAAAATCCATCCGCGGCAGAGTTGCGGCAGTGGCATGAAACGAGCGGACTGCCGCTCAAACGCTTTTTTAACACAAGCGGCAATCTGTATAAGGAGCTGCGACTCAAGGACAGGCTTCCCGGGATGAGCGAGGAGGAGCAGTACCAGCTGCTGTCCACAGACGGGATGCTGGTGAAGCGTCCCCTGCTGGTCACAGAAAACGGCGTCTGCCCGGGATTTGATCAGGAGCGGTGGGAGCAGCTGCTGGGTGCAGAGTAGGAGCGGACATTGATCACGGCGGAATTATACTCGGAACTCAAAAAGATCACGGCGGAGGAGGCGCGCATCTTAAACGGTGACACAAAGATCGAGACGGCGATCTACATGTCACAGGAGCCGCAGCGCAAAGACGCGTATATCGTCGACGCGAAAAAGCTTCTGGACGCGGGAAAGCTGATACAGGTCCGCCCCCACACCCGCTTTGTCCATTTTCCCAGGCACACCCACAATTACATCGAAGTGATCTATATGTGCTGCGGCACCACGCACCATGTGATCGACGGGGAGGACGTCTGGCTCCGGGAGGGGGAGATGCTCTTTCTGAACCAGAAGGCGGAGCAGGAGATCTATCCGGCGTCGGAGGATGATATCGCCGTCAACTTTATCATCCTGCCGGAGTTTTTTGACTATGTGCTGAAAATGATCGGCGAGGAGAAGAACCTTCTGCGGGATTTTGTGATCGACTGTCTGATGGGGGAGAACGAGGAGGCGGGATATATGCATTTTAAGGTTGCAGGGATTTTGCCGATCCAGAACCTCGTGGAAAACCTGATCTGGTCGATCTGGAACAGGCAGCCCAACAGGCGCAGTATCAACCAGGCGACGATGGGGCTGCTGTTTCTGCAGCTGATGAACCACATGGAGCGGATGGAGACCAACAACGAAAATCGGGGCAGGCGGCTTCTGATCGAAGTGTATGCCTACATTGAGGAGAATTACCGCGATGGGGAGCTCACGGAGCTTGCAGGGCTGCTGAACTATGACGTGTGCTGGCTCTCGAAGGAGATCAAGAAGAGAACAGGGCACACTTACACGGAGCTGGTGCAGGAAAAACGGCTGAGCCAGGCGGTGTATCTGCTGCAGAACACCGCAATGTCCGTCATGGATATCGGGCTGTCTGTCGGGTATGACAATCTGAGCTATTTTCACCGTCTTTTTCAGAGACAGTACGGGGTGACGCCGAGGAGATACAGGGTTGGGATCAACGACCGGCCCGTCTAGGCAGATATGCAAATCAGGACACTTTTTTGGACAAAAGGTGTCCTTTTTTATTTGGCTCAGATCCGCTATGATAGAGGTATAAGGCAGCAGACAGGAGCGCTGTTCAGAAAGGGTGGGTGTCATGGAGAAGTACTATCTTGCGATCGATATCGGCGCGTCGAGCGGGCGTCACATACTGTCGCACATGGAAAACGGAAAGATCGTGCTGGAGGAAGTCTATCGCTTCCCAAACGGCATGGCGGAGTGCCAGGGACAAAAGGTCTGGGATGTCGACGGGCTGTTTGCGGAAATCAAGACAGGAATGCGCAAGTGCGGGGAGCTTGGAAAGATACCGGTGTCGGTTGGCATCGACACGTGGGCGGTCGATTTCGTGCTCCTGGATCAGGACGACAAGCGGATCGGAAATGTGGCGGCATACCGCGATGAGCGCACGAAAAGCATGGATGAGAAAGTCTATGAGCTGATCCCGGAGAGGGAGCTGTACGGCAGGACCGGGATCCAGAAGCAGATCTTCAACACGATCTACCAGCTGATGGCGCTGAGGACAAAGGACCCGGACGCGCTGCGGCGGGCGTCCAGGCTGTTGATGATCCCGGATTATTTCAATTTCCTGCTGACGGGCAGAGCCGTGTCAGAGTACACGAATGCAACGACAACGCAGCTGGTGAATGCCCGGTCAAAAGAGTGGGATGAGGAACTGATCCAGAAGTTGGGATATCCGCAATCTATTTTCCAGCAGATCCGGATGCCGGGGACGGAGCTTGGCAGCCTGAGAGCGGAGATCGCAGAGGAAGTCGGGTACACATGCAAAGTCGTTCTTCCGGCGACACACGACACCGGCTCCGCAGTGGCGGCAGTGCCTGTTGCGGGGGAGGAGGATGTGCTCTATATCAGCTCGGGCACCTGGTCGCTGATGGGAACGGAGCTGTGCGAGGCGGATTGCAGCGAGCAGAGCAGACAGCACAACCTCACGAACGAGGGCGGTTATCAGTATCGTTTCCGCTATCTGAAAAACATCATGGGACTCTGGATGATACAGTCTGTCAGGAAAGAGATCGGCGGCGGGCTTGGTTTCGGTGAGATCTGTGAGGCGGCGTCAAAATGCGGCATCACATCGATCGTGGACTGCAACGATGAGCGTTTTCTCGCACCGGCGGATATGACAAAGGAAGTGCAGGCGGCATGCAGGGAAACCGGGCAGCAAGAGCCGGAGGGGATCGCGGAAGTGGCGGCGGTGATCTACAACAGCCTGGCAAAATGCTACGCGGATACAAAAAAGGAAATCGAGGCGATGACAGGCAAAAGCTACAAGTGCATACATATCATAGGCGGCGGCGCGAATGCGGATTACTTAAACTGTCTGACGGCAAAAGCAACAGGAAGCAGAGTTCTGGCGGGACCGGTTGAGGCGACGGCAATCGGAAACCTTGCAGTGCAGATGATTGCGGACGGTGCACTTGGCAGTCTGCAGGATGCGAGAAAATGCATTCTGGAATCTTTTCCGATAAAAAGATATGAATCAATTAAAACTGATGGGAGAACTGTATGACTGAAAAAGATGACTGGCGTCTTCGGAATGATGTGGAATATTTGCAGGACAAATATCTGAATCCGACTGACGGCGAGGAGATCGTTCAACATGCACCCTGTCTCAAGGCGTGTATCTTCTGCTGGGAGAAGGTGCAGGATAGTCCACACCAGCGGTGGTTTGTTCCAGAGGATTTGAGCAGCTGTATCTGCGAAAATTGCTTCGATGATTTCAGGGAAGCATTTCACTGGAAAAAACTCGATGGATGGGATATTGAATGGATTGAACCCTGAAAAGGGAGAGCAATTAATAGAGTGTGCAGACAAACACGCGGAAATGGAGGAAATATGAATCAGAACGAAAGGTACGAGGAAGCAAAGAAAAAGTATGCTGCAGTCGGCGTGGACACCGACGCGGCGATCGAAAAGTTGAAGGAAATACCCGTTTCCCTTCACTGCTGGCAGGGGGACGACGTGACCGGATTTGACCACGACGGTCCCCTGACGGGCGGGATCCAGACGACAGGCGATTATCCCGGCAAGGCGAGGACGCCGGAGGAGCTGATGCAGGACATGGATCAGGCGCTGAGACTGATGCCCGGCAAAAAGAAACTCAACCTGCATGCGAGTTATGCCGTGTTTGAGAAAGGCGAGTTTGTGGATCGCGACAAGATCGAGCCGAAGCACTTTGCAAAGTGGGTGGCGTTTGCAAAGGAGAGAAATATGGGGATCGATTTTAACCCGACATTTTTCTCCCACGATAAGGTTAAAGACGGTCTGACACTGTCAAGTCCGGACGAGGGGACGAGAAAGTTCTGGATCGAGCACGGGAAGGCGTGCGTGCGCATCTCACAGTATTTTGCCGAGGAGACGGGCGTTCCCTGCGTGATGAACATCTGGACAGGCGACGGCTATAAGGACATTCCCGCCGACCGCATGGGACCAAGGCTGCGCTACAAGGATTCGATCGAGCGGATCCTGTCGGAGCCGTACGACAAAAAGCTGGTGAAGCCCTGCGTGGAGTCGAAGGTATTTGGCATCGGTGTGGAGGCATTCACAGCCGGAAGCGCGGAGTTTACGCTGACTTTTGCGGCAACACATGACGGGTGCCTGCCCTTGATGGACAACGGCCACTATCACCCGACAGAGGTGGTATCAGACAAGATTCCGGCGCTGCTGTGCTTTTTCCCGGAAATCGCGCTGCACATTACCAGGCCAATCCGCTGGGACAGCGACCATGTAGTACTGTTTGATGACGAGACAAAAGAGATGGCAAAGGAGATCGTCCGGAACGATGCGCTCGACCGCGTGTACATGGCGCTCGACTATTTTGACGCGAGCATCAACAGGATCTCGGCGTGGACCGTGGGATTCTGCAGCTGGCAGAAGGCGCTGTTGAACGCGCTCTGTACGCCGAACAGGGAGCTTAGGAAGCTGCAGGACGAGAATCGCATGACAGAGCTGATGGTGATGCAGGAGGCGGTCAAGACCTATCCGTTCGGTGATGTCTGGGAGGAATACTGCAGGCAGTGCGGTGTGACTGCGGACTACAGCTGGTTTGATGCAGTCAGAAGATACGAGGAGGAAGTATTGTCGAAGCGGGCATAAGGAGACAGAAAGGAAGGTTTCATATGAATTTTTTGGACGCAGTGTTTGTACAGGGTTTTATCAGGATGGCGGACGATGGCTGGCAGCAGGGCTGGCACGAGAGAAACGGCGGCAACCTGTCGTATCGTGTAAAGCCTGAGGAAGTGGAGTCTGTCAGGGAACATTTTGAGATGAGGGACTGGCAGCCGATCGGCACAGCAGTTCCCAAACTGGCAGGAGAGTATTTTCTGGTAACGGGGAGCGGCAAGTATTTCAGGAATGTGATCATCAAACCGGAAGATTCGATCTGCATGATCGAGCTTGATGACAAGGGTGAGAACTACCGCATTGTGTGGGGGCTTGTAAACGGCGGGAGACCGACCTCCGAGCTGCCCTCCCACCTGATGAACCACGAGGTGAAAAAGGAAGTGACGGATGGCAGATACCGCGTCATTTACCATGCGCATACCACCAATGTGATCGCACTGACCTTTGTGCTGCCGCTGAGCGATGAGGTGTTCACGCGGGAGCTGTGGGAGATGGCGACGGAGTGCCCTGTCGTGTTCCCGGACGGGATCGGCGTCGTGCCGTGGATGGTTCCCGGCGGGCGCGAGATCGCGGTGGAGACGAGCAGGCTGATGCGGTGCTACGATGTCGCGATTTGGGCACATCACGGCATGTTTGCGGCAGGCGAGGACTTTGACCTGACCTTTGGGCTGATGCACACTGTCGAGAAGTCCGCGGAGATTTTGGTGAAGATGCTGTCGATGCAGCCGAACAAGCGTCAGACGATCACACCGGACGATTTCAGGGATCTAGCAAAAGA
Organism: uncultured Lachnospiraceae bacterium; assembly: GCA_910585765.1. Classification (GTDB taxonomy): domain Bacteria; phylum Bacillota; class Clostridia; order Lachnospirales; family Lachnospiraceae; genus COE1. The sequence goes on along the minus strand of CAJUES010000032.1, from coordinate 25,906 downwards.
TTTTAATGTAAATTTGCCAGAAAAGTTTTTATATGACAAGTTTATGTGATATAATGAAAAAACTTGGCGCTCTGGCAAAACGCCTGGATTTTGAGGAAAGCGGTGCTGACAAAGAACATTTTAGAAAAGGAGAAAAGGTATGGCGAACAGATTTGTATTGAATGAGACATCTTATCACGGGGCAGGGGCGATCAAGGATATTGTGCCCGAGGCGAAAGGAAGGGGATTTCAGAAGGCATTTGTGTGCTCAGACCCGGATCTGGTGAAATTCGGCGTGACAAAGAGGGTGCTCGATGTCCTTGACGGAGAGAAGATGGCGTACGAGCTGTACTCTGAGATCAAACCCAACCCCACAGTGGAGAACGTGCAGACGGGCGTGGCGGCATATAAGAAATCCGGTGCGGATTACCTGATCGCGATCGGCGGAGGCTCATCCATGGACACGGCGAAGGCGATCGGTATCATCATCAACAATCCTGAGTTTGAGGATGTTGTGAGCCTTGAGGGTGTGGCACCCACCAGGAATAAGTCTGTGCCGATCTTTGCCGTGCCGACCACAGCGGGAACAGCGGCGGAGGTGACGATCAACTACGTTATCACGGATGCGTCAAAGAGCCGCAAGATGGTCTGCGTTGATCCCAAGGATATTCCCGTCGTCGCATTTGTTGATCCCGAGATGATGGCAACCATGCCAAAGGGTCTGACCGCGGCGACAGGTATGGATGCGCTCACCCATGCCATCGAGGGGTACATAACGGCTGGCGCATGGGAATTGTCCGATATGTTCCACTTGAAGGCGATCGAGATCATATCGCGCTCGCTGAGAGGGGCGGTCGACAACACGCCGGAAGGCAGGGCGGACATGGCGCTCGGACAGTATGTTGCCGGCATGGGATTCTCCAACGTAGGACTTGGCATCGTGCACTCCATGGCACATCCGCTCGGTGCGCTGTATGACACACCGCACGGAGTGGCGAACGCGATCATCCTGCCGACGGTCATGGAGTACAACGCGGAGGCTACCGGCGAGAAATACCGTGAGATCGCGAGGGCTATGGGCGTGCAGGGCGTGGACGGCATGTCACAGGAGGAGTACCGCAGAGCGGCGATCGACGCGGTGAAGAAATTGTCCCAGGACGTCGGGATCCCCGCGGATCTGAAGGAGATCGTCAAGAGGGAAGACATCGCGTTCCTTGCGCAGTCCGCCTACGACGATGCCTGCAGACCAGGCAACCCGAAGGAGACAAGCGTGGAGGACATCACAAAATTGTATGAGTCACTGATCTGACAAGCAGACAAAAACGACCGCGTGATGCGGTCGTTTTTGTCTGCTTCTGCACAAACTTGTGCAGAGGAAATCAGGTTCTGCTGTCAGTAAGATCATAATGTCTCATGACCGCGTCAACACAGGCAGTTTCGCTGCGCGCGGCAAGGCTGTCGCACAGCTGCGCATGACACGAGAGCAGATCGTCCCATTCCGATGCACAGAGGTGCGTCTGAGCATCCCGGATCGTGTGCTCAAAAAGTTGGGACAGCGTCCCGCTCAACAGCATGAGCAGGCGGTTTCCGGAAATTCGGATCAGTGTGTCGTGGAAACGTTTGTCGAGTGCCGGGCGTTCCTGCGGACTGCAGTTTTTGAGGAGTTCCAGGCAGTGCAGGAGTTCCGAAAGCTGTCTGTCCGGCGCCTGCCTGACTGCCGCGAGGCAGGCGCCGATCTCGATGCCCCGCCGAAGTTCACGGATCTCCTGCTCGCTGCACTCGTTCATGAAAACTAGCAGGGAGAAGATGCCGCCGAGACTGTCGGCGATATGGTTCACAAGATAGCTGCCCTGCCCGTGGCGGCTCTCGACAATGCCCATGTTTTCCAGGCTCCGCAGTGCTTCGCGGATAGAGTTCCTGCTGAGTCCGAGTGTCGTCATCAGCTGCCTCTCGGAGGGCAGTTTGCCGCCAAAGGAGAGGGTTCCCTGCTGAACGAGTGATTTGATGTGCTCGATGACCAGAAAATATACTTTTGTCTCACCCATGTCTCATTTCCTCCGTACAGATATCGATCGAAAAACGGTGCGTCACATCAGACTGGCAAAGAGGGAGGCGCCCACGACGGTCATCAGCCCGGCGACGGCGATCGCAAGGCTGCTCATGGCGCCCTCGACTTCGCCCAGTTCCATCGCCTTTGCCGTGCCGATCGCATGGGAGGCTGTGCCGAGCGCCAGACCTTTCGCAATCGGCTCCTCGATCCGAAATATTCTGCACACCGATTCGGCGATGACATTTCCGAGGATCCCGGTGATGATGATGACGGCGACCGTGATCGTCGATATGCCGCCCAGCTCCTCCGAGACGCCCATTCCGATCGCGGTGGTGATGGATTTGGGGAGCAGTGTCACATACTGCTCATGGGTCAGGGAGAACAGCTTTGCCAGCACAAAGACGCTGACAAGGCTTGCGAGCACGCCTGCGGTGATCCCGCCCGCCACGGCTTTCAGGTTCTTCCGTAGCAGCGCAAGCTGCTGGTAGAGCGGGACTGCCAGACAGACGGTGGCAGGTGTCAGCAGATAGCTGATGTACTTGGCGCCCTCGTTGTAGTGCCGGTACTCTACCTTGAAAAGTGTGAGGACTGCCATGACACAGACGGTGGCGATCAGCAGTGGATTTAAGAGCGCCAGTCTGAATCTTCTTTTGAGTAAAAGTCCAGCCTCGTACGCGGCGAGGCTGACCACCGCCCCGAAAAAGACGGAGTCGATCAGATACGTTTTCAATTTTTGTCAGCTCCTTTCGTCTGTTTTTTGCGATGATCTCTGCGGATCAGGTACTGTGTGATCCGCCCGGTCGCTGCCATGACAATGATCGTGGTCAGCACTGTGATGACCGCGACAGGAAACCAGACGGCCTGCAGGGCGGACCACGATTCCAGAAGTCCGACAGCCGCGGGGATGAACATGACGGGCATGATCTCGATCAAAAAGTCGGCAGCTTCCCGAACCTGTGCCAGTTTCAGGACTCCGGTGCAGAGCGCTGCGAGCATCAAAACCAGCCCGTAAACACTTGCCGGAATCGGCAGCGGTATCAGGATATGGAGCAGTTCCCCCAAAAAAGAAACAGACAAAATAATACAGAATTGTCTCAGATAGTTCATATTTTTCATCTCCTAACTGGTAGTACCAGTATATCATAATGCACATGGCGCGGGATGTCAATAGAGAAAAGGTGCTTTGATCGTTATGTTTTGCACTTTTTTTGTGAGATATGTGCAAAAATATCAGAGGAATACGTGAATAAACTAAAAATATAGCTAAGAATAAGAAGCTAATCTATAATAGCAATGTTTAAGGTTCAGAAAAAGAGCAGAGCGTGTGAGAAATTTTTTGAGGGAAGATCTGTGGAAAACTATGAGTGAAAAGATTAAGAGACAGAACCATACAAAACGTATCAGGGAACGCATACGGTATGCTCTAAATTGTCTGTTTCGGTACAGCCAGCGCTTGTTGGAGTGGATGCCATGCAAAAGTAGCTGACCGAGGCTGGGAAGAGTATGCCATATCCAAAGGCCAAAAGTATGGGGGATCTGATTCAGATCATAGAGAATCATGACTTTGCTGCAGATGTCCAGAAAGTCATGGAGCATCATAAGGAAATGGGCGCTTATGAGACGGGAGATGCGACAGGATACATAACGGATTTTGTTATCTCAAAAATGAATAAAAGACGGGGAACATACAGATGAAAAGAGTTATAACATATGGAACTTTTGATCTATTATACTATGGTCATATCAATTTGTTGCGGCGCGCGAAAATTCTTGGCGATTATCTGGTGGTAGTGTTATCGAGTGATGAGTTTAATTGGAATGAAAAACATAAGAAATGTTATTTTACTTATGAGGAGCGCAGACAGCTGCTGGAAGCGATACGCTATGTCGATCTGGTAATACCGGAAAACAACTGGGAGCAGAAGGTAAGTGACGTTAAAGAATATCATATTGATACGTTTGTGATGGGGGCTGACTGGAAGGGAAAGTTTGATTTCCTGAAGGAATACTGCGAGGTTGTCTATCTGCCAAGGACACCTGAGATATCGACGATCCAGATCAAGGAAGATCTGAATAAAACAGGGAGAAACAGATAATGGCATTGAATGTGGTTAAAAGGTTTATAAATAAGTGGGGGAAGAGAATCGTACATCAGGTACAGCTCCTGTTTGAAATTTTGCAGAACCGGGATCTGGGAAGAAGGACGAGGTACGCATATTATTATAAGTATATGCCCGTCAGCAAAAAAACGGTCATGTATGAGTCCTTCTATGGCAGGGGAATGGTCTGCAATCCGTACGCTATCTTCCTGGAGCTGCTGAACACGCCCAGATATGCCAGGTACAGGCACATATGGGTGTTGGATGATCCGGATGATCATGAAGAATTGATGAATGGGTATTGACGACAGAAAAAAGATCTCAATATTTTTGGACTTTATCGGCATTTTGATGCAGTTATATCGTGCAGTCGTGAGATCATGGAAGTAAACAGGGAGAAGCTGTCTGATTACTGCGATTGCAGCCGGTTCCGCTATGCAAAAAATATGATCGATATAGAGCGGATTGAAAACGGGCTGGCACAGGACAGTCTCTGTGAGTATCAGGGAAAGAAGTGGATCAAGATAGATGAGGACAGCATCAATGGATGCGAATATGTCAAAATGATGCCGTTAGCAAAGGAGTGCGAGGATCCGTATCCACCGCATATATTTGTGAACATGGCGCGCCTGTCTGTGGAGAAGAACCAGGAGAATCTGATCCTTGCCATCTCTAGGCTTGTGGCAGAAGGGCAAGACGTTTATTTATATATTGGGAGATGGTCCCCTGAAAGGAAAGCTCTCGAAACTGATCCGGGAACTGGGGCTTGACGGGCGGGTCATACTGGCAGGCAATGTGAAGAATCCGTTTGCCGTCATGAAGCACTGCGACTGCTTCGTGCTCCCTTCTCTGCATGAGGGACAGCCGATGGTGATCCATGAGGCGCGCGCCATGCATATGCCTATTATTCTGTCGGATTTTGACTCGGTTTCCGGTGTTTCTATTGAGAATGGACAATATCTGATCGGGAAGGATGCGGATGATATCTATGGGGGATTGAAGGCGTATATCGGCGGAAAGGTTCTGACAGATTATGTATTTGATGTCAGTCGATACAACAGGGAGGCGTATAAGGAGTTCCTGTCTGCTTTGGGGGGGCTGATGAGGTAAGATGAAATACGCAGTGGAATGAATAAGCAGTATGGTGATACCGTATTTGGAAAGAGATTAGTGGATAGGTGATAAAATGAAAAGGGGAGTAGTTGATGTGTGCGAGCTATGTATTTTATATTGCCAGGGCAAAGCGCAATGAATCGAACCGTCCTGTAAGGATCGAGTTTGCTGATGAAGATGCATTATCGGATTCTCTCAATATTTATGATTATGCTGATATTTTGACCAATGAGAATCATATAGAGGAGATGTACAGGATATTATTCAGATCTGTAGGAGCTAGTCAGAAAGGCAACAGAAGATTATGCGAGTGTATTCAGAGGTATATTTGTAATGATGGGAGGATTCATTTAATGAGCAATAACAATCTGAACCAGGCAAGGGAATGCTGTCTAAGGGAAAATAATCTATGAGGTAAATCAAAACCATGTGAGACAGGTTGTCGGTATATGAGAAATATAGCGCGATTATGGGACGGGTTCTGTTAATAGACTGGTTTTGTAAGACCTTTGAGGTGGATATAGATGCTCTAAAGGAAATGACTGGAAGATATATAAATACTGACAGCACGGATCACAAGCAGAAGAGTGCATATGAGATGTATGCGGAACGGATGACGGTTGAAAAGATGGATAGAGAGTTTAAAAGGAAATGCCAAAATACATAGGTAGGGTATAAAAACAATTTCTTTCGTAAAACTAGTACAGCATTGCATTAATAATCGAGTAAATATCACCTGCTATCCGCGCCCTCTGCACACCTTCAAAGCTAGACGTAGGATCCACTACGCCGTCGCTTTGAAGGTGCACAGATGACCCGAATATCAAGCGCTATTTACTTCAATATTAATGCAATGCTGTACTAGAGGGCAAATCATATCGGAAAATCGCATCCTGCTTTCGTTTCAATTATACAAGATCATTATAGCATATGGACAGATAGTGTTCAATCAGAACAGGGGAGAACTTGTTGTGATTGAAAAAGCAAAATAGGAATGATATAATAAGAAAAAATAAATCTAAGATAGAAATATGTAACAGAAAGAGGTGTTTTTCATGACTGCATTAAGACAGAGTGCAATGAGAGAATTAGAGAAGTTACCAGAAGATAAAATAAGTTTTGTATTACAGATCATGCAGGGAGTGAATGGTCTGTATAATGATAATCAGTCAGAAAAGAAAAGGGCATTCGAAAGATTGGAGCAGTTATGCAGGAAGGGAACTGTTATTGATTATGATGCGGAATTAGCTGAATATAGAGAGGAAAAGTATGGTAAATAGGATTTTGATTGATACAAATGTATTACTTGATTATATTCTTACAAGAGAACCATTTTATGAGGATGCAAAGAGAATTATTTCTATTTGTGTAGATGGTAAAGTAAAAGGCTGTATTGCTGCTCATTCTATTTCAAATATGTTTTTTATATTAAGGAAGGATTTTAATTCGGATGAACGTAGAGAGGTATTATTAAATCTATGTTCGATATTTGATATTGAAGGAATTGATAAGATTAAGTTAATAGCTGGGCTTCAAAATAAGGAATTTTCAGATTTTGAGGACTGCTTACAAATGCAGTGTGCAAAGTCATATGGAGCGGGATACATTGTGACAAGAAATATAGATGATTATAAGGTATCAGAAACAAAGGCGATACCGCCTAAAGATTATTTAGAGATATTACAGTAAAATTTATATAGAGTAAATACGGGAAGCACCAGAAGATGTATTGATAATCAGATGGTGCTTTTTTCGTGTGCTTCGGAAAATTTTTCAGTTCCAGCAGCAGAGATTTCTTGTAGTTTCTATTGGTATGTGGTTGAATAAGTACGAGGTAGAAAAAATAAGTATGATATCGGGAAATATTCAAGAGACTATCGTTTGGATTACTCAGGATTGAAGCCAAAAGGACAGCTGTGATTTACTATTTGCCAAGATTAATGCGATATGCTATACTGTAATCTCATGGTGGGCTATTGGACAAGCTTTTTAATTGGAGAGGGCAGCAGGTATGATAAGGACCGAATTCTTGGCAGGTCACGGTGTATACAGTGGATCTGTATAAGCGTTTTCTTATATATGCTGTTGCAGGAGGCCAAGATGGTATATGATGGTTTAAGATACAAAGAAAAGATACTGATCGTGGGAGTGATCATCTTTCAACTGATACTATGCGTGCTGATGGGCACGCAAAAGAAAAGCTTTTTCTGTGATGAAATCTATTCATATGGTTTGGCAAACAGTGAAGCGTACACTTTTATCGATCCGGAAACGGCGAAGCAGTACGCGGAGACAGGCTGGGTCGACCGGAAATATTTTGAAGCATATCTGCAGGTTTCGAAAGAAGTGCCGTTTTCTTTTAAGGCGGCATTTGAAAACCAGAAGAACGATGTGCATCCGCCCTTGTATTACTGCTTTCTTCATGTTTTCAGCCTGCTGAATAAAGGAATCTTTACAAAGTGGACGGGGCTGTCGCTAAATTTGTTCTTTCTGGTATTGACTGATATTCTGATATTGTATATAGCATATTATCTCATGAAAGATATAAAATTGTCCCTGATCGCATTGATACTCTGGTCTTTTTCCGGAGCGGGATTCAGCAATATATTGCTGATCCGGATGTATGTGATGCTGACCTGTGAAATGCTTGCATATGTGGCGGTTCACATCAGGATGCTTGAAAAGCAGCGCATCGAGGTCAGAGATGCGATGGCGATCATGATCACAGTAGCCTGCGGAGGACTTACACATTACTATTTTTATGTGCTGGCATTCTGTTTTTCTGCACCGATCTGTATCTATTTTCTGGTAAACAAGGAAATCAGGAAATTGATCTCGTACGGAGTCAATATATGCGCTGGTGGAGGGATCGCATTATGCATATTTCCGGCTGCGGTTCTTCATGTATTTGGCGGGTATCGCGGAACGGAAGTCTTCGCGAATCTGGCACTTGGCAGGGATGAAAATGTGATAAAGACGTATCTGCAGATGATCAATGATTCGTTATTTGCCGGTAAGTTTGGCGTTTGCCTGAAATGGGGCGCGCTGTTGATCGTGATCCATTTCCTGATCAGATATATTGTTAAAATTAAATGGACATATGACAGGGAGACCAGATATGTTAAACTTAAAATCAATAAAAGGGACAATCCTTCCATCGGAGAGATACGGTTTGTCCTGAAAAATGAGATGATTCTGGAGTTTCTGATCATTTTGTCATACAGCATATTTTTTCTGATCGCGGTACAAGGGAGCAACCTTGTCCACAACAGATATATTTTTCCGATCTATCCGATCATCGCGGTCATAGTGACACAGATCATAGATAGGATCATGGGGATGTTTGTGCGTGTTGGCCGGGTCAGACGGATGCTTCTTCTTGTGATCGCTCTTGGATTATGCAAGGGAAGCCTGGTAAAATACAGGATTGATTTTATGTATGATGATTATGATGTATTGTATCAACAGGCACAGGAAACCAAAGAAACCGACTGCCTGCTGTATTATGGGGACCAATGGCTCGATGTGTACACGCTGTTTCCACTGAGGATGCTGCACGATGAGACATATTTCCTGCGGTCAGGGGATATGGATGACATAGCGCAGATACTTTCCGGCAGAACTACGGCAAATGAGCTGACCGTGTGTCTGCCAGCCGGATTTTCGGAAGAAGATACCAGAAGAATATTGGAAAAAGTAATCGCCCAGACGGAATTGCAAACGTATCGGCGCGTTTACCAATATGAATATCTGCAGGAATGGCTTCTGGAGTGATAGCGGACCCTCACTCCCCCCCAGCCTTCTCCAGCGTAAAGATAAACTCCGTTCCGACGCCTTCAGTGCTGACCACATTGATGTTCTCATTGTGGGACTGGATGATCTCCTTGGTGATGGAAAGCCCGAGACCCGTTCCCTTTTTGTCCTTGCCGCGCGAGAGATCGGTCTTGTAGAAGCGGTTCCAGATCAGGCGGAGGCTGTCCTTGGGGATGCCGATGCCGTTATCCTTCACCGAGATCAGCAGTTTGTTTGACTTTTCCACAGTCTCGATCTTGATGGAGGAGTTCTTGTGGCTGAACTTGATGGCGTTGTCCACCAGATTGTAGAGTACCTGCTGGATCTTTACCATGTCCGCGTTCACATACATGGTATCTCCGGTGAGGACCAGCTCGATGGCGATCAGCTTCTCGCGGCATGTTCCCTCGAAGGACATTGCCGTGTTTTTGATCACCTGGTTGATGTCAAAGCTGCTGCGGTCGAGTATCATGCCCTTCGTCGTCAGGTTGTTGAGCGTGAGCAGTGAGTTGGTCAGCTTTGTCAGGCGGTCGGTTTCGTTCATGACGACACCGATATATTTCTCGTGCATCTCGGGCGGGATCGTGCCGTCGAGCATCGCCTCGAGATATCCGCGCATGGAAGTGAGCGGAGAGCGGAAATCGTGGGAGATGTTCGCCACGAGACGCTTCTGATTGTCCTCGCTCTTTGCCACCTCACTTGCCATGTAAGCGAGGGAGGCGGCGAGATAACCGATCTCATCCTCGCTGTCAACCTGGAATTCATACCTGAAATTGCCGATGGCATACTGCTCTGTCGCGTGCGTGATCTTGCGCAGCGGCAGGTAAACCATCTCGGTGAAGAAGAGCAGGATGATCAGTGACAGCAGAAAGAGGATCACCAGCGTGATATAGGATATGTTCAGCAGCGAGTTGCAGGACGACTGCAGATTCTCCACGGATGTGTGGATGACCACGTACCCTTTCACCTTGTACTTGGAAGTGATCGGTGCGAACGCGGAGATCATCTCCTCGTCGAACATCCCGAAAAAGTTCCCGGTTGTATAAAATGAGTTGCCCGTGATCGTAGGGCTGAAGTTGGGGATGGTCGTGGGGTTTTCGATCTCAAGCGGCGAGCTGGAATCCAGCACGATCAGCCCCGACGGATTGACGATCCAGATCGGGGCATCCAGAAAGGTGCCGATCGCCTCGATCTGACGCCACACGGATTCGAGCGTGATCTCGCTATTGTACAGATCCGCAGCGTAGGAGTCTGAGATCAGCAGGGCTTCCTTGTAGAGGGAGTCGGCGCGCTCGCGCTTCATGTGCTCGAGTGTCATGCTTGAAGTGAAAGTCGCGACGACGACAAAACCAAAAAAGGCAAAAATAAAATAAGCCAGTACAAATTTCAAATAAAGTGTTCGCTTCAATGATAAACCCCATTCCTAAGATCATGGTAAAGTGCTAATTTCGGACCTCAAATTTATAGCCGACACTCCAGATCGTTGAGATGCGCCATGCCTCGTGATCCTTGATCTTCTCGCGGAGACGCTTGATGTGCACGTCAACAGTGCGCGTGTCGCCGATGTAGTCGTAGCCCCAGATCTGGTTCAGCAGCTGATCCCTTGTAAATACATGGTTTGGCGATGCAGCGAGAAAGTACAGCAGCTCCAGCTCCTTGGGGGGCATATCCACTGTCTTGCCCCTGTAGATGACAGAGTAATTTGTGAGGTTGACTGTGAGGTCAGGGTAGGAGACCTGCTTGGAGTCCGGTGCGGGCTGCGCGGGAGCCGCGGTCTTGTAGCGCCGCAGGACGGCTTTGACGCGCGCCACAAGTTCCTTGGTGTCGAAAGGTTTTTCCAGATAATCGTCGGCGCCGAGTTCCAGTCCGAGCACCTTGTCAAACACCTCGCCCTTTGCGGACAGCATGATGATCGGTGTCTGTGATTTCTGGCGGACTTCGCGGCACACCTGATAACCGTCAATGCCTGGGAGCATCAGGTCGAGAAGTATCAGATCCGGAGAGAAGCCGCTCATCTCCTGCAGCGCGGATTCGCCGTCGTACACGATCTTTGTCTCAAAACATTCTTTTGTCATATACAGAGAGATCAGTTCTGCAATATTTTCATCATCGTCGACAATCAGTATTTTTTGTTTGTTAGCCATTTTCTTTCATCCTTTTATCAGTTTATACACCATGCCCGCCCCGGCGGGCATGACGATCAGTTTCCTACTTGAAATCTGCGATCGTGACGCCGGAATCCCCCTCACCGTACTCGCCAAGGTGGAAGGATTTCACGTAGGAGACGCGCTTCAAGTGCTGGTGCACCGCCTGGCGCAATGCCCCTGTCCCCTTGCCGTGCACGATGCGGACGCTGGGCGCATGGGACAAATAGGCGTCGTCAAGATATTTGTCAAGCTCTGCGAGCGCCTCGTCCACGGTTCTTCCGAGCAGATTGATCTCGGTGGAGAGGGTGGCAGCCTTGGACATGCCGATATGTCCGCCGGAGCTTTTTCTGGAGCCGCCTGCGGCGCCGAAGCCCTTCTTGTATGCGGCGTTGCCTGACAACGCATCCTCGTTGATCAGTACCAGATCCCGGATATTTACCTTGGAGCGGATGATGCCGCACTGCACGAAGAGATCGCCTTTCTGGTCCGGTTTGGACGAGACAGTGCCTTTCAAGCCCATGGAGACCACCTTTACCATGTCCCCGGGTTTGAGCTGTGTCGGCTTCAACACTTTATGTGTCGGCTTCTCCTGCACGCTCGACAGCTTTGCATTTTTTTCGGAGATCTTGTCGCGTACTTTGGTCCGCGCTTTTTCGAGATCCTGGATCGAGGTCTTGTTGACGCTGACTTTCTGGAAGTCCCGGATCGTCTCGTCGGCGACATCCTTTGCCTCCTGCAGTATCTTGCGCGCCTCCTCGTTTGCCTCGCGCAGTATTTTGTCCTTCTGTGCGTCGAGGCGTTCCTGCTTCTGTTCCAGTTTCGTTTTTAAGGATTCTATTTCGCTCCTGTAGCGCTGGATCTCATCGCGCTCGCTCTCGATCGTGCGCCGGCTGGTCTCGAGATCCGCCAGAAGATCCTCAAAGTTTTCGTCCTCCTCGCTGATGTGTTCCCTGGCAGATGCGATGATCTCATCCGGCAGTCCGAGTTTTGACGAGATGGCAAAGGCGTTGCTCTTGCCGGGAATGCCGATGAGGAGCCGGTAAGTCGGGCGGAGGGTCTCCACGTCAAACTCGCAGCAGGCATTCTCGACGTAGGAGGTGGTGAGCGCAAACACTTTGAGCTCGCTGTAGTGCGTGGTCGCCATCGTGCGGATCCCCCTGTCATGCAGGTGCTTCAAGATAGCGATCGCAAGCGCCGCACCCTCCGTGGGATCCGTTCCTGCGCCGAGCTCGTCGAAAATGCAGAGAGCGTCTTCATCGGCGTTTTTCAGGATCGAGATCGTGTTTGTCATGTGGGCGGAGAACGTGGACAGGTTCTGCTCGATACTCTGCTCGTCGCCGATGTCTGCGTACACTTCTGTGAAGATGCCAAGCTCAGAGCGGTCGAGAGCCGGTATGTGAAGCCCCGACTGCCCCATCAGCGCAAAGAGCCCGACCGTCTTTAGGGACACCGTCTTTCCGCCGGTGTTGGGTCCTGTGATGACCAGCAGGTCGAAATCCTTTCCGAGGCTGATATCGATGGGAACCACCTTTTTTCTGTCGAGCAGCGGGTGGCGTCCTTTTCGGATATTGATGTAGCGGTCCGGATTGAAGAGCGGGCGCGACGCATTCATGTCGATGGCAAGCCCTGCCTTTGCAAAGATAAAATCAAGTTTGGTCAGCAGGCGGAAGTTGCCGGCAAGTTCCTCGGTGTGCTCCCCGGCGGTGGCGCTCAGCTCGGCGAGTATGCGCTCGATCTCGTCCTTCTCTTTCAGGGAGAGCTCTTTGAGCTGGTTGTTCAGATCGACGACAACCGCGGGCTCGATAAAAAGGGTGGAACCGGTGGAAGACTGATCGTGGATCATACCGGGAACATTTCCCTTGTGCTCTGACTTGACGGGGATGCAGTAGCGGTTGTTCCGCATCGTGATCACCGCGTCCTGCAGATAAGTCCTGCAGTTCCCGTTCACCATGCTGGAGAGCTGGCTGTGTATTTTTTCGTTTGTCAGGCGGATACTGCGCCGGATGTGCTTGAGTGCAGGGCTCGCGTCGTCTGCGATCTCCTCCTCGGAGAGGATGCAGCGGTTGATCTCGTTCTGGAGCGGCGTCAGCGGCTCGAGATCCGCGAAATATTCCTGCAGGCTGTCCGTGATCTCCTCGTCGCGCTCCGAGCGTGCGAAAGTTTTGGCTCTCGTGGCGCAGGCGAGGGATGCGGTTATCTTCATCAGCTCGACGGCGGACAGGGCACTCCCGATCTCGAGCGACTTGATACTGAAGCTGATGTCCTTGTTGCCGCTAAAGTGGATCCGCCCGCCCTTTACCAGACGGCTAAACGCGTCGGCAGTCTGCTGCTGTGCCTCCTCGATCTCTCTGATGTCTGTCATCGGCGTCAGCTTTTGGCACAGCTCCTTTCCGGGAGCAGAGCTTGCCTTGTCGACGAGCAGACTGATGATCTTGTGATATTCCAATATGCGTAATGCTTTGTTGTTCATAATAGTCCTCCATGGATCCCCGTGCCGCCTTTGACGCGGAAACAGCAGCATTGGCGGCACGGGGCAGTAGTCTTAGTAAATACCCCGGATGCCGGTGTCGCTATCGAGGGTGTTCATGTTGTATAGTATCAACACGTCCGTTATGTCGCTGTGCTCCTCGAGAAAGGAAGACGGGCCGTCCCGGTAATACCGGGTGTCAAACACGTAGATCTTTCTGTAGTGGTGCGCGAGGAACGGCACCAGGGAATTGGCATAGCTGTCCTTGATCAGCATCAGCGCATCCTGTGAGGAGGCAGCGCTGTTCTCGATCTCGACCAGCGGATGGATATTGTTGAGAAAAAGAGAGTATTTGTCTTTTTCCGTCACGTAGTCAAGGTTGTACAGGCTGTCTGTCACCTCGCCTGTATCGGGGTAGGTGACGGTGAGGTCATCCCCGGGGTTCGTGTAGATCGTGATCGAGTCCTTCGGGCGGCTGTAATCATTCACTTTGGAGTAGAGTGTGCCCGCGAATGCGTCCGTGACAGTCTGTGCGGTCAGGGTGTCAAGTGACACGGGTGTCATATTTTTGGCGTCGCAGTACGCGAGATATCCGAAGTACGCACCCAGTGTTGTCCAGTGATGGTCGGTGCGGTAGTACAGCTGTCCCTGTGATGCGCCGTCGAGGAGCCTGTCCGTGCAGTCGATCGCAGGGATCCCGGACGCCTCGTAGATGGCGGCTGCCGTGCCTGTCTGGTCGGACAGGGGGGCATGCGCAGGCAGCTTGTCGCTGTACACGGTAACGGCGGTCGGCACCAGCATCAGGTTCACATCCACCTTGGAAGTGTCCACCTTGTCATAAAAACTGACAAGTGTGTCAGTTATGCGCTCGGTGTTCTGCGGCTTTGCGTAGGATTCGATGAGATAGTCGTCCTCTGCCACGTAGATGTGATTGATCTCCTTCCTGCCGCACGCGATCTCCGCACCGCTCTTGAAGCCCACGAAAAAATCCCTCTGCGGAAAGTGGTCGGCGAGCCAGTCGCCCAGAGTCTCCGTGTACGCACCGTCGAGCAGAGCCTTTGCGGTGAAGGAAGGAAATTTTGTGAGATAGCGGTTCTCATTCTCGGAAAATTCTTTTTTGGGACGGACGAGCAGACACACTGACAGCGACAAGATGCCGATGCAGAGCAGGCAAACGACAGCCCTTTTTATAGTAACATTTGTGATCATTGTCTGGTGGATCCTTTCGGATGTCTATTGATTTCTATTATAGTCTGGTTTTGTCTGTTTTCGTGTTGCGGTTTTGCCCCGCCGCGGGAATTAAAACCGGAAATACAAAAACGGGTTGTAGGTGTCGCTCACCATGTAGGCGGTTGACAGGAGAAACAGCAGCAGCATGCCCGCTCCGGCAAACACTGACAGGACAGTGCCCTTTCCCCGGCTGAGTGCGGATGCCTTCCGGCAGAGCCACGGATATACCGGGCATGCAAGGACACAGGCGGCGGCAAGCACGGCGCCGTAATTGCCCAGATACCAGAGAAAACGGGTGTCTGCGAGCGTGTTGGCTGCAAAGGAGAAGAGCAGACCGATATAGCCGCCAAGCTCTCCAAAGTCCGTGATCGCAAAGATCACGAATCCGAACACGACGATCAGAAACGCGTAGGCGTGCTGGAGCACTTTTGGAAATTTTGCGAGCAGTTTTCCCCACACGTACTTTTCAAGCATGAGCAGGATCCCATAGTAGACGCCCCACAGGATAAAGTTCCATGACGCCCCGTGCCAGAGCCCTGTCAAAAACCATACGACGGCGATGTTGAACAGGTGGCGCGGTATGCCCTTTCTGTTTCCGCCGAGTGGGATGTACACGTAATCGCGGAACCATGTGGACAGTGAAATATGCCAGCGCCGCCAGAAATCCGTCACGGAGACGGCAGTCAGCGGATAATTGAAGTTTTCATTATAATGAAAGCCAAGCATGTGCCCCATGCCGATCGCCATGTCGCTGTAGGCACTAAAGTCAAAATAGAGCTGCAGGGTAAAGCAGAGTGCGCCGAGCCATGCGGTCGCGACGCTTGTTTCCGCAGCGTCCAGTATGCGGATCTCCTCCCACAGGGCGCCAGCCTGGTTTGCGATGAGCACTTTCTTGAACAGTCCCATCATAAAGCGCAGGAGTCCGTGCTCAAATTCCGCCCATGTGAGTTTCCTGTCGTGGAGCTGCTCCTGGATGTCGGAAAAGCGCACGATCGGACCTGCCACCAGCTGCGGGAACATGGACACGTATGTCAGATACGCGGCGTAGCTGTGTTCCGCCTTCACCTCGCCGCGGTACAGGTCTATGATATAACTCATGGTCTGGAACGTATAAAAGCTGATGCCGACGGGAAGGTGCACACCTGGCCTGGCAAACTGCGTGCCGAGCAGTCCGTTGACGGATATGACGGCAAAGTCGGCATACTTGAAAAAGGCAAGTATGGACAGATTGATACAGATGCTGCAGCACAGGAAAAAGATCCGCCTGCATCGGGTAGTGCCAAAGCGCTCCATGAGCCGTCCGTTCGTGTAGTCAAGCGCGGTGGAAAAGAGCATCAAAAAAATGTACAGCGGTTCCCCCCACGCATAAAAAATAAGGCTGAAAATAAGCAAAATCCCATTTTTCCATGAAAATGGGACCGCATAATACAAAATCAGGCAGAGCGGCAGGAAAAAGAACAAAAAAGGGATACAGCTAAAGACCATGTCAATCCTCCGCTAAAACAATCCGCTCTCGATAATATCCGTGACTGCGTCTGCATTGTCGGATATCACGAGCCATATATAGTTATCCTTTGTCTGAACCTTGCTCTTTTCCACGATCGCAAACTGTTCAGGAATATAGTTTTCCATCTCGTTTTTCTTCTCGTCCACGACGGTCTGCAGACTGGCGGCAAGATTCTCCAGGTCATCGGTGTTCTTCACTTTCATGATGATGATGGTCTCCGCCTGCGCAGCGTCCTCCGACATGGAGAAGACATACTCCTCAAGCGAGGCGGCATCGATGCCGTAATAATTGGAGATAAAATCGTCATCCATACACTGCGGTGAGTGCAGGGATACGGACTGTTCGATCTCCTGATAGACTTCCTGGATCGATTTGGCGGACGTCGTGTCAGTCTGTGCCGCCGCGTCAGTCTGGTTCGCGGTGCTGGCAGTCTGTGCGGCTTTGTCAGAGCATCCCGTGCAGAGCAGCGCAGCCGCCGCGAGAGCTGCCATAGTCTTTGTGTATTTTATTGTGTTCATGATTGTTTTCTCTCCTTGGTTTCCTGAGAAGCATCTGCTTCTGTGCTGGTTCCGGTTTTGGATCCCGATCCTTTCAGGGCATTGATTTTGGATCCTGGATCTTTGGTCTGGATTTCTGTGTTTTTCTGGCTTAGGGCCGCTTTGTCTGCAGAGCCGGATATGCTGGTGTCCTCGTCTGTCTCTGTCGCAGCCTGTCTTGCCTGCCCGCCTGCGTAATCGATGAGCGCTGTCTCCCACAGGGTGTAGGCGGAGCTGGATAGATGGACAAACCCGTCGCTGCAGTACTCTTTGGCAAGATTGCCCTCCCCGTCAGATATGGGGGTGCACAGATCGAGATATCCCCACCCGTTCTCCTCCGCCATCTCCTGCAGAAGAAGATTGTACTGTGCCAGGTTTTCGTTGTTCAGCTTTCCCTTGCCCTGATCCTTGAGGGTGTAGGTCACGCTGATGATGTGGATCTCGATGTCCGGAGATGCCTCCAGGATCTTGTCGATGAGCTCCTTGTACTTGTCGCGGGCACCCTCAAGTCCGAGGATGCTGATATCGTTCATACCCAGAAGGATAAAAGCGCGCTTGCAGTCCATGAGGGGGATCGCGTTCCAGATCTGGCTTTTCTTTCCCTTGTACATAGGATGGACATTGTCGCCCTCAACAGGTTTCATGGCGTTAAATGCCGAGTAGCTCCCGACTGCCAGAAACTGGATGTCATGCACAAAGGATTTCTGTTTGGCACTGTAATTGCGGAAACCTACCATGATCGAGTCGCCGACAAAAACGGAATCCCTGTAATATGCCGCGAGCTCCTCGTCCGTCAGCACCGGCTGCGTATCTTCCGAGGCTGTCTCGTTGACCGATGTCTGCGTATCATTCGCAGCCTGCATTTTTCCGGCCTGTATTTCTTTGGTCTGTGCGTCTCCCGCAGATGTGCCGGCAGCACAGACATATGTTCCTGTGTGGCTGCCCAGAGCGACGATCGTCGAAAGTGCAGCGCACATGAGCTTTCTTTTTTCTATTATCCTGATCAATTTTTTCATAAATCTTCCTCTTTATCGTCCGTATTGATGGAATGTGATTATACAAAGCATATTCTAACATTTTTTTTATATTCCTACAAGGTATTTTTGATCAGTATCGGCATGAAATTTTTGTCATAATGCGGATGCCGCCCGCTCCCCGGCAGATCTGACTCGATTTTGCATGCCAAAGGCGGGAACAGGCATTGACCATAGAAAATCTATCGGCTATACTATGAAATGAGGAGGGAGGAAAGACAGGATGCGGATGGATGATAACAGGAAAGAAAATTCGGAGGCTCAGGGCAGGAAGGAATCTTCCGAGGCGGCAAGTGATTTTGAGTTTCTGCAGGAAAAGATCAAGGAGCGTCCGATCAATAAAAGGAAGCTGCTGAAACGGACGCTCATCACGGCTTCCATGGCAGTGCTTTTCGGCCTGCTGGCATGCCTATCGTTCTTGCTGCTGGAGCCTGTTCTCAACAACTGGCTCTATCCCGAGGAGGAGCCGGAGGTGGTGACATTTCCGCAGGAACAAAATGAGATGCTTCCCGAGGATATGCTGACAGAGGGGACGACTGCGGGGGAGACGCAGGAGGAGGGAGAAGGGACCGCGGCGGAAAACAGCTCGGTTCCGTCTGGCTCAGGCGGCGGGCAGCCAAATGCAGGGGATTCGGATCCGGCCGAAAAGGAATCGGATGAAAAGAATCCGAATGAAAAGAATCCGAATGAAAAGAATCCAGATGAAAAGGCTTCGGATGAAACTGTTTTGAATGAAAAGGATTTGAATGAAACTATTTCGGGTGAAAAGGATTTGAATGAAAAAAATTCGGCTGAAACGGTTTCGGATGAAACTGTTTTGGATGAAAAGGATTTGAATGAAACTATTTCGAATGGAGCGGATCCGGACGGAAAAAATCCGGATCAGGACGATCCGGAGGATCTTGCAGGAGCGGGGGAGACGGCGCCGGTCGACATGCTGAAATCCTACCAGACACAGTATGAGGAGTTGTATCAGATCTACAGGCAGGTCGAGTCGAGCATGGTGACGGTCACGGCGGTGCGCTCCGATGTGGACTGGTTCAACAACACCTATCAGAGTGAGGGAACGACGGCGGGCGTCATCATCGCAAACAACAATCGGGAACTTTTGATACTGAGCAGAAAGTCGTCGCTTGACGGCGCGGAGACGATCAGGATCAGCTTCTGTGACGGTACGGATGCGGAGGCTGTGATCAAGCAGTTTGATCAAAACACGGATCTGGCAGTGCTGGCGGCGGATCTGAAATATATCGGAGGAAATACACTCGACACTGTTGCGGTCGCGACGCTGGGAAGTTCAATCTCTTCCGGCATAACAGGTTCACCGATCATAGCGGTCGGGAATCTCTTTGGCTATAAGGATGCGGTCTGCTACGGAATGGTCACATCCAAAGGGAATGTGGTCACGATGGCGGACAGTGAGTACAAGCTGATGACGACGGATATCTATGCGGGATCCAATCCCAGCGGCATTCTCGTGGACATGAGGGGGGAAGTGATCGGCGTCATCGACAACAGTCATAATCATGACGATACCCGGAATCTGCTCGCCGCTGTGGGGATCACTGAACTGAAAGGACTGATCTCAAAGCTCTCCAACGGGGAGCGCGTTCCCTACCTGGGGATTTATGCGCAGGATATCTCCGCACAGGCAAGGGCGGAGATGGGACTTCCGCAGGGAGCGTACATTGTCGATATCGATATGGATTCGCCTGCGATGCGCAAGGGCATCCAGAAGGGTGACATTGTGGTGCGGGTTGGCACACAGGAGATCAAAAACGCCGCGGATTACATGAACGTGCTGCGGAATGTCCAGACGGATGGCAGCATAAACATAGTAGTGCAGAGGGCAAGTGTCAACGCGTACGAGGAAATGCAGTTCGTGCTGCAGCCGGAGCAGCAGGAACAGTCATAGCAGGGGGATCAGGATCAATAATGATTACAAAGAAATATAAAAAAGAAATATAAATGAAAGGATTTGAACCAGAAAATGAAGTACATCAAAGATTACAAGGACGGGGACAGAGTATTTGACATCTATTTCTGCAAATTTAAGAGTTCGGCAGTGACCAAAAACGGAAAGAACTATGACAACGTGATCATACAGGACAAGACAGGAACGCTCGACGCCAAGATCTGGGATCCCAATAATGTCGGGATCGCTGATTTTGAGGCGATGGATTATATCGAGGTCTACGGCGACATCACAAGTTTCAACGGCACGCGGCAGGTCAACGTGAAGCGCGTGCGCAGATGCGAGGAGGGAGAGTACGACGAGAGTGAGTACATGCCTGTGAGCAGGAAAAATCTGGATGAGATGTACGCGGAGCTGTCCGGTATCATCGACAGCATCCAGAATACATATTTGAAGGCCCTGTTAAAAAAGTTTTTTGTGGAGGATGCGTCATTTGCGTCCAGATTCAAGAAAGCATCGGCGGCTAAATCAGTCCACCATGGCTTTATCGGCGGACTTTTGGAGCATACGCTCGGCGTCACAAAACTCTGTGAGTATTACTGCACCGCATATCCGGCATTAAACCGCGATCTGCTGCTCACCGCGGCGATCTTCCACGATATCGGGAAGACCAGGGAGATCAGTGCATTTCCGACAAACGACTACACGGATGAGGGGCAGTTTCTGGGGCATATTGTGATGGGATCGGAGATGATCGGTCAGAAGGCGCGCGAAATACCGGGATTTCCGGCGATGCTTGAGATGGAACTGAAACACTGCATCCTTGCACATCACGGGGAGTACGAATTTGGCTCGCCCAAAAAGCCGGCGCTCATAGAGGCATTGGCACTCTGCTATGCCGACGATACGGACGCAAAGATGGAGACGTTCACAGAGATCCTGGAATCTTCGCAGGAGTCCGGCTGGCTGGGGTACAACAGGTTGTTTGAGACCAATCTCAAGCGGACGACGTAGTGCGCTATCCTGTCAGAATCCGAGAAAATATGCAATTATAGATGGGGAGATCAAATTGGAGTATGGAAAAGATGACATCATAACACTGTGCATTGATGATATGGGGATTGACGGCGAGGGCATCGGGAAACTTGACGGCTTTACTTTTTTTGTGAAGGACGCTGTGATCGGCGATGAGGTCGAGGCGAAGGTGATGAAAGTGAAAAAGGGCTATGCGTATGCCCGGCTGATGCGGATCATCAGGCCTTCCACTGACCGCATCGATCCGAAATGCCCGTACCACCGCCAGTGCGGCGGCTGTCAGATACAGGCGCTTGATTACAAGGCGCAGCTGGCGTTCAAGGAGAACAAAGTAAGAAACAATCTGAACAGGATCGGTGGGTTTTCCATAGAACTGCTCGATCGGGTGATGGAGCCGGCAGTGGGGATGAAAGAGCCCTTTTATTATAGGAACAAAGCCCAGTTTCCGGTCGGTGCGGATAAGAATGGTGCGCCGGTGACAGGATTTTATGCAGGAAGGACACACACTATCATTCCGAATACGGACTGTGCGCTTGGCGTGAAAGAGAACAAAAGGATTCTCGAGTGCCTGTTGGATCATATGAAAAAATATGAGATACCACCGTACAATGAGGCGTCCGGGGAGGGACTTGTGCGCCACATTCTGATACGAAAAGGCTTTACCACGGGGGAGATCATGGTGTGCATCATTCTAAACGGAGATGATCTTCCGCATGCGGACAGGCTGGTGGAGCGGCTCATAAAGATCAAGGGCATGACAAGCATCTCGGTCAACAGCAACAAAGAGAACACGAATGTGATCATGGGAAAGACGTGCCGCACGATATGGGGGCGCGACACGATCTGCGACGTGATCCATGTGCGGAGCGTGGAGAGCATTGACGCCGGCTCGGAAATGGTATTTCCCGGCAGCAGCGGGATCACGTTTGCCATTTCTCCGCTGTCGTTTTACCAGGTGAACCCGGTTCAGACGGAGAAGCTGTACAGCATCGCGCTGGACTATGCGGGGCTGACCGGGACAGAGACCGTGTGGGATCTCTACTGCGGCATCGGAACCATCAGCCTGTTTATGGCAAAAAAGGCAAAGCAGGTATACGGCGTTGAGGTTGTCGGCCAGGCGGTCGCGGATGCGAGGGAGAATGCGAGGCGGAACAATATAGAAAATGCGCGGTTCTATGTGGGGAAGGCGGAGGAAGTGCTGCCGGATCTCTACGAGAGGGAGGGCATCTATGCGGACGTGATCTGTGTGGATCCGCCGCGCAAAGGATGTGACGCGGCATGTCTCGATACGATCGTGAAGATGGCGCCGCAGCGCATCGTCTACGTGAGCTGCGACAGCGCCACGCTTGCAAGGGATCTGAAATACCTGTGCGCAAACGGGTACGAGCTGCGGCGCGTCAGGGCTGTGGATTTGTTTGGGCAGACTGTTCACGTAGAGAGTATCGTGTTGCTTTCTAAGCTTAAATCAAATAAGTTGAAGCATATCAATGTGGAATTGGAGATGGATGAACTTGATCTGACGGCGGCAGAGAGTAAAGTAACCTACGAGGTAATCAAGGATTATGTTCTAAAGCAAAGTGGATTGAAAGTCAGCAACTTGTATATTGCACAGATAAAGCAGAAATGTGGGATTATTGAGAGGACAAATTATAACCTGCCAAAATCGGAAAATTCCAGACAGCCACAGTGTCCAGCTGAAAAAGAACAGGCGATTGTGGCTGCGTTGAAGCATTTTGGGATTGTGTAAAGATAAAATCTGTTGCACATTAAGATTTTGATTACACGAGGTTAAGTAGTATAACATATTGGCATAATGATGAGTGGAATGGATTTACAGATTTACTTGCAAACTTAAAAATATGTGGCAGTTCTGGATATTGACAATCTTTCAGAACCGCCGAGTTGCGATATCACAGAAAATCATACTGTTAATGATTCCGATAAGAATCTTACGGATTCGTGCATTGATAGTAAAGAGATTGCATGATATGATTAAACGTGAAAAATGTGTCCAAATTCTACGCTTTGAACAAACTTTCAAGTATGGAATTTGGACGAATATATGGTGTGTTGGAAAACGATAGGAGAAAGATTTAGAATGCAGAATACAAACATAGATACAGAAGAAATTGTAGAAAATGGTGGATATATTTCAAAACTGTTTTTAAATAATGGAAAAGAAATAGATATAAATAAAAACGATATTGTTATATTTGTAGGACCAAACAATGCGGGAAAAAGTCAAGCTTTAAAAGATATTTATGAAATATGTGAGACTAAAAAGCCTTCGATAGTTGTTAAAGATATTAAGATTGTTAAACATGCAGGGGATATTAAAATGTTTTTAGAGAATATTTCTACAGTTAATGATCATGGAACATATAAAAATTATGAGGGGTTAGGATATAGTTTTGCGAGTCATTCAATATCGGGGTATTCAAGGGATAAATATTATGGTAGTGCACGTTCGTTATTTGTTGCATATTTAAATACTTTGAATCGATTGACAATGAGTAATCCAGCCAATTTGATATCACGTAAGGCTGCAAAAAAGAATCCGATTCATTATGTGGCATTTGATAGAACATACAGAGAATGGTTAAGCGAAAATTTTAAGCAGGCTTTTAGCAAAGAATTAATGCCACATACATTAAACGGTTCCAATATTCCATTATGTATAGGTGATGCTGTTAAGTTTGATAAAGATTTTATTGATGAACAAGAAAGAATGGAGGAATATGCAGCAATTTTAGATACATACAAACAAGTACAGGAACAGGGCGACGGAATAAAAAGTTTTACGGGTATATTACTTTATTTAATGTTGGGTTATTATTGTACATTTTTAATCGATGAGCCGGAATCATTTTTGCATCCACCACAGGCAAATATCATGGGACGTATAATTGGGAAAACATTACGAGAAAATCAACAAGCATTTATTTCAACACATAGTGAAGAAATAATTAAAGGCTTATTAGATGTTTGTCCTGAAAGAGTAAAAATTGTTAGAATTACACGAGAAGAAGATGTAAATGAGTTTTCGGTTTTGGAAAATGAGAAATTTAATGAAGTTTGGAATGATCCACTTTTAAAATATTCGAATATTATGACGAGCCTATTCCACAAAAACGTAATATTGTGTGAAAGCGATTCAGATTGTAAGTTCTACTCAATTATTGAAAATTACATAAAGCAATTAGAAGGAAAATATTCAGAAACATTGTTCATTCATTGCGGAGGAAAACACCGAATGGCTAAAACGGCGACGGCATTAAAAGCATTGAATGTGAATGTAAAACTTGTTTCGGATATAGATGTAATGAATGATGAGAAAGTATTTAAAGGAATAGTAGAAGCGTTTGGTGTGGAATGGACATCTATTCAGAAAGATTATAATACGGTGGTTTCTAATTTGCATAGTCCTAAAGAAGAAATTAAGAGAAATGATGCCAAGACAAACATAAATAGAGTGTTGGATAGTTCCACAAATAAGGTTTTATCAAAAGGCGAAATTAAAAGTATTCGTGAAGCAATTGCCACTATTTCAAAGTGGGATAATATAAAAAAAGCAGGGTGTGCATCGTTGCCAGCAGGAAATGCTACGGTTTCATTTAAAAAGATGGATGGTATTTTAAGAACTGTTGGAATCTACATGGTTTCGGTGGGTGAACTTGAACGTTTTGTAAAAGAAGTAGGAGGTCATGGACCAGAATGGGCAAATACTGTGCTGGAAACATATCCTGATTTAGATAATGAGGTTTATGATGAAGTAAAAAAATTTGTAAAGCAATTTAGCTCATAGAAAAATAAAAAACGTGTTTGTAGCATTGAGTGCAAATAAAGTGATTTTTCTGGTATTAGGAAAATCGAGAAACTTTGGGGAGGAATAAAGTGAATAACCAGAATAATATAAATCAAAAATCACACATGATTATTTACACTACAGAAGATGGTCTGACTAAGATTGAAACAACCTTTGATGAAGATACGGTCTGGTTATCTATTGATCAAATGGCTGAATTATTTCAGAGAGATAAATCGACGATTTCCAGACATATAAAAAATATTTATTCAGAGGGTGAACTTGTTCGAGAGGGAACTGTTGCATTTTTTGCAACAGTTCAAATGGAAGGTGACAGACAGGTTGCAAGAGAGATTTGTTATTATAATTTGGATGTCATTATTTCTGTGGGCTATCGTGTGAAATCCAAACGTGGTACGCAGTTCAGAATTTGGGCAACTAATATACTGAAAGAATATATGCGTAAAGGTTTTGCACTGGATGATGAACGATTAAAAAATCTGGGTGGCGGTGGTTACTTTAAAGAATTACTTGAACGGATCAGAGACATTCGTGCTTCTGAAAAGGTGTTTTACAGACAAATTCTTGAGATTTACGCTACTAGCATTGATTATGATCCCAAAGCAGAAATATCCATTCTCTTTTTTAAAAAAGTGCAGAATAAAATTCATTATGCTATTCATGGTCAAACGGCTGCAGAGGTTATTTACACAAGAGCAGATGCTGAAAAGGAGTTTATGGGTCTTACAACATTTGTCGGAAATCAGCCAACATTGAAAGAGGCTGTTGTTGCGAAAAATTACCTGAATGAAAAAGAACTTCGTGCTATGGGACAACTTGTTTCTGGATATTTAGATTTTGCAGAACGTCAGGCAGAACGTGAACAGGCAATGACCATGAAAGATTGGGCGGAACATTTAGATCGTATTCTTACAATGACAGGAGAGCAGTTATTGCAGGGAAATGGAAGTATCTCTCATAAGCAGGCTGTTAATAAGGCAACAGATGAATATAAGAAATATAAAGCTAGAACCATTAGTGATGTAGAAGAAGATTATTTGAATTCTATAAAAATGTTGGAACAAAAGGCGGACAAGAAATAAAAAGATATGTGATGTGGTTTGGACAATAGTTTATACGTTGAGTCAGTAATAATGATGCAGCTTGTGGAAAAATGAAGAATTTGGCACTAAAAAC
>CAJUES010000031.1 GCA_910585765.1 uncultured Lachnospiraceae bacterium | reverse complement strand
TGTTTGTGTGACTGGAGTTCAGACGTGTGCTCTTCCGATCTCAAGCTGACGAACACACCGATCAAAGGTGTGCTTTTAGGGACAGCGGTCACGGCGATCATACAGTCCTCGTCGGCGACGACGGTCATGGTCGTCGGTTTCGTGAATTCGGGCATGATGAAGGTGGCACAGGCGATCGGCATCATCATGGGAGCCAACATCGGTACGAGCATCACCGGCTGGATCCTCTGCCTGTCCTACATAGAAGGCTCGAGCGGTATCGCGCAGCTTCTGTCCACAACGACGATCTCGGCAGTGGTCTCCATCATCGGTATCCTGTTCAAGATGGTCTCGAAGAAGAGCACCTACAAAAATATCGGTGATATCATGCTTGGATTTTCGATATTGATGTTCGGCATGCAGAGTATGAGCGGGGCGGTGTCGCCGCTGAAGGAGAACCCGCATTTTGTCAATACACTCACCATGTTTTCCAATCCCTTCATGGGCATACTGGTCGGCATCGCGTTCACGGCGGTGCTGCAGAGTGCCTCCGCGTCGATCGGTATCCTGCAGGCGCTTTCCGTGACAGGGGCGATCACGTTCGCATCTGCGTTTCCGATCACGCTCGGTATCGGTGTGGGTGCGGCGTGCCCGGTACTCCTCTCCTCGATCGGAACGAACAAGAACGGCAAGCGGACGGCGCTCATCTATCTGATGAATGACCTGTTCGGCATGGTCTTCTGGGCAGTCGCATTCTATTCGGTCAATGCGATCGTCCGGTTTGACTTCATGGATATGACGATGAGTCCGATCGCGATCGCGATCTTGAACACGGTGTTCCGGCTGGCGACAGTCATGATCCTGTTCCCGTTCATCAAGTGGATCGAGAGGCTTGTGTTTGCGCTGGTGAAGGACACCGAGGAGGACAGGGAGGAGCAGGCGGATTTCGACCTGCTCGAGGAGCGTTTCCTCAAATACCCGGCGCTCGCGATCGGTCAGAGCCACACTGCCATGAACGGCATGGCGAAGAAGGCGAGGAAAAATATCGCGCGCGCGATGGGGCTGTTTGACAATTATTCGGAGGATCGCTACAACAAAGTGCAGGAGAAGGAAAATCTGATCGACAAGTACGAGGACAAGCTCGGCACGTATCTCATGCAGCTGACAGGGCGCGACATGACGGAGAGCCAGTCTAAGCAGGTCTCCATATTCCTGCATACGATCAGCGATTTCGAGCGTCTGGGCGATCACGCGGTAAACCTGTCAAAATCGGCGAACGAGCTCTATGAGAAGAAGATATCCTTCTCGGACGAGGCGACGTATGAGCTGTCTGTCCTGGGGGCGGCAGTCCGGGAGATCCTTGATATCACAGTGGACTCGTTTGCGTATGACGATATCGATCTGGCGATCCGGGTGGAACCCCTGAGAGAGCTCATCAACGCGCTCTGCAACGAGCTGAAATCAAGGCATATCACGCGTCTTCGCAACGGCAAATGCGAGTTGAAGCAGGGATTTGCCTTCAACAATATTCTGACCGATTTTGAGCGGATCGGCGCGCACTGCTCCAACGTGGCAGTCGCGCTCCTGGAGTCGGAGAAACAGGATTTCGACACCCACGAGTACCAGAAGAGCATCCGCGAGATGAACAACCGTATGTACAGGGAGCTCTTTGAGGCGTATGAGATGAAATACAATCTCAGCAAGTCCAAAAAGGCGAAAAGGATCAATAAAAAAGAACTATAAAATAAATCAATAAAAAGGTAGTGAGGGACTTCATGACAGTTGCACTGATTCTGTCGGGGGGAAGCGGCGTCCGTCTGGGCGCGGATATTCCCAAACAGTATATCGAAGTGAATGACAGACCTGTCATTTCGTATTGTGTTGAGCGGTTGTCCCGCCACAGGGAGATCCATGCGATACAGATCGTGGCAGCGCAGGAGTGGCAGGAGACAATTGCGGGCTGGCTGGAAAAGTACGATGCCGGCAGAAAATTCCGCGGCTTTTCCCTTCCGGGCGAGAACCGCCAGCTGTCCATCTGTCACGGGCTGGATGATATCAGAAACTATGCCGATGATTCCGGCGTGGTGCTGATCCACGATGCGGCGCGGCCGCTCCTCTCGGAACAGATGATCACGGACTGCGTGAGGGCGGTGGAAGGCCACGATGGCGCCATGCCCGTGCTGCCCATGAAGGATACGGTGTACAGGAGTGTGGATGGCAGGACAGTCAGCGCATTGCTGGAGAGGACGGAGATCTATGCGGGACAGGCGCCGGAGGCGTTTCGGATCGGGCTGTACTATGAGGCGAACCGAAGGCTTTGCCCGGATCGGATCAGACAGATCAACGGTTCGACAGAGCCTGCGGTCATGGCGGGTATGGACATAGCCATGATTCCCGGCGACGAGGGCAACATCAAGATAACGACCAGGAGCGATCTGGAGCGTTTCCGCAGGCTGGCTGCAGAGCGTTTCAACAGCAGATGACGATAAATCGATCAGAAGGGACAGATGAGAGAGATGAAGGCATGGGTTTTGCATGATATCGGCGCGATACACCTGGAGGAGGCGGACAGACCTGAGCCGGCGGAAAATGAAGTGCTTGTCGCGGTAAAGGCGGCGGGCATCTGCGGCTCGGATATCCCGAGGATCTATCGGACCGGTGCGCACGTCCACCCGCTGATCCCGGGTCATGAATTTGCGGGACAGGTCGTTCGGCTGGGCAAAAAGGTGGATGAGCGGTGGCAGGATCAGCGCGTCGGTGTCTTTCCGCTGATCCCCTGCAGGAACTGTCCGCCGTGCAGAAAACAGCACTACGAGCTGTGCCGCGGTTACAGCTATCTCGGTTCGCGCAGGGACGGCGGATTTGCGGAGTATGTCACGGTGCCGGAGTGGAATCTGATCAGGCTGCCGGGCAACGTGTCGTACAGACAGGCGGCGATGATGGAGCCGATGGCGGTGGCGGTCCACGCCATGCGCAGTGCGATCCCGGATGACGCGGATCGGGGCATGCCGATCGCGGTCTGTGGCTTTGGCACGATCGGCATACTGCTTGCTATGTTTTTGATCGAGGCGGGATACTCGAATCTGTATGTGATCGGAAATAAAGACTTTCAGAAGAGGACTGCGTTGGCGCTCGGCGTTGGTGCGGAACACTTTTACGACAACAGAGAAGGGGGCGCGCAGGGCTGGCTGACGGCGCAGACAGGCGGTACCGGCGTCGATGTCTTCTTTGAATGTGTCGGCAAAAATGAGACGGTGGCGGGCGCGGTCATGGGCACGGCGCCAGACGGAACCGTGCAGCTTGTCGGAAACCCGGCTTCGGATATGGCATTTGAGAAAAACCTGTACTGGAAGATCCTGCGCGACCAGCTGACAGTAAAGGGGAGCTGGAATTCATCGTTCAGGCATGACAGGGAGGATGACTGGCACTATGTGCTCGACAGGCTGCAGCGGGAGAGAATCCGCCCGGAACAGAGCATCACACACGGTTTTCCGCTGGATGCTCTGGACCAGGGGCTGCTGATCATGCGGGACAAGCTGCAGGAGTACGTCAAAGTGATGATAGAGACAGGCGCTTAATGCTGCGCCTGCTCACAAATCTGACTGTAAAAGTGAACCAGCTGCTCCAGCTGCAGCCGCTTGGCGTCCATGGTCGGATGCACGTAGCGGTTCAGGGTGATCCTGACATCGGAGTGCCCTAAGATCTCGCTGAGACTTTTCACGTCGATTCCTTTCTCCACACAGTTTGTTGCAAATGTGTGGCGCAGTATATGAAAATTCCTCTCGGAGATCGATGCCTCTCTCAGGATCCTTTTGAACTGGTACTGCATGGTTCTTGGTTCCAATGGTTTTGTCCCGCCGAAAATGTACGGCTGGTCATCATGGATTTGGTCAAGCATGTGCAGGATCTCGCAGGTTACGGGAATGATCCGCCTGGAGCAGTCACTCTTGGGGTCGCTTTCCAGGAGATTCGTCCTCGACGCCTCGTCTGTCGGATCTGTCGCAGTGATCCGCTGTACCGTGTGGCTGATCGTCATTGTCAGGTTTTCGAAGTCGATATCGATCCATTTCAGGGCGCAGATCTCACCCAACCGCAGTCCGAGGTGCAGAGAGAGCGAGATCGCGATTTTGTATTTGTCCATGTCGGTGTAGATGCAGTTAAAAAGCTTTATCTGCTCTGCCACGGATAGGATCTCAATGGTTTTTCTCTCTGTGTGGCTGGATAATCTTACCAGGATGGGAACGCTGATGCGATACCGGCTGTTCACATAGCGCAATATCTGGTTTGCGACACAGTAAATGCTCTTTTGCGTGTTCTCGGACAAATTGTCGGGGATCTCTGCCTGCAGTCTGGTGTCCGAGACATCCATCAGGGGACAGTCGCCCAAAAGCTCGGCGAGGTGTGTCCGATAGACCGTGTCGTATTTTACGTAGGTTGAGTATTTGCATTTTTCCCGGATCAGCTCAAGCCACTCGGTGGCTGCCTGCGAGAACAGGGCAGCGCTGTCCATCTCCAGACTGCCGCCTGGGAGTATTTTTTTGGCGGCCAGCTGCTTGATCGAGAGCTTCTCCCTGACTTCGGCGTATGTGTGCCCATATACAGAGCGGTATACATAGCCGTTCTTTTCTTCCTGATATACCTTGTAGCGTCCTTCCCACCTGCCATCGCTCTTGCGATGCCGGATGTTTTCTCCATGTCTTCCCATAGTTTTCTCCTTTGTATAAATGTATTATCAAAATCCCATGATCCTGACAGTGCAGCGTCCGTGGATCACGCGACTATTGATCGGGTTTTTGACAGTTATTTATATTATTAATTATTTTAATATAGACAAGACAACTCTAAAAATGAAAGATAGCAGTCTTTTATGAAAGGAAAGGAACTGTACAGCAATATTGGTATATAGTTGATATGTAGTTATATGAGGCGAATGAAGATGGAGAGTACATACTATGAGTGAGAACAAAGGGCACGATATTGTGAGAAAACGGTACGAAAAGCTGGACGGCATCCGCGGCATCGCGCTGCTGAACATGATCGCGTACCATGCCGTATGGGATCTGGTCTATCTGTACCAGGTCGACTGGAACTGGTACAAGTCAAGGGGGGCTTATGCCTGGCAGCAGGGAATCTGCTGGACTTTTATCTTTCTGTCAGGGTTTTGCTGGTCACTTGGCAGCCGCACATGGAAACGGGGTATTACCGTCTTTCTGGGGGGCGCAGTGATCACGCTGTTGACTGTGATAGTCATGCCGCAGAGCAAGGTCGTTTTTGGCGTGCTGACGCTCATAGGTTCCTGTATGCTGGCGCTGAATGCACTTGACAAGTGGATCCGCAGGATTCCGGCAGCCGTCGGACTGTCGGTCAGCGGGTTTTTGTTCTTCATGACGAGGAATGTCAATGAACGGTATCTCGGCTTTGAAAAGTGGCACTTTATCAGGATTCCCGATCGATTGTATCAGAATACGTTTACGGCTTATCTCGGGTTTCCCGATAAGACATTTTACTCGACAGATTATTTTTCGCTGATCCCCTGGGTATTTTTGTTCACTGCGGGGTATTTTACCTTTCGCATTTTGAATGCAAAAAAGTGTATGCACTTTTTTGAGGACAGTGTCTGGCGGACGGCAGAGTGGCTGGGCAGACATTCTTTTGCGATCTACATGCTGCACCAGCCGGTCATCTATGCGCTGCTGGAAGCGGTATTCTGGGTGCGGGATCAGATTTAGGAGGATAAGGAGATGGGATATTTTCCCTTTTTTGTGGATATCGCGGGGCAGCGTGGTCTGGTGGTGGGCGGCGGCAGGGTTGCGCTCCACAAGCTGCAAAAGCTCCTGCCCTATGGACCGATGCTAACGGTAGTGGCACCGGTGATTTCGGAGGAGCTGGGGCAGTTTGCCCTGGAAAATGACATAGGTGTCATACATAGAGGATTTGAGCCTGGGGATCTGACAGGGAGGCACTTTATCATCGCTGCGTCTGACGACAGAGATGTAAATGCAGAGATCGGAAGGCTGTGCAGGGAGAAGGGGATCCTCGTCAATGTTGTGGACGACAAAACGGCGTGCAGCTTCGTCTTTCCGTCGCTTGTGAAGGCGGGAAAACTCAGCATCGGGATCTCGACGGCGGGGGCAAGCCCGGCAGTGGCGGCTGCGATCCGGAGTCAGATCGCGTCCCGGATACCGGCGGATATGGAAGGGATCCTGGATTATCTGGATCGTCTGCGGCCGCTCGCGAGGGAGTATATCGCGGACGGTGCGCGGCGCGCGGCGTTTTTGAGGGATATGGCGGATCTGTGCATGGACGCGGATGCAGTGTTTGACGAGCAGGAGACGATGCGGAGGATCACAGCATACACACAGGACAGGCAGCAGCCTGTGAGGGGTGCGGAGGGCGTGTTGCTTGTCGGCGCGGGCTGCGGCAGTTATGACCTGATCACACTGCGGGGGCTTCGCGCGATACGGCGCGCAAGGGTTCTGGTATATGACGATCTGATTGACCGGAGACTTCTGGAGTATGCTTCGGAGAGCTGTGAGCGGATCTATGTGGGAAAGAGGAGCGGGAGGCACAGTATGCCGCAGGAGGAGATCAACGGGCTGCTCGTACAAAAGGCGCAGGAGGGCGGTCTGGTAGTCCGCTTAAAGGGCGGGGATCCGTATGTGTTCGGGAGGGGGATGGAGGAGCTGCGAGCGCTCCGCGAGGCAGGGATCCGTGCAGACTATGTTCCCGGCATCACCTCCTGCATCGCGATCCCCGCGCTTGCAGGGATCCCGGTGACGCACAGGGAGGTCAGCAGGAGCTTTCATGTCATCACAGGACACACAGCCGGCGGCGGGCTTGCGCAGGACATTGACTTTCCGGCGCTTGCCCGGCTCGAGGGAACGCTTGTGTTTTTGATGGGACTCGGGCACCTGGCGCAGATCGCGGAGGCGCTGATGCGGGCGGGAAAGGAAGCTTCCACGCCGGCGGCAGTGGTACACGGCAGTTTTGACTCGGCTGTCACGACAGTGAGGGGACAACTCTCGGACATCGCGGCAAGGGCGGATGCGGCACAGATCCAGCCGCCGGCAGTGATTGTCGTGGGAAACGCCGTGGACATCTTCGGTGAATGAGTGCAGGTTCATTTTCGGGTTGTATGTGGCCGCAAATTTATGCTATAATGTACACGAAAGCAATGGGCGGCACAGGCTGCCTGCGGGTTAGGAAATGCTCGCAAATACCATGTGCGTGCCTGTGCAGGATATTTGCCGACAGTTCCTTTGGGTAATGAGGAGCATAGCGATGTACAATGAGCGTAGAAAAAGAAGGAACGTCAGGACAAGTCTGCTGCTGTCTGTCATGCTGGTCATGATCTGTGTCTGTATGGCAGGAGGCACCGGCATATCGCGCGTGCACGGCGCGCAGAAACGCACGGTGAAGGTCGGATTCTTTCCAATGGAGGGCTACAACGAAAAAAATGAGGACGGCACCTACAGCGGCATGGATGTGGAGTACCTGGAGACACTCTGCGACTATGTGAACTGGGAGATCGAGTATGTGGAGTGTGACAGCTGGGATGACGCGCTGCAGCGCCTTGCGGACAAAGAGATCGACCTGGTCGGTTCCGCGCAGTTTTCCAGCAAGCGGGCGGAGATCTATCAGTATGCCAGCCTCGCGAGCGGTTACACGTTTGGAACGATCGCCGTGAACGGCGGGAGCAGTATCCCTTACGAGGATTTTGACACGATGGACCATATCACATACGGCATCGTGAAGACGTATGTCAGGAAGGAGGAATTTTACGAGTACCTCTCGGATCAGGGTATCCGTGATCCGAAGGTGATAGCGTATGACAATACTGCGGAACTTCAGACCGCACTTGCAGAGCAGGAGATCGACGCGATGGTGCATTCCCTGACAGAGATCAGGGACGGACAGCGGATCATCGGTCGTTTTGCGCCGATGCCGATCTACTATATCTCGTACAAGGGAAATGACGAGGTGATGCGGGAGTTGAATCAGGGTATCGCGGATATCAGGATGAAACGCCCGGATCTCGAGAATGAGCTGATCACGAAATACTATGACAGCAGGCTGGATCACACGATATTGCTGTCGCAGGAAGAAAAGGATTACATCGAAGCGAAGAAGAACATCACAGTCGGCTATTTTGACGGCTACTATCCGTTTTCTTATGAGATTGACGGGATATATCACGGGCTGGCAAAGCAGGTGCTCGATGAAGTGTCTGCGCTCACCGGACTTACGTTCGACTATGTCGAGATGCCAAACATGGATGAGGCGAAACAGGCGCTGGCTGACGGCAGGATCGATCTTCTCGATTACTGCGGGGACACGCCCAAAAGTCTGAGAGATTCCGGTGTCGCGGTAACAAAGGCATATGCGGAGGTGCCGCATGTGATCATCATGGACCGGGACAGCACTGCCAACGAGATCAAAGTGCTGGCGGCTGTAAACAATGGCGATGACGAGGAGAATATCGCGCTGCTGGTGAATGAGGATGCACGGATCCTGGTTCTTGACTCGCAGCTGGAGTGTCTCTATGCGGTAAACAGAGGCGAGGCGGACGCTGCGTTCTGTGACGGCTATCTGTCGGAGTATCTGCTCGGATCGGATCTGAGGCTGAACAAGCTTGAGATCCGCAGTGTATTGAACGACACGCATGTCATCTATATGGCGGTGAAGGAGGATTCAAACTCACCGCTGCTCGGCATTCTGAACAAAGAGCTGCTCGAAGTGAGCGACAAGATGGTGAACGATTATATGCTCAAGGATAATCTGTTTGCCAAAAACAGTGTGGAGAGTTTTATCAGAGCCCACAGTGTGCAGATCGTCGTGATCGTGGTGCTCGCCGCTGTCTGCATAGTGCTCGTGATGCTGCACATGCTCCGCGACAGCAGGCGGATCCAGAAGCTGATGTACAAGGATGCGGATCTCAATATATGGAATCTGAATTATCTGAAATACAGGGCACAGCAGAGGCTTGCGGCGGACAGGAACCAGAAATACGCGGTGGCCTACATGGATATTTGCCAGTTCAGGAGGTACAATACACTGTATGGATGGCATGCAGGGCAGAAGATTCTCGAGCTGATGGTGTGTGTGCTGGCGGAAAACATGGACTGTGATAAGGAGCAGTATGCCAGGAGCCAGGGCGATCACTTCGTGCTGTTTGTCAGATATGACAAGCTGGCGGATCTCGAGGCAAGGCTGGCGGATCTCGAGGATCAGATTACACAGAGGATATATGAGACGGCAGACATACGGATGCCGATCACGATGGGAGTGTGCTGCATCCCACCGGGAAGTGCAGATATACAGGTGTGCATATCGTATGCGATACAGGCGTCCGATCTGTTGAAGAACAGCTACAGCAATGAGATACGGATCTACGATGAAAATCTGCGCATCCAGCTGAAAGAGAATCACGACAGGGAAAAACTGCTCGAGTCCGTCGATATCGACAAGGATTTCGTGGCGTACTATCAGCCCAAAGTGGACATCCGCAGCGAGCAGATCGTGGGGGCTGAGGCGCTCGTGCGATTCAAGGATCCGACGGATCACGGCGCGATCAGGGCACCGGGATTTTTCGTGCCGTATTTTGAGCAGACCGGGCGGATCACGGAGATCGATTTCTTCGTCATGGAGTGTGCGTGCAGGCTGCTGAGGCGCCGCATGGACGACGGGAAGCAGGTCGTGCCGATCTCGTGCAACTTTTCGAGGATCCATTTCACCAGGGAGAATTTCCCGGAGCAGTTTGAGGCGGTGATGGACAAGTATCGGATCCCGAAAGAGTATATAGAGGTCGAGATCACGGAGACACTCGTGGTGGAGGAGCTTCAGCAGAATAAGGTGAAGGAGACTGTCGAAGTCCTTCGCAAAAAAGGGATCCGGCTCTCGATCGACGATTTTGGCTCAGGCTATTCGTCGCTCGGCGTGTTTGAGCAGATCCCGGCATCTGTTATCAAACTAGACCGGTCGTTCCTGCTGAACAACGAGAACCGTGTGAGACAGGTGAAGATCATGAAGAATATCGTGAACCTGGCGCAGGATCTGGAGGCGCAGGTGGTCTGTGAGGGTGTCGAGAATGAGAACGACACAGAGCTTATGATGGAGATCGGCGCGTATGTGGCGCAGGGCTACCGTTACAGCAGACCTGTTCCGGAGGAAGTCTTTGAGGAAAAACTGGATCGGAAAATTGACAAACAATGGGGAGAAGAACAATGAAATTAAACGAGATTTTACTGAAAAATGATGTGACACTGTCTTTTGAGGTGTTTCCGCCCAAGGCTACGGCGAACTACGAGGCAGTGCAGAAAGCGGCGTACGGTGTCGCACAGTTGAAGCCAAGCTACATGAGTGTGACCTACGGTGCGGGCGGGAGCACGCGCGGCAATACGCTTAGGATCGCGAAGGGCATCCAGGAAACGTACGGGGTGACGACGATCGCCCACCTGACCTGCGTCGGCGCAACTAGGGAGGGGATCCGTCAGGCGCTCGAGGAGATGCGGGCAGCGGGGATCGAGAATGTGCTGGCGCTCCGCGGGGACAAGCCGAAGGATTTCGAGGGGGAACCATTTACGGATTACCACTATGCGTCGGAGCTTGCGGCGGACATCAGGGCGTTTGGCGGCATGTGTATCGGCGGCGCATGTTACCCGGAGGGACATGTCGAGTCGGAGAACACACAGGAGGACATTTTGAATCTGAAAAAGAAAGTCGATGCGGGCTGTGCGTATCTGACGACGCAGATGTTTTTTGACAACAATATCTTTTACAATTTCCTCTGCAGGGTGCGGGAGGCCGGGATCGATGTCCCTGTCATTCCGGGGATCATGCCGATCACAAGACCTTCCCAGCTGCAGAATGCGGTGAAGCTTTCGGGCTGCAATGTGCCGATGCGGTTTCGGAGCATTGTGGACTGCTTTGGCAGGAATCCGGAGGCGATGCAGCAGGCGGGGATCATCTATGCCACCGACCAGATCATCGACCTGATCGCGAACGGGATCAAGCATATCCATGTCTATTCGATGAATAAGCCGGAGGTTGTGAGGGGGATCCAGGAAAGCCTGAGCAGGATCATATAGGAGGCGATCTCGCGATTTCTCGATTTCAATGCATGGATGCCCGGTTTCCGGCATAGATTATACAAATATAGGATTTGATGGAAATAGGGGACTATGCGCAATATTTATGTTGGGGATGTGGGTGTTGCAGTGGAGTATCTGCAGCTGGCTTTGAGGAGGGCTGGTTTTCCGATTGCAGTGGACGGTCAGTATGGCAGAGAAACCTGCAGTGCATTGAAGGAATTTATGGGGGAGGGAGTCGGCTGCTACGTGGACAGGGCGGCGTGGGCGAAGCTGATCCCGTACCTCAAGGGCTACACGACGCATGTGATCGCGGCGGGCGAGACACTGTGGGGGATAGCCGACACATATGATACACAGGTGTCTTTCATATTGACGGCAAATCCGTCGCTTGACGCCATGAATTTACAGTTGGGGACGCGGATCTACGTTCCTTTTTCTTTTGCACTGGTTGACGAGGGCGTGCCGTACACGTCCAGTCTCACGGAGTTTATCCTGGAAGGATTGCGGATCCGTTATCCGTTCCTGATCTCGGGATGTATCGGAAAGAGTGTCATGGGCAGGGAGGTGTGTTATCTGCAGCTGGGCGAGGGACCGACGCAGGTCTGCTACAATGCCTGTTTCCACGCCAACGAGTGGATCACGACGCCGATCCTGCTCAAGTTTGCGGAATCCTACGCAAAAGCTTACGCCGAGGGAGAGGATCTCTACGGGGAGGACACCGGGGTACTTTTTCGGGATTTTAGTCTATTCTTGATCCCGATGGTCAATCCGGACGGTGCGGATCTGGTGAACGGGATGATCCGCAATGAGGAGTATGTCGAGCAGGCGATGGCGATCTCGTCGGATTATCCTTCGATACCGTATCCTGACGGCTGGAAGGCAAACATCAACGGGATCGACCTGAACCTGCAGTTCCCGGCAGGGTGGGAGAATGCCAGGGAGATCAAATTCGCGCAGGGATTTACATCGCCTGCACCGCGGGATTTTGTGGGGGAGGCGCCGCTGTCTGCGGTCGAGAGCATCAATATGTTCCACTTCACGAACGCCCATGACTTCCAGCTGGTCCTCGCCTACCACACGCAGGGAGAGGTCATTTACTGGAAGTATCTCGACTACGAGCCGGAGCGCTCGAGACGCATCGCGGAATACTTCGGCAGCGTCAGCGGCTACCAGGTGGAGGAGACGCCCTACGCGTCGGGCTATGCGGGGTATAAGGACTGGTTCATCGAGGCGTACAACCGCCCCGGCTACACGATCGAGGCAGGGCGCGGCACCAATCCGCTTGACATGAGCCAGTTTCCGGGGATCTATGCGGACAACAGGCTCATCCTGGTCGGCGGCATGACACAGCTGCAGGAAGCGGCGGAGTGATATATAAGTTACTGTTTCCTCATCTATCAAAGTAGTGAAAAGCGTGCGCCAAAATGCTAAAATTTAGCATTTTGTGTGCAAAACGATTACTGTTTACGCCTTCAATGCTTAAAATGTTGTTGAAATCAGCTGGGGCGTGAACAGTAATATATATAAAACTGACGTGAATCGAAACTAATCTAGCTGGTATTTATTTGTATGGTTTCATGGTATAATGTCTCAATAATGACTTATCAAATATATGTGGTGCCGTGCAGGGACTGCCGGTGATCGCGGCGGGGCGTACTGCGTGTCTGCTGCGGATCACAGGCTGTCAGTGTATGGCGGTGCGGATCAAAAACGGAGGACTTGCCATGAAGCAGATTTCATATGAGTACAAAAACCTTCCCATCCCCGGCGGAGGTTATGTCACAGGATTTTTATATCACAAAAAAGAGAGAGATGTCCTGTATGCGAGAACCGATATTGGCGGCGCATACAGATTCGACGCGGAGACGCAGACGTGGATAAGCCTGATCTCCCACGTCACTATGAGGGATCTGAGCGAGACGTTTCCGATCTCGATGGCGCTGGACGACGCGGATCCCGCAATGCTGTACATTGCCTGCGGCATCAATGCGGAAAAGTCCGGTGTGCTGGCAGTCTCGGAGGACCATGGTGGGCACTTTAGCTATGAGAAGATACCCGTGATGATCCACGGGAACTTAAACGGCAGGGGAACCGGAGAGCGGCTGATCGTGGATCAGAATGATCCGCAGCGACTGTACTATGCAAGCCAGCAGGAAGGCTTGTGGGTCACGGACGATCAGGGAAAAAAATGGCGCAGGCTCACGGCTCTGGCGGAAGAGTACCTCGCGTTTGTCACACAGGCTGGCAATGCGCTGATCGTCTCGTCCGCGGGTGTGACGGGCATGGATCGGGATCAGAATATGAGAGGCCACAGCCTGTATGTCTCCTACGACGGCGGCGCGCACTTCGAAGCGCTCCCCGAACCGCAGGGCAAAGTCATTGAGGGCTGCCGCCTGAACGGGCTGGTGGCGCAGCGGTGTGCATTTGACGGGAAATATCTGTATGTGACCTTTGCCTCCACCGGAAGGCGCTCCTACGTGGCCGAAAACGGGTACAGCTGTGACTCCGGCGACACGATCGACGGCAGGATCGCGCGCTATGCGATACTTGACGATGGAACGATCGGCGCCTTCAAGGAGATCACACCAATAAAAGCTGGCAGGGCTGCCGGGATTGGGCTGGACAGGATTCCGGCTGATTTAGACAGACCGCTGGACTTTGGTTTTTCCGGTATCGATGTGTCCATGCAGACGCCCGGGATGGTCGTGTGTACCACGATCGTCAAGGATGATGGGGACAGTGTGTTCCGCTCCTTCGATCACGGCGAAAGCTGGCAGCAGATCCTGTACGATCTGGATGAGGGTGAGATCACGTTCCGCGCGCCCTACATGCAGCCGGCGTGCAACGGGGGACACTCGCTGATCCACTGGCTCAGCGACTTCAAGATCAATCCTCATGATGACAGCGAGGCGTGGTTCAATACAGGGACAGGCGTTTTTCGGACGCGAAACCTGAGAGA
Organism: uncultured Lachnospiraceae bacterium; assembly: GCA_910585765.1. GTDB lineage: Bacteria > Bacillota > Clostridia > Lachnospirales > Lachnospiraceae > COE1. Next base: position 25,796 of record CAJUES010000031.1, on the reverse strand, counting down.
CGGGAAGTGCTGTTTCACGGACTGGTGTGACGGGATCGAGGAGACTGTCCATCTGAATGTGTACGCCATGCCAAAGGGTGACGTGCAGGTTGTCGATATCGTGGGCGATCTCGGCGGATTTGCGTTTGCGGATTTGGACAGTCCCTGTGCGAATTCTTTTGCGGACGACGACGGGAACCGGTACATCACATGCATCAACGCGGACTTTTCGGATGCGGATCCCAGTGTCCTTGTCGTGACGCCGCGCGGAAACTGGACGGGAAAGACCAAGGGCGGGCTGATCCTTTCGCGTGACCAGGGTCGCACGTTTACGAGACTCGACATGCCGTTTGGTCTGGACAGTGATCTGGATGCGGCGCTGCGGAACATAGAGAATCCGAATGTCAATTCCGGCTGGGTCGCGATGTCGCCGGACTGCAAAAATATCGTGTGGTCTGTTGCGGACGGCATAAACCTTCCGGTGGGCAGGGTGATCGTGAGTCATGACACGGGTGTCAGTTTCTCGATCTGCAAGGTCTTTACGCTGGACGGAAAGCGGAAGGTGCAGGGGGATATCAAGGTCTTTTCCGACCGGGTGGACAGCAGCCTGTTCTACGCTTTTGGCGACCATTCGGATTTTTACGTCAGCACGGACGGGGGAAGTACCTATCACGAGCGCCTGCTTCCGGCGGGGTTCCCGAAGGTGCACTTTGGGAAGATCGACTGCGCCAACAAGACGGAAGTGCGCGCGGAGACCGGAAAGCGGGGCGTACTATATATGGCGCTCGGAGCGGACGGGCTGTGGAAACTGACGTACGATCCTGACACGGATGTCATACAGACAGCAAGGCTGAGCAGGGAAGGTGACAGCGTGTTTCGGATGGGACTCGGGATCCTTTCACCGGAGAGTGATTACGCTACGGACGATAAGGCAATCTATTGTAACGGCATCGTTGACGGGGCGTATGGTTTTTACAGGACGCTTGACGGGGGAAAGAGCTATGAGCGGCTGAATACGGACAGGCAGATGTACGGAGAGATCAACAGTATTGACGGGGACTGCCGTGTGTTTGGCAGGTTTTATCTCGCGACAGGCTCAAACGGATTAAAGTACGGTGAGGAGGTTACAGGATGAGAATATATCAAGAGGGAAACAGACTGGTGATAGCGGAGGGAAAGAGCGCGGTGTGGATCGAGCCGTGGGGAGCAAACTCCCTGCGCGTGCGCATGAGCGCAGTGCCGCAGATGGACGCGAACGACTGGGCGCTCACGGAGAAAATGGAGGATATCACGCCGCAGATCGCCTTTGAGGAGATCGATGTGACAGATCCGTGGTACAGGGGGGAGGCGTACGCAAAATACCACCAGCGGGCGAAACAGGCGCGTATCACCAACGGAAAGATCACGGCAAAGGTGTCGCATGAGGGATGGATCTCGTATTACAATCAGCGGGGCGAAATCCTGACAGAGGAGTACTGGCGCACGCGCGACAGGATCAACCGCTACTGTGTGCCGCTCCGGGTCGTGGCGAGGGAGCTGAGACCGCTCCAGGGCGGATCGGACTTTGAGCTGACTGCGCGGTTCGAGGCGTTTGACGACGAGAAGATCTTCGGCATGGGGCAGTATCAGGAGAAAAACCTGAACAAGAAAGGCGCGGTGCTCGAGCTGGCGCACAGAAATTCACAGGCGAGCGTGCCGTTCATGGTGTCGAGCAGGGGGTATGGCTTCTTCTGGAACAACCCGGCGGTCGGTACAGCCACATTCGGCACAAACAAGACGGAGTGGCATGCGAGGAGCACGAAAAAGCTGGATTATTTCATCACCGCAGGGGACACGCCCGCTGAGATCGAGGCGCAGTACTCCCTTGCCACGGGGCGGACGCCGATGATGCCGGAGTACGGGCTTGGCTATTGGCAGTGCAAACTTCGCTACCGCACGCAGGATGAGCTGCTGGCAGTTGCGCGCGAGCACAAGAGACGCGGGCTTCCGATGGATGCGATCGTGATCGACTTTTTCCACTGGACGATGCAGGGCGATTTCAAGTTTGAGCCGCTTGACTGGCCGGATCCGGAGGCGATGGTCAGGGAGTTGAAGGAGCTTGGCATAGAGACGGTCGTGTCAGTCTGGCCGACAGTCGATGAGCGGAGCGAGAATTTTGGCAGGATGAGCGACATGGGCTATCTGGTGAACGCGGATCGCGGGAACCAGAATCACATGACCTGGATGGGGAATACCGTGTTTTACGATGCGACGCACCCCGGCGCACAGAAGTATGTGTGGGAGCGCTGCAGGGAAAATTATTACAGGTACGGGATCCGCTGTTTCTGGCTCGACGAGGCAGAGCCGGAGTACGGACCGTATGACTTTGACAATTACCGCTACTATGCGGGACCGGCGCTGCAGTGCACCAACACGTATCCTGTGGGCTATGCGAAGGGGTTCTATGACGGACTCCGGGCGGAGGGCGAGACGGATATCATGAGTCTCGTGCGCTGTGCGTGGGCAGGGAGCCAGAAATACGGCGTGCTCACATGGTCGGGAGATATCTATTCCTCGTTCCGCGCGATGCAAGAGCAGCTGCAGGCGGGATTGAATATGGGGATTGCCGGGATCCCGTGGTGGACTTCCGACATCGGAGGATTTCTGGGCGGTGACATCAGCGATCCAGCGTTTCGGGAGCTCCTGGTGCGCTGGTTTGCGTGGGGCGCATTCTGCCCGGTATTCCGCATGCACGGAGAGCGGTCCCCGTGGCATGAGCGCGAGCAGGAATTCCGAAACGGCGTGCGCCAGCTGACGAGCGGACAGGACAATGAGGTGTGGAGCTTTGGCGAGGACAACTATGAGATCCTGAAGAAATATCTCTTTATCAGGGAGAATCTGAGACCGTATATCCGCACCTGCATGCAGCAGGCAAGCGAGAGCGGTTCGCCGGTGATGCGCCCGCTGTTCTATGATTTCCCGGAGGATCCGGCAAGCTGGGAGGTGGAGGATTCCTACATGTTCGGACCGGATCTGCTCGTTTCGCCCGTCATGGAGGCAGGTGCGGACAGCAGGACGATCTATCTGCCCAGGGGGGCACAGTGGACGGATGCCTACACGCACAAAGTCTATGAGGGCGGACAGACCGTGACGGTTCCGGCGCCGATCGATGTGATTCCGGTCATGGTGAGGGACGGGAAAGCGTTTCGGATCTATGAATAAATAGGTTTCAGGCTGGACTTTTGCCGGATTTTCGCGGATTCTCCTGTTTACAGATGCTGCCGGGACTGGTAAAATAGGGGGTATGATGATATGGGCGGAGGTAAAAAGTGATGAAACGAAAGTTTAATACTACTGGTTCTTGTAATCCACAGAGACATTATATGGTCAAGCTTAATGACAGATTAAAAGAGATTAAGGAAAATTTGGTGGATTGCGGAGATTATTTTGTGATCAACAGAGGACGCCAGTATGGCAAGACGACGACCCTGGGTGCGCTGGAACAATATCTGAAAGACGATTACATTGTTCTGTCGTTGGATTTTCAGGAATTTTCGACGGGAGATTTTGAGGACGACATCATTTTTTCACAGACGCTGGTCAAAAAGCTTGTCACTGCATTCCGCTATGTAGAGGCGGAGGATCAGCTGCGGGATCAGCTGCTGGATTTTAAGAAAAATCACCCAAACGGCGGGCTGGGCGAACTGTTTGAGTGCCTCAGCGGTATGTGTGAAAACAGTTCGCGTCCGATCGTACTGATGATCGATGAGGTTGACAGCGCATCAAACAACCAGGTCTTTATTGATTTCCTGGCACAGCTCAGGGCATATTATTTGAAGCGGGATAAGATGCCGATTTTTCAGTCAGTTATTTTGGCAGGTGTTTACAACATCAAGAATCTGAAACTAAAGCTGCGCCCTGAGTCCGAACATCAGTACAACAGCCCGTGGAACATCGCCGCGGAGTTTAAGATCGATATGAGCTTTTCTGCTGCCCAGATCGCGGGGATGCTAGAGGAGTACGAGGAAGAGCATCATACAGGGATGGATCTGCAGGCAGTGTCGGAGGAGATCTACGCCTACACGTCCGGATATCCGGTCCTGGTGTCCGCGATCTGCAAATATATTGATGAGGATCTTGACAGTGATGAGGAATTTGAGAATCAGGAACAAATGTGGTCAAAGGAGGGCGTCGTCCATGCAGTCATGAAAATATTGGTTGCGCACACGCCGCTGTTTGAGAGCATGATCCGCCATCTCGACGAATATCCGGAGATGAAGCAGATGTTTCAGGCGATCCTCTTCCGAGGCGACGAATTCTCATACAATCCGGATACGAAGGAGATCGATCTGGCATGTATGTTTGGGTATGCGGTCAACAGAAGAGGAAAAGTGCAGATCGCAAACCGTATTTTCGAGACACGTCTCTACAACTACTTTTACTCTGAGGAGGAGCTTTCCAATGCGATCATCCGCATGGCGAAGCGGGATAAAAGCTGCTTTGTCCAGGATGGAAGACTCGATATGGACAGCGTCATGAGCAGGTTTGTGGTTTCCTTCGATGAGATCTATGGTCAGAACAACGAACGGTTTGTTGAGGATAACGGGCGCAAGTTTTTCCTGTTGTTCCTGAAACCGATCATAAACGGCACAGGAAATTATTACATCGAGGCGCAGACGCGTGACGAGAGGCGCACAGACATTATCGTCGATTACCTTGGGGAGCGGTTTGTCATCGAGCTCAAGATCTGGCGCGGAAACGAGTACAATGAGAGAGGCGAACGGCAGCTTGCGGAATATCTGGACTATTATCATATGGATAAAGGATATATGCTCAGTTTTAATTTTAATCAAAAGAAAGAGACTGGCGTGAAAAAGATCCAGATCGGCAGCAAAACGATCGTGGAAGCCGTGGTGTAGCGGAGCGGACAGCAGACACACGACTGCGCGATCAAGGAAATAAATATGGCAAGCAGAACCGGGCAGAAAAAGAATCAGAGACGATCTTCTGCTCGGTTTTTGTGTGATTGTACAATGGAGATTTGGCGGAAGTATGTCAGTAGGAGCTGGCAGTTGCGTGGTGGGCGAGGCGACTTTCTTGTGATCGGACCACGATTTTCTTGCAGTATAATGCAAAAATTTCGCAGATTGTTATGATCTGCGAAATTGAACTAAAATGTCTTAGAAAAATGGACTTTTTCACTGCTATTACTTTATATCGGTAATAGTCTATCATGTTTTAACCAAAAAGACAATTCTTTTTTCAAAAATTAAGTTTAAACCGAGTTAGAAAGATATGGAAGCAGATACTTTTCGTCTAAAAAATGGCGGAAATCTCTGCTTTTTTCGTGGTCGGATTTGTGGTCAGTCATTGTGAAAATAAACGTTCAAAACCGTTCTCCAACTGAAAGAAAAGGGGGTTTTCGTGGTCAGATTTGTGGTCAGCTATAGCAAATACACTTACAGCAAAGCCTTTTGGACAGGTTTCGCAGATCATAACAATCTGCGAAATTTCACAGTCTCTTATCGCTGCGTATATCAGAATGGTAGATTGTGATGCACACATGTGGCTTGAGGAACATGTCAGCGGGAGCTGCAAGGCATTCCGTGCAGTTTGAAAGACATTTGTCCGCAGAGTCTGTGTGGTCTGGATATCACAGAGAAGGACTAAGGGATGGGATCAGTGCCCGCAGACAGTACAGTGACCAAGACAGTCTGGCAGTACAGCCAGCCATTGCCGGAGGAGACGATGACCTTTTTGAGAGGGATCGCAGCCGACTGTTGCAAGGTCAAAAATCATGTTTACAGGAAATATTCAGGGGTCAAAAACGTAAATAACCTGACACCTGTCTACAACATTTTGAACGAGATGCGCCGCTGCGGACTGCGGGAGCAGCTAAACCTTCCGGCAGTGTACTATGAGCTTGCGATCGCAGATGCCGTCACGAACATCAAATGCAGCTGGGGCACTGTGCGCAACAAGATCAGCGAGTGCATCACCGCAAATGAAAATCTCAGCGACAGCGACAGGATCTATCTCAGGACAGTGCTGAAGATGAACGGTGTGTATGCGGCGGTTTTAAACCATCGGGAATATGAAATGCCCAGAAACGCTGTCGGACTTGACATTGATGTAAAGCGTCTGAACAATCTGTTGTGCAGGCTTACCAGAAGATACCTGACGCAGCCGCAGACAGATCACGCTGATTCCTTTCGGATTTCGCCAAACGGCTATTCTTACAAAGACGGTGCGATGCGGATCGTATGCAGGATTCCCAGAAAGCGGATCGCTATACCGATGAAGGATCGGCGCATGTTTGACAGGCAGCTGCAGGTACAGATCAGACAAAATGATGTCGTCCTGGCAGTTCCGGTCGAGACAAAGGTGAGAAAACATCAGGATTACACCAACACGATCTATGTCTATATAGGCAGCAGGGATCTGTTCACATTGTCCAATGGGCACATTTACGGTGAAGCACTGGAAGAGCTGACTGACCCGGAGACGGAGCGGCTGGCGAGAAAAAACAGGGAGCGCCGCAAAATGTATACGGTATATTTGCAGAGTGCTGAGGAAGGCGATGCCAGAAAGGCGGGCATTATAGAAGCCAACAATCTCGGAAAAAGCAAATATGACAGACAGAAAGAAAAAGAGAGGGTTCGGACGACGACCTTCATCAACACAGAGATCAACAGAATGATCCGTGTCGAAAAGCCTGCCAGGATCGTGATCACCAGACCCGTCACGAAAAATAAGACAAAGATCTATGCGAAGGCAGCGAACAGGAAACAGGCGCGGAATTTCAGCAGTTATATCCGGGAAAGACTCGCGTATAAATGCAGGATCCATTCCATAGAGCTTGCAGTGATCAGTTCCAGACACACAGGGGCGATCTGCTCTGCATGTGGTGCGGAAGGGAAGAGACAGGGGAAACTGTTTGAGTGCGATAGCTGCGGCTTGAGGACTACGATCGCTTTGAACTCAGCAGCCAATATACAAAAAGAGTATTTGGCAAGCAGTCAGTGCACTGGTGCAGCATTGCGTAAAAACACGGAACCATCACAGACCGGTTAATCTGTATGCGTCTGGGAATGAATGATCGCAAGATGATTTTACCGCAGGGCGGATCACAGAAAGCATACATTAACATATAACATTCAATGATGCAGGAAAGACTAACGTTCGTGGAAAATCCTGCAACGTTGGAAAATCCGATTTGATCGGATCGGAACCGCGAAGAAACAACTGTGCGGTAAGACAAAGTTGTTTCTTCACGGTTCCGAAAGCAAAAAGTCGGCATTAGCTAAGCTGGATATCGATTTCGATGTTTGGCTCTCGGGTATGCCAGGACCGCAGCTTATGCGGAGCGAAGTGAAAATTTATGTTTGCACATAAATTTTACAGACAGGAATGTCCCGATAACGCGTATGATAAATCCAAAACAGATCTCAAAGTCTGCAGGGCGCATTGATTGAGGACCATTGTACTGTATGAAATACAGACTGCGTGAAGGCGGAAAGGATGTCGGAGGTTATGCAGAGTGCAGAATGAGAAATACGAGGCCGCGTTAAAACAAAAAAGATTTCTGGGTCTGCCATCGTGACAGATCAAGAAGTACTGCATCTTGGCGGGATCAATATCGAGAATATGAAATGATTGAGGCAGATCATGAGAAAGGCACAGAAGGAGCAGGCACAAGAGCTGGTCAGGCAGATGGAAGAAGCGCATGACCAGATTAGAAAGTTCATAGAGCAGAGCAGCATTCCGTCGGCGATGGAGCTCTTGGAGGAATGCCAGAACGGCGGGATCACATTGGGCACTTTGATCGAGAACACGGAGGGAGAAGGACATCCGACCGTACTTTTTTTGGAGGAGTACTGTGAGCTGACCTATCAGATCTATGAGGATCTGAATGCAGGTAAAGATATCAATATCAATAAAATATATAAACTTTTGCGCCAGAAGCTGATCAAAGCGGCAAACAGCATTAAAAATGATATTGGTGTCAGGAAGGAAGCCGTTTTTCTCCCTTACAAGGCAAGCATGTGGGACAGCCTGGAAAGTGTGTGGAAGGCGGCAGACGAGGATGAGAACTGCGATGCCTATGTCATTCCGATACCATATTATGATAAGAATCCGGATGGAAGTTTCCGTGAGATGCACTATGAGGCCGATCAGTATCCCAAATATGTGCCGATCACACGGTATGACGAATTTGATTTTGAAAAACATAGGCCGGATATGATTTATATACATAATGCCTATGACAATTGGAATCTGGTAACAAGCGTTCATCCGAATTTCTTTTCGGGCAATCTGAAAAAGTATACGGAAAAGCTGATCTATATTCCATATTTTGTACTTGACGAGGTGGCACCTGACAATGAAAAAGTAATAGAAAATATCAAACATTTTTGTTTTATGCCAGGCATCATCAACGCAGACAAAGTGATCGTGCAGTCTGAGGATATGAAAAAGATTTATATAAAGGAATACCTGAAAGCTGCAAAGAGACACGGACTGCAAGGCAGACATCTGGATCAGGAATATCTGGAACAGAAGTTTCTGGGATTGGGCTCACCCAAATACGACAGGGTGTGCAGTACAAAGCGGGAGGATCTGGATATCCCGCAAGAGTGGCTGAAAGTCATTGAGAAAGCCGACGGAAGCTGGAAAAAGATCATTCTCTACAATACAGGGATCGCGTCGCTGCTTGCCTACAATGAAAAGTGGGTGGACAAGATTGAGAGCGTGTTGAAAATTTTTAAGGAAAATCAGAATGAGATAGCGTTATTATGGCGTCCACATCCGTTGATTGAAAGCACGATGAAGTCCATGCGTCCGGAAGTCCTGCGCAAGTTTATGGCGATAAAGGAAGACTATATCACACAGGGCTGGGGAATCTACGATGAGACAGCCGACGTGGACAGGGCGGTGGTACTCAGCGATGCGTATTACGGGGACGGCAGTTCGGTGGTTCAGCTGTACAGGCAGACCGGGAAACCGGTTATGATACAGAATGTGGAGATCATCACATAAGATGATATCAGGATTTCAGAAAGCAATGACCGAGCGCATCGTTTTATCAGGATTTTTTGGTCAACCGATCCCAGACAAAATACAGCAAACGAAAAGAAAGCGTACTTACAATGAATAACCAATACATCAGCGAGTTGATACACACACTGGATCAGACCAGGATCTATATTGAAAACGACACAGCGCTGGATTATGACGCTGGGATGCAGACACTGATCGAATGCTTTACCAGGCACAAAAAAGAGGGGACACAGATCTTTTTCATAGGAAATGGCGGGAGCTCAGCGATCGCAAGCCACATGACGGCAGATTTCATGAAAAACGGCGGCATGAAAACTTATAGCCTGTACGACAATGCCGTGACAACCTGCATGGGGAATGATTACGGATACGAGTATGTGTTCTCAAGACCGCTCGAATTTCTCGGACAGGAAAGGGATCTCCTGGTGGCGGTCAGCAGTTCCGGCAACTCGCAGAATATCGTCAACGCCATCAGTATGGCAAATGTGAAAGATATGGAGACAGTTACCTTTACAGGTTTTAAAGAAGATAACAAATCAAGACAGCTGGGGACAATCAATGTGTATGTGCCGTCAGAGAAGTACGGGATCGTGGAGTCCATACATAATCTGATGCTGCAGCAGGTGGTTGACATGATCATGGAACGGGATGGCGTGCGGTTGTGACTCGTTTCGGGTCTGAGAGAGTCCTGGGACAGACGGTATATGAAAACGATAGAAGATAGTTCGATAATGCTTACTGGAAATTTCTTTATTTCCGGTAAGCGGATGGAGGATGAACATGATTTCACTGGTGACAGGCGGCTGCGGTTTTATCGGATCGCACATGGTGGACAGGCTGCTGGCGGAAGGGCATGAGGTGAGGGTGGTCGACAACTGGACGACAGGGAGACCCGAAAACCTTGACCATCAAAAAGAGAACAAAAATCTGAAAATATATCACATGGATATCAGGAACAGGGAAGAGATAGCGCCCGTCTTCGAAGGGGTGGACTATATCTTCCATTTTGCGGCGCTGGCGGATATCGTGCCGTCGATCCAGCGGCCGTACGACTATTACTCGTCAAATGTACTGGGCACGTTCAATGTAGTCGAGTGTGCAAAAAATGCCGGGATCAAAAAGCTTGTGTACGCGGCATCGTCGTCCTGCTACGGCATACCGGATGAGTTTCCGACAAAGGAGACGGCACAGATCAGGCCGCAGTATCCATATGCGCTGACAAAACGGCTTGGCGAGGAGACCGTGCTCCACTGGGGGCAGGTCTATGGGCTTCCGGTGGTGACACTCCGGCTTTTTAACGTCTATGGAACGAGGTCGAGGACTTCCGGGACTTACGGGGCAGTGTTCGGGGTATTCCTGGCACAGAAGCTTGCGGGGAAGCCCTTTACGGTTGTGGGCGACGGAAACCAGACGAGGGATTTTACCTATGTGACGGATATCGCGGATGCGTTCTACACGGCGGCGGTGTCCGATGTGGTGCAGGACACTTTTAATGTAGGGAGCGGCGGAACCTATTCGGTGAACAGGCTGTGTGAGCTGCTCGGCGGCGCGATCACGCACATACCAAAGAGACCGGGGGAGCCGGACTGCACGTTTGCAGACACCGCAAAGATCGGGGCGGCGCTGGGCTGGAAAGCAAAAGTGACATTTGAGGAAGGCGTGCAGAAGGTGCTCGACAACATCGATTACTGGCGCGAGGCACCCGTGTGGACGCCTGACAGTATCGGTGAGGCGACGCAGGACTGGTTTAAATATCTGGGTAATTAAATCCGGCTGTTTGCAGGACAGGCATCTGATAATGGCAGTTTTCGTTTCAGGTGTCGTATGATGGTGTGCCTGAAACAGGTCCTGGCAGATAGATGAGCGTTATAAGATTGTTGGAAAACAGAACAAGAATGAAATAAAACAGATAAAGGAACTGGCTTGAATCATGGAAAAGATCGCGGACAAGATTACATTCAGGGAAGAAATAAGACCGAGACTGAAAAGAGAAGGAAAGACCATAGCGCTCTGCCATGGCGTGTTCGACCTGGTTCATCCGGGACACATCATACACCTGCAGCAGGCAAAACAGATGGCAGACATCCTTGTGGTGTCCATCACGGCGGCAGCATATGTGCGCAAAGGCCCCGGGAGACCGTATTTCAATGACGAGATGCGCCTGAAGGTGCTCGAAGCGCTGGAATTTGTGGACTATGTGATGCTCTCGGAGGGCTATACAGTCGATGACATTGTGGAGAGCGTGGAACCTGATCTGTATGTCAAAGGCGAGGAGTACGCCAAAGAGAGCGAAGACATCACCGGTAAGATAACTGCCGAGCGGGAACTCGTAGAACAGCACGGCGGGAAGGTGGCGTATACCACTGGCGAGGTGTTCAGTTCCACAAAGCTGATCAACACAGCGTTATCGGGACTTCCGGAAGACGTGATCCGATACATGGAGGGATTTATTACAAAGTATTCCATGGAAGATATCAAAAAGTACGCAGAGAAAGCTGAGAAGCTGAAAGTGCTCGTCGTGGGGGATGTGATCATTGACAAATATACATACTGCATCGTGCATGGGCTGATGAGCAAGGATACCGGATATTCTTCGGGGCTTGAATACTCGGAGGAGTATCTCGGCGGGGCGGCAGCTGTCGCAAGGCATCTGGGCAGTTTTACTGAAAATGTGACACTCATGTCAATTGTGGGGGATGAGGAGGAGATGCGCCTGAAACTTTTTGACGGGCTTGCGGACAAGATGCGTCTGAAATTTACCTACAGCAGCAGTTTTCCGACGATCGTCAAACACCGCTACCTCACAAGGAATGCAAAGCGGGAAGAATACAGAAAGATTTTTTCCATCAATAACATTCCCGGGGCCATGTCCTATGAAAAGGAGGCAAGGGAAGCGTTCTACAGGGGGCTGGCAGAAAAACTCGAAGAGTCGGACGTGGTGTTTCTCTGTGATTTTGGACATGGGCTGATCGATGAGGAAGTAAGACGGCTGATCCAGGAGAAGGCAAAGTACCTGGTCTTAAACTGCCAGACGAACTCGACAAACTATGGGATGAACATCATCACGAAGTACAACAGGGCCGATGCGTTTACGCTGGACCAGAAGGAACTGAAGCTTGCCTATCCGATGAATATGGCGGAAGAGCGCACCGTGCTGGCAAAGCTCAGCGCACACCTCGGGTGCGGCGGCTGGCTGACAAGAGGTGCGGAGGGCGCTTACGGCATAGAAGGACCGGGCAGCCATGCGTGCAGCGTATCCAAGGAACCCGATAAAGGTCAGGATAAGGACATGTATACATGTCCTGCATTCACACTGACTGTAAAGGATACCGTGGGTGCGGGAGATGCATTTTACTCCGTAGCCGGACTGTACGCGGCAGCGGGGGCTCCGATAGAACTCGGTACTTTCATGGGAAATATCGCGGGCGCGCTCGGGGCGAATATTGTGGGCAATAAAGAAGCAGTGGAGAAAGTCAACGTGCTGAAATATGCGGGGACGCTGCTGAATATATAGATTCGGATAGATAGATTTGAGACACAGCTTCCTGAACTGAAATGGGATGCGTGAAAAAAGTACAAAACTGTATGCGGATGGGATAAGCGGACGGGAAGGTTATGCCAGGTGCATACAGTTGTCAGGGAAAGGAACAGATGCAGATGGCAGAAGACATCAGAATGGACTCACACAAGTTAATATACCATCCAGAAACTGTGGCGCGGTGGCTGAGCGGTGAGCAAATTTATCCGATTGAGATCGAAATATCGCCGAGCGGCACATGCAACCACAGGTGTGTGTTCTGCGCAGTGGATTACATCGGGTATCAGCCGGTATTTCTTGATAAGGAAGTGATACTCCGGGATATCCGCCATATGAGCAGAAACGGACTAAAGAGTGTTATCTGTTCCGGAGAAGGGGAACCGCTGCTGAATAAGGATATGCCGGATATGGCAAATTCCATAAAGTCCTGTGGTGTCGATGTGGCGATGAGCACAAACGGGGTGCTGTTTACGAAAGAAAAGATAGCGGGCTGTCTCGGTGCGTTCAGCTGGGTGCGGTACAGTATCGCCAGTATGGAACAGGATTCCTATCATGAAATACAGCGGGGCGGACCAGATGATCTGGGCAGGGTAAAAGAAAATCTAAGTGAGGCAGTGCGTTTCAAAAAGGATAAAAAGCTGACGACAACTTTGGGAGTGCAGTGCCTTCTGCTGCCAGGCAATATGGCACAGCTTCCTGATATGGCAAAAACATTGAGGGAGATTGGCGTGGATTATCTGACCGTAAAACCATACTCACAGCATCTGCACAGCAAAAATCAGTTCGAGATCGATTATGAAGAAATGTCTGATTTGGAAAATCAGCTGAAGGAATATGTTACAGAAGATTTTTCTGTATATTTCAGGGCATCTGCAATGAAGAAAGTGCATCATGAGAAATGCTATAGACAGTGTTACGGACTGCCGTTTATGACACACATCGATGCAAAGGGAAATGTATGGCCCTGTGTGGCACATATCGGGACAGAAGAATTATGCTATGGAAACATTTATGAGCAGACTTTTGAGGAGATATGGGAAGGAACAAAGAGACAGGAAATCACTGCACACCTGAATCAGATGGACATCAACAAAGTGTGCAGGGAAGCCTGCAGGCTCGATGAGATCAACAGGTATCTGGATGAGCTGAAGCATCCGGGGCGGCATGTGAATTTTATATAAAATCAGTAAATGAAAAGGGGAAGGCAAATGGAAAAGACATCGCCATACAGCAGCCTGAAAATATTTGGGCATTTAGAAGAATTAAACAAAGTAAAGTGTGGTGAGAGAATTGCCCCGATTTATGTAAGGATAAAACCAACTAACCGATGTAACCAGAATTGCTATTATTGTCATTACAAGTATCCATATCTGGAATTAGACCAGTATTATCCCACAGATGAGATAAAACAGGAAAAGATGCTGGAAATTATACAGGATTTTAAAGACATCGGAGTAAAGGCAGTAACTTTCAGCGGCGGCGGTGAGCCTCTTTTGTATCCTTATATTGAGCAATCAATGGAGGCAGTGCTGAATGCGGGAATAGATTTGTCCATCATAACAAACGGAAGTCTTCTGGAAGGAAAAAAGGCGGAATTGCTTTCTGGGGCAAAGTGGGTACGGATCTCCCAGGAGTCAGGCTGTCCTAAAACTTATTCAAAAATCAGAGGCGTAAAGGAAGAGTCTTTTCATAAGCTTTGTGAAAATATAAAAAAGTTTGCAAAGATAAAACATTCGGATTGTGAACTGGGTGTCAATTTTGTGATCGGACCTGACAATCATCAGGAGGTTTACCAGGCAGGAAAGCTGATGCAGGAGTTGGGGTGTAATCACATAAAATATACAGCACTGATGAGTAACGATGCCGAAAAGATACATGCACCATTCAAAAAAGAGGTCATCGAGCAGATTCATAAACTGCAGGAGGATAATACAGGCGGTTTTAAAGTGATAAACCTGTATGAAAATGATTTTGACAGCAGCGCTGTGTTTGGCAGGAATTATGACCATTGCTCGGTTAAGGATTTTGTGACAGTAATTGCCGCAAATTCCAGGATCTACTATTGCCACGACAAGGCATATTTGAGCGAGGGCGAAGTCGGGGATATTTCCCGGAAGTCATTTAAGGATGTATGGTTTTCGGAAGAGACAACAAGGAAATTTGAAATGTTTGATCCCAAAGAAATATGTAAACATCACTGTGTATATGATGACAGAAATGAGCTTTTGAACAGGTTTTACAGTCTGGACCGACAGCATATCAACTTTATATAACTAAGAAAAACCAGAGATTCTGGTGTAGATACAGAATCACAGGAATATCTGCATGGAGGCTGAATATGGAAACAATTGAAGAGATTGCCAGGGATATCAGAAAAACTATATATAAGATAGCACATCATGCAGGCGGCGGCCACATGGGAGCAGCATTTTCCATGACAGATATCATCAGCGTGCTCTATTTTGACCATGTACTCAGATATAGTGCGGACAATCCGGATTGGGGAGAGAGGGACAAATTTATCTTAAGTAAGGGACACGCCTGCTATGCACTCTATGCGGCGCTGGCAAAAGCGGGATATTTTCCGGAGGACGAGCTTTGGCATGTGGGAAAACCGGAATCAAGGTTTGGAGGACATCCAAAGATGCATGAGATTCCAGGAGTGGAGGCGTCAACCGGAGCATTGGGACATGGATTATCGTTTGCAATTGGCGCAGCCTATGCCAGCAAGCTGGATCGTAAGGACAGTCATATATATGTGGTGCTTGGCGACGGCGAATGCCAGGAAGGCTCGATATGGGAGGGGGCGCTGTCAGCACCTACGTTGGAGCTGGACAACATGACAGTCATTGTGGATCACAATAAGCTGCAGGCGATGGATGCGTTGGAAAAGATCGTACATATGAAGCCGTTTGCAGACAAGTGGAGAGCCTTCGGGTGGAATGTGGTGGAGATAGATGGACATGACTATGCACAGATTAAGAAAGCGCTTTTGACAAGACAACCCAAGATACCGACTCTGGTGGTCGCAGATACAGTCAAAGGAAAGGGTGTTTCATTTATGGAGAATGTCCCAATATGGCATTACAGGATGCCAAATGACGACGAACTTCAGATTCTCTTTCGTGATTTAGGATTTACGCAGGCAGAGCAAAGGGAACTGTTAAAATAAATTTCCCGTCTTTTTTGTGGATTAAATTATATCAGAATGGTTTTAAGGAAGGTAGGCAGCGAAGATGAGGACAGCATATCTGGACACATTGTACGGGCTGGCACAAAAGGATAAGAGGGTGCATGCCTTGATTTCAGATAACGGAGCAATCGTATACGACAGATACCGCAGGGACTTGCCTGGCCAATATTTAAATCTGGGGATATCCGAGGCAAATATGATCGGCATGGCAGCGGGAATGGCAAGCTGTGGAAAGATTCCGTTTGCCTATACGATAGGGGCGTTTCTGGCTTATCGCGCATATGAGTTCATACGAAATGACGTGTGCCTGCAAAATCAGAATGTGAAGATCGTTGGAACCGGCGCAGGACAGGTGTACAGCGCGCTAGGCCCAACGCATCATTCCACTGAGGATCTGGGCGGATTGCGTGCGCTGCCGAATCTGACAATCTTGTGTCCAGCAAGCCCTCTTGAGGTAAGAAAGGCAACGGCAGCAGCATATGAACAGGAAGGGCCTGTCTATCTGAGACTTGGGACGAACAGGGAATCGGAGATCTATGAGGGTGATTATGCGTTTCAGATTGGAAAATCAGTAACCTTAAAAGAGGGTGAAGATGTTGCATTGATTGGGACAGGCAGTATTTTGAAGGATGTTCTGGATGCTGCAGGGAAACTGAAGGCAGAGGGAATCAGCGCAAGGGTAATTAATATGCATACGATAAAGCCAATAGATAAAGAAGCAGTAATAAAAGCAATTGATGAAATTGGAAATATAGTAACGGTTGAAGATCATAACATAACCGGCGGATTGGGAAGTGCTGTGGCAGAGGTTATTGCAGAATATGGTCAGGCAATTAAATTTAAAAGAGTGGGATTGCGGGATTTCTCTAAAAGTTATGGAAATTATGATGAAGTAAAGAAAGATAATGGAATAGCAGTTGCTGATATCTGTAAATGTATAAGAGAAAATTTTAGTTATGTGTAGCGGCAAACATCTCGGAATTAACTGACTATCCGAATTTCTGCAAATGTTTTGGACGTTCGCAGCAGTATATAAGCTTTGTGAAAAAACGTTGTTGATAAGCAAAGTGTGTGCTGTATGAACACAGAAAAAGATATCAACTAGGAGAGTAAGTGATGGCATATATAGATTTTGTTTCGGCAGTACATAAATCAACAAAACGGGATTATATTGGACGCGTGGTAAGTGACGATAAAGCTGACTGTGCCATAATTGCCAAGCAATATGGATATGACTATTGGGACGGTGACAGGAAGTATGGCTATGGCGGCTACCGTTACGATGGCAGGTGGAAAAGTGTGGCGGAGAAACTGGCAGACTATTATCAGCTGCAGCCAGAACAGAAAGTGTTGGATGTTGGATGCGGTATGGCGCATCTGTTGTATGAGATTACGCAGGTAGTTCCGGGGATCAAAGTGGCTGGCGTTGACATATCGCGTTATGCATTGGAACATGCCAAGCCTGAGGTCCGCAGCACACTTCAGTATGGACAGGCGCAGGCTCTTCCATTTGAGGACAATGAGTTTGACTTAGTGGTTTCCCTGGCGACGCTGCATAACCTCAAAATATTTGAACTAAAAAAAGCGATTCAGGAAATAGGGCGTGTCAGCAAAAAAAACAGTTATATCATGGTGGAATCCTTTCGCAATGACAGAGAAGAAGTCAATATGCTGTATTGGCAGCTTACCTGCGCAAGTTACTATTCCGTGGAAGAATGGGAATGGCTGTATCAGGAGTGGGGTTATGCGGGGGATTACAGCTTTATTTTCTTTGAATAAGGACAGCTATCTGAAGTGTTCTAAGACTGGAAGACAAAAGCTGAGACAGGGGGGATTTTATGTTTATACCATATGCAAAGCATCATATTGACCAGGATGATATTGATGCGGTCGCAGAGGCCTTACAGGCAGACCATATATCGGCTGGTCCTGGCATGGAGGCGTTTGAAAAAGATTTTGCCGGGTATGTGGGCGCAAAATATGCCGTTGCATTATCCAGTGGAACGGCTGCACTACATGCCTGTTGTTATGCAGTGCAGATAAAGGACGGTGATGAAGCCATCACTACCCCGATGACGTTTGTGTCATCGGCGAGCAGTATATTATTTTGTGGGGGAACGGCAGTATTTGCGGATATTGACGGGAAGACTTATAACATTGATCCAGATGACATAGAGCGCAAGATATCGTCAAATACGAAAGCAATTATCCCTGTGCATTACACGGGTCAGCCTTGCGCGATGGAAAGGATATTCGAGATTGCAAAAAGGTATGGTTTGTATGTCATAGAAGATGCGGCGCATGCGCACGGAGCAGAATATAATGGAAGCCGTATTGGCTCATGCAGGTATTCTGATCTGACGGCATTCAGCTTTCACCCTTCAAAAATAATGACTACTTGCGAGGGCGGGATGGTCACTACCAACAGTGAGGAATTATATCAGAGGATAAAAATGTTCCGCGCATACTGTTCTACCAAGGATCCGAAATTGTTGACCAACAAGGAGGAGGGACAGTGGTATTATGAAGTACAGGGGCTTGGATACAATTATCGGTTGTCAGATGTCATGTGCGCGCTTGGGAAAAGCCAGTTGAAGAAACTAGACAGCTTCGTGGCGTACAGGAGAAAAATTGCGCAGCGGTATGATCAGCAGCTGCAGGGCCTAAATAACATTATCCTGCCATATCAGGCTGCGGGATGTAGCAGCAGCTGGCATTTATACGTGATCCAGGTGGGACACGGGCAGCGCCGGGAAATATACACGAAGATGCGGGAGAAAAACATAGGGGTTGATGTTCATTATCTGCCGGTATATAAGCATCCTTATTTTCAGGAAAATGGCTATCGGGATATTTGCTGCCCAGTGGCAGAGGCGCTGTACGATAATGTGTTGAGCATACCGATTTATTATGGATTGACGGAGGGACAGCAGGATTATGTAGTTGAAACGCTGCGGGAACTCATAAAGGGGAACGGATGTTAAAGGTGATCTTATTTAGCCCGAGCGGGTATGTAGGCGGTTTTTTAAAAACCAAATTGACCGAATGCGCGGGGATTTCACTGTCTGGGATCACAAGGGAAAGTGATCTGGATGCATTTGAGGGAGAATATGATATTCTCATATATACGGCTTCTGTCACATCTGCCAGAAAGGCTGCAGCAGAACAATATATCAGGGATAATGCGCTGTGTGCGGCTGAAATAATGGCATTTTGCAAAAAACACCTAATAAGACGCATCATTTACCTATCAACGGATGAGATATATGGACTGCTGCGGGCTTGTGAGGTGACAGAGCATTCGGCAATGGTGTCCCCCAATATTTATGCTGCAACCAAGTATCTGGCAGAACAGGTAATCAGAGAAAGCGGGATACCGTATTATATATTGCGTCTGCCTGGGATCGTAGGTCGGGATTGGGGAGACAATTTCATATACAGGACAATGCAAAAAATTCGGAAGCAGGAAGAGATATATATTTATAACGGACAAAAGGAGTTCAACAATCTGGTTGATATAGACGATCTGGCACAATTCATTCTGGTGCTCTGCAATAAATCAGATTGCCCGGTATCTGAAACATTTGTTGTTGGAAATTGCGAAAAGATAAGGTTGTTGGAACTTGTGGAGTTTATGAAGGAGCTGTATAACTCATCATCTGAAGTTCATGAGGAGGAGTCTTCAGGAAGGTATTTTACGCTGAATGTCGAGAAAGCGGTAAGCTATGGTTATCGTTCCAAAAAGATAAAGAATATCATATATGAACTTAAGGAGTTATAGCATTATGGTTGATAAAAAGTACAGGCCAGGAGGGAAGAGCTATTTATGTGTAAATGATGACAGCAAGCTTGTGGTCAACGCAAAATATTTAGCTGGGCTTAAGGAACGGCAGGAGGGAAATCCGGAAAAAAAGTGCACATTATGTCTTCATAATGATACGAGGGAAAAGCATCATGAAATGATCAACTTGTATCAAAAAGGGGAATATGTGCGTCCGCACTGTCATGCAGATAAGACAGAAACGAAGATTATGCTGGAAGGAAAAATGCTGGCGGTTCTGTTTGATGATAAAGGCGAAATAACAGACCGTATCATCTTATCGTCTGGCACGAATGATAATTTCCTATTTCGCATTGACAAGATGGTCATCCACACAAATATTCCGCTGACCGATGTTGTTTTTTATGAATCGATCACGGGACCTTATACGGGAGTCAATGATAGTACTTTTCCTTCATGGGCACCGGCGTTGGATGATGGCGATGCCATACAGGAGTTTTATGCCAGATTGGGTATAGGGGATTACTACAGATTGGGGAATAAGAAATGAATATATTAGGGATATCTGCTTTGTATCATGATGCGGCGGCGTGCCTTGTGAGAGATGGAGAGATCATTGCCGCTGCACAGGAAGAACGTTTCACAAGGATAAAACATGATTTGAGCATGCCGGTAAATGCAGCAGAATACTGTTTAAAGGAAGGGAAGATCAACAAAAATGAGATTGACATAGTGGTGTTTTATGATAATCCGCTGTATACACTTGACAGATTCCTGAAAAACACGGCTGTTGTAAGTGGTGATGCAATGCAGCTTGTTGACAGGAGCTTTGAGCCAATGTTTGCAAAAAGGCTGTGGGTACATAAGCTTGTTGATCAAATGCTGGGGGAAAACGCGTTAAGGAAATTTTATGTATGTGAACACCATATATCGCACGCATCATCGGCGTTCTATCCGTCACCGTATGAAAAGGCAGTCATACTTACCATTGACGGCGTGGGTGAGTGGGCGACGGCAACGATAGGCATAGGCGATGGCGGGAATATAGAAATAAAAGAGGAGATGCGTTACCCCCATTCTCTGGGGATGCTATATAGTGCATTTACATATTTCTGCGGCTTCAAGGTAAATTCGGGGGATTATAAATTTATGGGTCTTGCCCCGTATGGAGTACCCGTGTATGAAGACATCATAAAAGAAAAGCTTTTAGATATCAGGGAAGACGGATCGTTTAAAATGGACATGACGTACTTTGACTACCAACATGGCAGGGCGATGACAAATGAGAAATTTGCAGAACTGTTCGGGGGGCCAAGGAGAATGCCGGAGGGCAGGATCACCAGGAGAGAGATGGATATAGCTGCCTCTGCGCAGAGAGTGACAGAAGAGATTATCCTGAAAATGGCATCGCATGCGAAAAAGACATATGGAAAGGATACAGATAATCTGGTCATGGCCGGCGGGGTTGCCTTAAACTGTGTAGTAAATGGAAAGCTGGCAAAAAGCGGAATCTTTAAGAACATCTGGCTTCAGCCGGCGGCAGGAGATGCTGGCGGAAGCCTTGGTGCCGCGCTTTATGCTGCGTACAATTTGTGCGGAGCAAAAAGAACAGTAAATACACCAGATTCCCAGAAGGGCAGTTATCTTGGACCAGAATATCCGGAAAATGAAACGGAAAGGTATTTGAAAAGCAATCATTATGTTTACCATAAACTAGATAAGGAGCACTTGTATCAGACGATTGCATCAAAGCTTGCAGAGGGCAGGGTCATCGGGCTGTTCCACGGAAGGATGGAATTTGGGCCGAGGGCGCTTGGGAACAGAAGCATCATAGCGGATGCGCGCTCAGAAAATATGCAGGTGAAGTTAAATCAGAAGATTAAATTCCGAGAATCCTTCCGGCCGTTTGCACCTGCTGTCTTAAGGGAGGACGTACAGGAATATTTTGAGTTTGAAGGCGACAGCCCATACATGCTCCTGTGCGCAGACGTGAAGGAAAACAGGAGGAACAGATCGCAGTTACAGGAGGATTTAAAGCGGTATAATGGAGACATGTTGGAGATCGTGAAGCAGAAACGTTCCGATATCCCAGCAGTGACGCATGTGGATTACAGCGCAAGAATTCAGACAGTGACAGAGGAAGGAAATGATTACTTTTACCATATCATAAAGGAATATAAGAAAATCACGGGTTGTGGGTTATTGGTGAATACGTCTTTTAATGTCCGTGGAGAGCCTGTCGTATGCACGCCGGAGGATGCATACAAATGCTTTATGCGCACAGATATGGACATCCTTGTGCTGGAAAACTGTGTTTTATACAAAGAAGATCAGCCTGAATGGACAGAAGGGGACGCCTGGAAAAACTTGTATGAGCTGGACTGAAAACAGTTTTTTCTAATACGCTCCAGAATGGGAGGAAGATAGAATGATTGAACACGTAATTGATGATTTGTGCTCACGAGAGCGGGAAACGCTTTATCATCTGGAATTGGATATTCCAGATGGATTGGAAAAATCGTTTGATTTTACGCATAAGAAGAAAGACAGTTATTTCGTGCAGCAAAAAAAGCATGAATATCTGATGGAATACCGTTTTGAAACTTTACCGCAGCTAAAGGAGATACTGGACAGATTGTGGGAAAAGGAACCATATATGCAGGATATTGAGAAGACGGTGCTTGCTGCGACGATCAAGAACAAACCGAAACAGGAAGTGAGGGAGAGTACAGAAAGGGAGGCAGCAGGGTACATGCCGGAGTTCATTTACAATTTCTGAATGATATGGAAATGCCACGATAGGATGATGGATACTGATATTGCGAGGGAAGTAGCCGGATCGGGGAGAAATGCATAATGTTGAAGATATTATACGCACTGGCGGAGAAGTATGAAGGTAAAAAAATTTTCATATATGGGATAGGATTTCATGCAATGAGCGCGTTTACAGAATTATCATATTGCGGTATTGATATAGCTGGTTTTGTAAATACAAATAAGGCATATGAGCAGCATGCAGGTAAATATGTCATGAACAGGAAAATTGTGAAAAAAAAGGAATTAGATTCAAGCGATGATATCGTAGTTGTCCCGAGGGAACTATCAAAGACCGCAATACAAA
This sequence comes from uncultured Lachnospiraceae bacterium, assembly GCA_910585765.1. Lineage (GTDB taxonomy): Bacteria > Bacillota > Clostridia > Lachnospirales > Lachnospiraceae > COE1. Next base: position 3,145 of record CAJUES010000031.1, on the reverse strand, counting down.
AAGCGCTTTATGAGATATGTGTCCTGGAAATAGATGAATTGCTTGCACCAGATCACAAGCTTAGGAATAAAAAAGTGATCCTATATGGGACTGGCAAAAGAGGGGACGAATTATATGACATATTGAAATCCAATGGAATCAATCCGGTAGCAGCATGCGTTTCGGAAAAAAAGCAGGATGTCTGGAAAGGACTGCCAGTGTACAGTATTGACGAGTTAGCAACTGATCCGGAAATGGCTTTTGTTTTAGCAACGAAGATTCCTAAATATAGGTATGAAATGCTTGGGAAACTGGAAGATCGTGATGTGGAAAAATATATCGATCTTTTTCTGACATATAATGATATGGTTTCGGGCGACATGTATCAGATTGTCCATAAGGCATCTTGTGAGGGGAAGAATCTCTATTTATACGGAAGTGATGATGAACTTTTTAAGTTTATAGAAAAAATACTGAACCAGTATGGTGTCAAAATCAATGGCAGGATACATGAGAATGCGGATCCGAATAAAGGAATTGAAAGTATTTATGAACTGATTTATAAAGAGCTGGATAATATTGCTGTTATTGTGGCTGAGTGGGACAGGGAAAGATCGAAAGCTGTCTGCGATCAATTAAGTGAAATTGGATTTTGTATACAAAAACACAATTATACATCTATATATCCCAAAGCCCTCAGATATAAAAAGGGATTCCAGGTTAGGACGGATTGTCTGTTAGGGTACAGCCCATATGCGGACGAAAGATTTCCGGGGTATGTCGTGTATGGAGATGCAAAAAAAGATGACTTGAAAATTATGGTTCTGGGCGGTTCGACTTCAACAGATGGATTCTACCACAGTATTGGATGGCCGTATTTCTTTTGGAAAAAATTCCAGGCGCAGAGGGATATAACTGTATATAACGGGGCAATGATGGGACACGATGTTGTGCAGGAATTATTAAAACTTATCAGAGATATCGCATATATAAGGCCTGATATTGTGATCAGCATGGGCGGACTAAATAATGTAAACGTCAAAAAGGATACGGACAACCAATTCTGCGTAAAGGAAATCATGCAATGGATAACCGCTATGGCACCGAAGGAACGATATATAAGCGGAGTGAAAGGCGATGAGTGCACCTATGAGTTCTGGCATAGGAATCTTAAGGTGATGAAAGCAGTTGTGGAATCTTATGGGGCAAATTTTTTTGGTTTTCTGCAGCCTATGAATGTCACGAAAGAAAATCCCAGTCTTTTTGATATTCTTACAACAGGGGAGGACAATAAAGATTTTTGGGTTTTCAGAGAACGCGCCGGAAAAGAATCGGCTCCAGCCTATCGAAATCTTATCGATTTGTTCGATCAGGAAACAGAAATGTATATAGATTACTGCCATTATTCAGAAAAAGCGAATGATATGCTTGCTGATATTGTGTTTAACACGGTCATTACGAATATGAAGGAGAATTTGGAATGAAAAAAAATCTATACGTTGTGTCAGAAGCATATCAAAATAAAGATATTTATGTGTATGGAGTGAGTCGGGATTCCGTTGATGTTTTTGCGAATATAACTCTGCATGATGGAGAAGTGGCAGGCTTTGTAGATGATAGTGGAAGCGTGACAGGCGATCGCTTCATGAACAGACATATCATTTCAGAAAAAGAATTTGAGGATACAGAAACGGCTATTCTTGTTTTACCGGAATTTGTGACCAGGGACAGCGTGAAGACGTGTAAAGAAAAATTTTACTGGCGAGAAATCCTTGAAGTGAATCCTCATATAGGTGAAAAAAATATATATGTATATGGTCTGGGAAAAGTCGGCAAAGAAGTATGCAGAAAACTAGATAAAGAAAATACAAAAATAAAGGGCGTGTGCATCACTGACCGGGGCGGATATGAGCAGTGGAATGGCAGGACAATTGTGGACTTGGAAGAGATCGAACAGGGAGAGGATTGTGCCATTATACTGGCAACAGAGCGGGAGGATTTTCGGCGTCAGATGCTTGAAAAGGTTGAGGGATATCAGGCAGAATTATATCTGCCCGATATCATATCCCAGAATTATGTATGTAACAGTACTTTTTTTCAATGTGCCGCAAAGGCTGTGAGAGACCATAAAAAAATATATGTGTATGGGAATAAAAATGACTGGACGGATCTGGTTCTGACTATTTTTGGAAGATACGACGTTAAAGTTGAAGGAGTCGTATATAAGGAAGAAGATCCAGTATCAGGCATAAAAAGTGTATATGATCTGATTTATGAAAAATTGGATGACATCATGGTTGCCATCGCTTCGGATTCAGGGGATGAGGTGAGTCAGGCTGGTGATATTCTGGAAAGCATAGGGTTTACAATGGGGAGTTTGTCATATGCATCAATTGATATACCACATACTTCGCCGTATGTATTTGCATATCCCAGAAGCTATTATGAGCAGGACTGCCTTTTTAGCCAATGTGCACATCATAAGGGAAAATATCCGGGGATTGTTGTCCTAGGTGATGATCACGCTGATGATATAAAACTATTTGTTGTCGGTGGTTCGACATCCACAGTGGGATTGTACAAGCAGATGACATGGGTTGAATATCTATATAAAAAAATAAAAAACATGGGGTATCCGCTCACAGTGTATAACGCGGCATCGGCTGGATATAATGTAGCGGATGAGTTATTGCGGCTGATCAGGGATGCTTGTCATTTGAAGCCGGATTACGTAATCGCATTTAGTGGAGTGAATAATTTATATGGGGATTTGCCGTCAAACAGGTTTCTATTATACCCGAAGCAAAGCCGGGGCAATAAAAATATGCAAAACGGCGTCGAAACATCAGAGGATGCCTATGATTTTTGGAATAGGATCATCAGACTGGAGAAACTGGTTTCAGAATCTATGGGAGCAAAATATCAGGCTTTTCTACAGCCTATGAATATACCAAAAAGAGATAAAAATGTATTTGAAAGAAGTTTTTTTGAAACTTTAAGATGCTCTGAAAATGCAAGGCTTTTTAAAGAAAGGGCGGATCAAACAAATAAAGAGTATGTAAATTTGATTTCCTTGTTTGAAGATAAAGAAGGAATGTATATAGATGAGTGCCATTATTCAAATGCAGGTAATGAGATCATAGCAGATATTGTATTAGATGAATTT
>CAJUES010000030.1 GCA_910585765.1 uncultured Lachnospiraceae bacterium | reverse complement strand
TCGGGAAACATCAATTTCTTTCACAGCTACGACTGCTGTGCCCGCCAGTACTGGCACTCAAAGCCACTGTGCAGCTATGAAAACACCATCGTGATCCTCGGCTTTGGCAACTACGGCAGGTGCATCCTCGAGCGGGCGATCATGACCAATATCATCTCTGTCAGCCAGCACGTCGCCTACCACATATTTGGAGATGCCAGACACTTTCTCTCCATGCACAATCACCTGCACGAGACCTTTTCACTAAACAGCGTCTCAGCGACGACGGACTCCCTGATCTTCCACGACGATCTGTGGGAGATGCACCATGCGCTCATGGAGCTGGCAGACCGCATCATCATCTGCCCGGATAATGAACCGGATGGCTGGAATATCTATTGGCGGCTCAACAGCTACTATAAGCTGCACGGACAGATCCATCTGCACAGCAACCGGAAAACCCCTGGTGTAACTTATTTCGGAGCCAACGAGGAGATCTACACGCCTGATCAGATCATGCGGACGGCGCTGAACAAGGCAGCCATCACGATCAATGAAATCTTCTGCCGCTCAGTCTCGTACCCCACACGAACATGGGATGAGCTCGACGATTTCCACCGGGATTCTAAGATTGCCGCCGCGGATCATCTTCTGATGAAGATCCGCATCCTGCTAAAGGACGAAACCATCACAGAACTGACGCCCGAGATCACGCAGCGGGCATCCAAAGTGTATCGCGAGACCAGAAAGGCTCCCGATATCCAGGAGATGTACCGCAGGATCGACCACACCCGGTGGCTGCGCTTCTACACCTTCTACAACTGGAGCTATGGACCTGCGCGGAATGATATCGCCCGGCAGCACCCCATGCTGTGCCCCTACGACCAGCTCAATCCGGAGCAGAAGCGGGAGCGGGACGCCGCATGGGAGCTGTTGGAGAGCATCGCCCCGGAACTGTAACGTGACATCAGATCTTGATCCTGGTCCACTTGCCCGCCTTGAACCGGATCGAGGCAAACAGAAAGCGCGAGATCTGATCCGCCAGCACGCCGAGCCAGATGCCGGTGATCCCCCAGCCGAGCGCGATGCCGCATACGTAGGAGAAGAGCGTCCTGATCACAGTCACACTGACCGTCGACGCCATCGCGGTATAAGCCGTGTCGCCCGCACCGCGCAGGCAGCCCATGTAGATGACCTGCGATACCTGGAATAGTACTATGAAGATAATGACATGGATGATCTGCACACCGTAAGCGACAATGTGATCCTCCTCAAAGAACATCCGGTAGAGCGTCTCCCCGCCAAAGAGATAGATCACCGCGAGCGCCACCGAGATGCACATGCCGATGCGCCTGCAGACTTTTCCGTACTCCTTTGCCCTGTCCGGAAGCCCTTCGCCGAGACTCCTGCCGATCAGCGCGACTGCCGCCACCTGCATCCCGTCGCCGAAGGAAAACGTCAGTCCCAGGATGTTCATGCCGACCTGGTGCGCCGCCATCGCAGCGGTTCCCATTCCCGCCGCCATCATCGCGGTGGACATGAAACCGACGCGCATCAGCACCTGCTCGACAAAGACCGAATACCCCACCTTGATGATATGTACCAGCGTCTGCGCGGAAGCCCTGACCCGCGTCCTGACGATATACGGTATGCTCACAAAATTGTCCTTTGGAAACAGCGAGCAGACGCTCATGACACACGCCACCACGGTGCCGAATACCGTGGCGATCGCCGCCCCGTGGATCCCGAGCGCAGGAAATCCCAGATGGCCGTTGATCAGCAGGTAATTGCCAAGCACATTCACCACGTTTGAGGTGATATTCGTCCTCATGGCGATGATCGTGTTGCCCGCCCCTCTCTGCGCCGCGTTGATCCCCATCGAGATCACGTTAAAGACCATGCCGCCCATGATGATCCGAAAATATATGACAGCCGTGTCATGTGTGTCCTCCGCGGACCCGCAGAAACGGATGATCTGGTTGGCAAAGAGCACGCAAAGCACAGACACCGCCGCCACAGACACCAGGATAAACCAAAGCGCCGTCAGCAGGATCCGGTTCGCCTCATCCTTCTTCTGCTCGCCGCGCCGCCTGGCGACAAGCGCCGATATGGAGACACTCATCGCGATAAACAGCGCGAGCCCCATGAACTTGGGCTGTGTGGTAAGCCCCACCGCCGCCACCGCATACGAGCCGATGGAGCTCACCATCAGCGAATCGATCATGCCCGCCAGCGACACGAAAAAGGACTCGCACACCGCAGGCCACGCCATATGTAACGTCTCTTTCACAATACTGTCCGCAGTCCTGTCTCTCATCTCAAATCCCATCTTTCCTTTTGTTACTATCGTTACTATCCATCTGCGAAACCAGCACCCTGCAGCACAGCGCTGAGGGACTGCCTCCCTGCCGGCAGTCCCTCCCCTGATTCCCACAGATCCCTGCCTTTCCGTGAGGCACGTACCTGTATTTGTCTGCACCCGAAGCATCGCTCTGCTGCAGCGCTCCCTATTCTGACAGACTGTACTCCATCATCTCATAGACCAGCCGGGAGCCCTCCGCGATCTCGGGCGGCAGCAGTGCGCGCGCGACACACTTGGTCTCGTCCGACACGTCGCCGTCCTTCCTGAGGTACGCGTAGTCACCCTCGAGACTGTCCACCGTGTAATAAATCTTATCCAGCAGCATGCCATCCTCCATATCATCCACACCCCGCGAATGGGATCGAATGCCCCAATTCGCCATGTGAAGTCTCTGATCTCACATTTTACCCGCCGATGATCTCCTTCACAGCCGCCGCAACCTTGTCACACGTGCAGTTTGCAAAGAAATACTCCCTGAACTTCTCACCGCTCAGCGCCCCTTTGCACAGCTCCCTGTCAAGCTTTGGCAGGATGTCGCACAGATCCGCGTGCGTGACTGTCTTCACCTCGTCGAGGATCTTCTTGTTTCGCTGCTCCGGCACAACGCGCTCCTTCGGATATCCGCCGCCGCCCGGTGTGCAGAACAGTTTTTCGAATATGTATTCGAGGTTGAGTTCCCCGCCCCAGCCGAAATTCTCCGCAAACGGAAGCGCCACACAGTTCCCGTCATTCACCTGCGAAAACAGATACGCGTCGAGCGGCGACTCGATGTGCCCGCAGAGCACCTTCGGAAATGCGTTGCACGCAAGCATCGCGCCCTCGCCCGTACCGCAGCCTGTGATGACGAAATCCGCCGCACCGGAATTCAATAATACCGCTGCCAGGATCCCGTTCTGCACATACGTCAGCTGATGTTCGTCCTCCGCAGTGTACATCCCATAATTAAATACCTCGTGCCCCATCGGCTCCACGACCTTCTTGAGCGTCTCGCAGATCATGGCGTTCTTTGCCGCCTGGCTGTTCTCGTTGATCAGTGCAATCTTCATTTCTTGTCCATCCCTTCCTATTATAAATAGTGTTTAAAATATTGTAACGCGCTGACAGTCTGCAGCCCTGTCATCCTATGACTATAGTATAACACCAACTCCTGCACCTTTTCCACTACTTTCGATCGCGCACAGAAAAAACCTGTCAAAAATCTGCAAAAAAGGCTGTCGGAAAATGACATCCCATTTCCCGGCAGCCCCTTCTTATCTCTTGTCTCGAAAGATCTCTCCGATCTTCTCCGCCAGCGCGTCTGCCAGCTGTCTGTGCCCCTCCATCGTCAGGTGCATGAAATCAATGTCATTGACAGGCGCCGCGATCACGGCATCCGCATCCATAAAATGACATCCCATCAGTTCCGCGATCTTTGCGTACTCCTGCGCAAGCTCCTCCGACTTCTCCGCACAGCCGCGCCCCATCGTCTCACCGACATCCGAAGCGATATACCGCCCGTCGATGTTCTGTGGCGCCACGATCAGGATATTTGCGGTCCCGCCGCTCCAGCAGTCTGTCGTCGCGATCGCCCTGGCGATCAGCCGCTTGAGTCCCAGCGCGATACACGCAGCCGAGGATCCGAAGCGCTCCTTGGTGTCATTCGTCCCGAGCATGATCACCAGCAGATCAACCGGCTCATGGCTCATCAGGCACGGATATATGTACTCCAGACCGCTGAGCCCCTCATGGATCGGATCCGAAAAGCAGGTCGTGCGTCCGCTCAGCCCCTCCTCGATCACAAGGTATTTATCGCCCAGCTTTTCCTGCAGCAGACAGCACCAGCGCTGTGTCTCGTCAAACCGTCCGCCGGTGGCGGCACAGTATCCGTGCGTGTTGGAATCCCCAAAACATACAATGTGTTTCCTCATATCCTACCTGCCTTCTACAGCCCTGATAAAGCGCTGCGCGATCTCGAGCGGTCTCGTGATCGCACCGCCGACCACGACGGCATAAGCGCCCGCGTCGAGCATTTCCACCGCCTGTCCGGGACTGTGAACCCTTCCCTCGCCGATCACCGGGATGTCCACCGTGGCAGACAGCTTTCTCACCAGCTCGTAATCCGGACCGTCAAGCTTTACAGAGTGCGCGGTGTAGCCGCTCATCGTTGTTCCCACGAGATCCATGCCAAGCTTCCAGGCATTCACACCCTCCTCGTAGGTGGAAATGTCCGCCATCAGGACAGCGTCCGGATATTTTTCGCGGACTTCCCTGATGAACTCGCTGATGCTCTTCCCATCCCCGCGCTTCTGATCCGTGCAGTCCAGTGCGATGATGTCCGAGCCCGCTTCCACGAGCGCGTCCACCTCTTTCATCGTGGGCGTGATATAGCTCTCAAAGCCGTCGTACTGTACCTTGATCAGACCAATGACCGGAAGCCCTGTCTCCTCCTTGATCGCCACGACATCGCGTATACTGCTGGTGCGTATCATCGGCGTTCCCGCCTGCTTTGCAGCGCGCGCCATCAGATACATGATCGATTTTTCCTCCACATACAGGGGTTCACCCGGAACTGCCTGGCAGGATACGATCACTTTGCCCTTGATCCGTTCAAATAATTCCTGTTTTGTCATACTGATCCTCCCTGTCTATTCTATATGCCAAAGCGCTCCATTGCCTGATCGATCATCTCCGCACACTTCTTCACCTGCGACCTGTCCTCCGGAATGAGTGACGGCAGCGGTCTGCGCACTCCGCCAATGTCAAATCCCTCACGGATCTTTATGATCGCCTTGATCACGCCGTACATGTTTCCGTGACATGCGCACATCGCGTAGATGATCTCGTTCGCCGCATACTGTACCTGCTGTGCTTCCTCCAGCTTCCCTGACTTTACCAGCTCCATGATCCTGAGATAGAGCTCCGGCATCACCCCGTATGTGCCGCCGATGCCGCCGTCCGCTCCGATCGCCAGCCCTGCCACGAGCTGCTCGTCGGGACCGTTGAACACGACAAATCCCTCGCCGCCCTCAGCCTTGAACATCTGGATATCCTGCGTCGGCATGGAGCTGTTCTTCACCGCTGCCACCCTCGGATTTTTCTTCATTTCCCGAAACAGCGGCATCGTCAGCGCCACACCCGCAAGCTGCGGAATATTGTAGATGACAAAATCCGTGTCCGGCGCCGCAGCCGAGATGTCATTCCAGTACTGCGCGATCGCATACTCTGGCAGATGGAAGTAAATCGGCGGAATGGCTGCGATGGCATCCACACCGAGGCTCTGCGCGTGGGCTGCAAGCTCCATACTCTCCGCTGTGTTGTTGCACGCCACATGTGCGATGACGGTCAGTTTCCCATCGCTCACACGCATCACGCGCTCGAGTGTCCTCTTCCTGTCCGCCACGCTCTGATAGATGCATTCACCCGAGGAGCCACCTACATACACGCCCTTAACGCCCTTTCTCACCATATATTCCGTGAGCTGTTCCACGCGTCCCTCGTCAACCTCGCCCTTCTCGTCATAGCAGGCATAGAACGCCGGAATGATTCCCTGATATTTGCTGATATCTCTCATTTCTACCCCTTTCCGCGCGCCGCGGCACGCTCCTTATTGTTTATCCCACGTACACTTTTATAACTGCCTTTTTCACGGCGGCCGGACTGCCCGCCGCAAGTTTGACCTTGTGCGCATCCTCCGGCAGGGTGATCAGCGCCTTTCCCGGCAGCAGTCTGATGTAGTGCTCCACGGCGCCTTCCACCTCCATCAGATCCCTCTCCTCGTCAAAAGTCTTCACTGATACTCTGGACAGATCCGACACACCGACGATCTCCTCGCCCGTCACCGCCATATGGATATCCGCGTATTTCCTGTGTGCCTCAAAGAACCCTTCCTCCTCCGGAACCGTCTCATAGTCGAACACATTCATATACACCCTGTCGCCGTCAATATCATAGTGTCCCGCCTGTATGCCGTCCAGCGGATGGCTTGCCAGATAGTCGACCGCCTTATCCAGATATTCACCCAGACCGTGATAATGACTTATATTTGCTATCTCTGTGTAGATCATAACAAACCTCCTATCCTTTGACTGCCCCCATCGTGATACCCTTTGTAAAGTATTTCTGGAAGATCAGGAAGATCACGATGATCGGGATCGCTGCCAGCGACGCGCCCGCCATGATCAGGCCAAAATCCGTCGCATTCTCCGCCTGCAGCTTTGCGATACCGAGGGAGATGGTCAGGTTCTTGGTGCTGGTCAGCATGATCAACTGCATAAAGTAATCGTTCCATGAATTGATAAAGGTAAAGATCGCCAGCGCACCGATACCCGGCTTGATCAGCGGGAGCGCGATCGTGTAGAACGTCTTCCACTCGTTGGCACCGTCAATCTTTGCCGCCTCCATCATCTCACCCGGGATCCCCTCGGAGAACTGTTTCATCAGGAAGACGCCAAACGGCCAGCCCACGATCGGGAAGATGACCGCCCATATCGTATTGTACAGTTCCAGCGAAGCCATCTCGCGCAGCAGCGGAACCAGGATGACCTGCTTTGGCAGTGCCATCGCACACACGATCAGAGAGAATACGACCGTGCGCCCGACAAAGCGTTTCTTCGCAAGCGCATAGCCAGCCATAGCCGAAGTGATACAGGTGAGCAGCATCGCTGCCACTGCCATGAACACCGTGTTCAGCAGCCAGCGGATCGCTGCCGGCACATCCGGTCCCGACAGGCTGATGTTGGTGAACGGTATGTTGATCTCCCACAGTGCCGCCACCTGTCTGCTGAAAAGTTTCCTGTAGTTGTCGAGCACCCACTCCTGCGGCCACCACTGCGGCGTCGTGGCATTGATGGCTGCCGATGTCTTGAAGGATCCGATGATGATCCAATAGAGCGGAAAGGCAAATGTAAATGCCAGGATCGCTATGATGATGACCGATATGATCTTGTAACAGGTCGAACGATTAAACTGCTTCTGTTTCATATGCATTTCCCCCTCTCCTACTTGCTCTCTGTCATCTTAAACTGCACTGCGGAGAGCAGGGCTATGATGATCGCAAGGACTACGCCCATCGCATTTCCGTATCCGTAGCGGTACAGCTTGAACGCATTGTAGTAAATATAGTACATGATCGTATCCGTGCTGTGGTTTGGTCCGCCGCTTGTCAACAGCTGGATCAGCGCGAAACACTGGAAGCTGTTGATCGTTGTGATCACCAGGATATACAGCGTGGTCGGCATGATCTGCGCCCACTTGATCTTCCAGAAGCACTGGAACTTGGTCGCACCGTCAACCTCTGCCGCCTCCACGAGCGACTGATCCACATTGTTGAGCGCCGACACATACAGGACGATGGGCTGCCCTACCGAGGTTGTCAGCAGGATCAGAATGATACATCCCAGCGCAAACTTCTCATCGCCCAACCAGTTGATGTTCTTCTCGATGATCCCTGTACTGGTCCCTATGTAGTTAAAGATGCCGTAATAGTTGTTGAACATCCATTTCCACACCACCGCAACGGCAACCGAACCCGTCACGACAGGAAGATAGAAGATGCAGCGGAACGCAGAGCAGGCGGGTCCCGCAAGGTCATAGATGACCGAGCTCACCCACAATGAAAAGATGCATGTCACGGGCACAGAAATCACCACAATGATCACCGTGTTCTTCAGCGCACCGAGAAACACCTTATCCTGAAACAGTTCCACATAGTTGGCAAAACCGATAAAGATATCCTCGCGGTTCATCGTCGCATCAAAAAAACTCGTGAACACGCACTGCACCATGGGATAGATCACAAATCCCAGAAAGAAGATCAGGCTCGGGAGCATAAACGCATATCCCGCCATCGTCTCCCTGCGCACCAATGCTTTACTCATGCTGTTACTGCCGTTATTTTTTGCCATGAGGGTTCCTCCTTCCATACCTATTAAGAAGCGCCCCCTCCCACATCATCTCGGGAAGGGGCGCAAATCTGACTGACAGCAATTTAGATCTACTGTGCTGCTGCCGCTGTATTTGCTGTTGTCACAAACTCTTCTACCGCTGTCTTGACCTCTGAGCCTGAGCCGATCTGCTGCAGCATGTTCCACCATGCCGTGCGGGCCTCTGCCCAGCCGCCTACTACCTGGTAGTAATCGCCCATGTACTCGACGAACTTCGCGTACTCTGTCATGAGTTCATCACCCTCGTAAATGTTTCCAAGATCCTTCACCGGCCAGTAATTGGACGCTTTCACGCTCTCCACCACCTGCTTCTCGTCATTTGCCATGAAGTCGATAAACGTCTTTGCAGCCTGGATCTTTGCCGGATCACCGTTGTCGAAGATACCAAAGCCCCAGATACCGCCGCAGAGTTTTGGAACGCCGTCCTCCGAAGGGAATGCCATCGGAAGCACTTCAAAGTTGATATTTTCCAGATTGTTCTTCTCCTGTGACACATTCCAGCAGAATGCCATCGCAAATGTGCCGTTGCAGAACATATTGATCTCATCGCCGCCGGCGATGGAAGCGTCAAAATTGATTCCGTCCATGCTCTTTAACAGTTCGAGCGCCTTGATGTTCTCATCACTGTTTGCCGTGTACTCTGTGTGCTCCGCGTTCGTGAACGTTCCGCCGTACAGATTGTTCACCAGCGCACGTGTTCCCTGATCGCCGCCCTGTCCGCTGCAGTACACCGCGCCTACATTGCTCTGACCGTAATCATACACTGCCTGGACTGCCTTCTGGAAATTCTCTGTCGTCCATGTACCGGTCTCCTCATTCAGATACTCGAGCGCACCTGCCGCCTCGAAGATATCCCTGTTGATCGCCATCGTATGTGCTGTCATGCAGAGCGGGTACTCATAAAATACACCGTCATTGTTCCTGCATGCACTCTGTACAGAGTCATAGATCAAAGACTTCGCCTCATCTGTCCACAAGTCAGAGAGATCTACCATCAGTCCCTTGGCACCCCAGTTCGCCACCAGACGCTCCGGTCCTTCCAGGACAATATCCGGTGCCTGGTTCCCCTCGATCGCCGTGTTGATCTGGTCGTCGCCGTTGGTGTAGTCGAGATACTCAACCGTAACCTTGATGTCGGGATAAACGGCATTGAAGTTCGCGATCAGACCATCAACCGTAGCCGAATCCCCCCAGCTGCCGATCGGATACGTCCACAGCGTGATATCCGCTGCCTGTGCAGCATCTGAGGGCGCCTCCGCTGACGCCTGCGTGTCCGCGGGTTTTTCAGCATCCGGTGTCTCCGCCGGTGTCTCGGTCTTCTCTGCCGGCGCCGGATTCGCAGCAGTCTGGTCTGCCCCCGCATCTTTGCCGCCGCATGCAGCAAGGGTACATACCATAACGCAGCTCAGTGTCAGTGCCATAAATTTACGCTTCTTCATAATATAAGCCCTCCTTTGATGGAAATGTAAAAATAAAGTAAAAAAATGTAAAAAAAGTGTAAAGATAAGTTAGGTTTGACATCATTGTACTGATGATTTGTTTTTTTGTCAATACATTTTTGAAAAAAATTTTTTATTTCAAATATTCATGAAACTTTTTTTCATTTTTCTTTCAATATAATTGCCACAATGACAATAATATGTTATATTAGTTTCATATCAATCGTTCGATATTTTTTATAATCAGGAGGTACACCCATGAAAATTTGCAGGGCAAAAGATTACAACGACATGAGCCGCAAGGCTGCCAACCTCATCTCGGCGCAGATCATCATGAAACCCAACTGTGTGCTGGGTCTCGCCACCGGCTCCACCCCCGTCGGCACCTACCGCCAGCTCGTGGAGTGGTATGAAAAGGGCGATCTCGACTTCTCGGAAGTCATGACCGTAAACCTTGATGAGTACAAGGGGCTGACGCGTGAGAACCCCCAGAGCTACTATTACTTTATGAATGAAAACCTTTTCGGAAAAGTGAACATCAACAAGACCAGAACCTTCCTCCCGGACGGCACAGAGCCAGACAGCAAGACCGCCTGTGAGAATTACAACGAGATCCTCCGCGCTGTCGGCGATGTGGATCTCCAGCTTCTGGGATTGGGACACAACGGACACATCGGCTTCAACGAGCCCGGAGAGAGCTTCTCGACGGAGACACACTGCATCGATCTGTCGGAGCAGACGATCAAGGCAAACGCGCGCTTTTTTGAGACCCTCGAGGAAGTGCCCAGACAGGCGTACACCATGGGCGTCAAGACCATCATGTCCGCGCGCCGCATCCTGATCATCGTGTCCGGCGAGGACAAGGCAGAGATCGTAAAGCGCGCATTCTTCGGTCCCATCACACCTCAGGTGCCGGCTTCCATCCTGCAGCTCCACCGCAATGTGACCCTGGTGGCTGACGAGGCTGCGCTCTCGAAGTGTTGAGCATCCAAACTAAGTATCTGAGACAGCCAAAAAGGAGGGCGGACAACATGACTTTGAGAAAAATCGTAAACGGCACCGTCTTTTGCGAGGACGGCTCTTTTGCACCCGGCACAGTGTACATGTGCGATGACAGGATCGTGACGGAGGAACAGTACCAGCGCGCATCCGGCACGGAGACCGTGACGGATGCGGCAGGCTGCTACGTCATACCCGGTCTGACCGACATCCACTTCCACGGATGTATGGGCAGTGACTGCTGCGACGGCACAGTGGAGGCGCTGCGGACGATGGCGCGCTATGAGCTGCGCCAGGGAGTGACCTCGATCACTCCCGCCACCATGACGATGCCGGAGGATGTGCTGACGCAGATCTGCCGCGCCGCAAAGGAATTTCACGATGCCGCGGAGACGGACGCTTCGGACTTCTGCGGGCTCTATATGGAGGGACCTTTCATCAACATGGCAAAAAAGGGGGCGCAGAACGGAAAATACATCACCGCCGCCGACACTGCCATGCTCGACCGTCTGCAGGAACTCTCGGGCGGCATGTTCCGCACCGTGGCGATCGCCCCTGAGACAGAGGGCGCCATGGACTTCATCCGCGCAAACGGCAGCCGCATCAACATCTCCATCGCACACACCGCGGCGGATTATGACACTGCCCGGGAGGCGGTCTCCTGCGGCGCTTCACAGCTGACACACACCTACAATGCCATGCCGCCCTTCACCCACCGCGCCCCCGGTCCTATCGGTGCGGCCGCGGACGACGAGCGCTGCAGGGCAGAACTGATCTGCGACGGCATACACATCCATCCCGCCGTCGTGCGCACGACTTTCAAGATCTTTGGCGACGACCGGATCATCCTGATCAGCGACAGCATGCGGGCGGCAGGTCTCGCGGACGGGCAGTACGACCTGGGCGGACAGAACGTCAACGTCAGGGGAAATCTGGCAGTGCTCGACGACGGCACCATCGCGGGCTCCGTGACAAATCTCATGGACTGCGTGCGCACCGCTGTGCAGGACATGGGCATACCGCTTGCCAGCGCAGTCAAATGCGCGGCTGTCAACCCGGCAAAAGCAGTCGGGATCTATGCGGACTACGGAAGTCTCGCGCCCGGAAAATATGCCAATATCGTGATACTCGACAAGGATCTGGCGCTGAGGACCGTATTTCACCACGCCGCACCGATCGAATGACAAGAAGGAGGAACGCTTATGGCTACCATGGTACTTGATATCGGCGGCACCGCAATCAAATCCGGGCTTTTCGACGGCGAGACCCTGTCGGATATCCAGGAGACCCCCACCGAGGCAGGGCTGGGGGGCGCCCATGTGGTGCAGCGGTCAAAGGACATCATCGCTTCATACCGGGAGCGCTGCCCGTTTGACCGCATCGGCATCAGCACCGCAGGGCAGGTAGATCCTGTCAGCGGACAGATCATCTACGCAAACGAGAATATTCCCGGCTACACAGGCACCAGACTGGGTGAGATCATCGCGCAGACTTTCCACGTCCCCACTGCGGTCGAGAATGATGTCAATGCGGCGGCGATCGGTGAGTCCGTCTTCGGTGCCGGAAAAGGCCGGAGGGAGTTCGTCTGCCTGACTTACGGGACAGGCGTGGGCGGTGCGATCTTCTCCGGCGGCAGGCTTTACTCCGGATGCAGCTACTCGGCAGGGGAATTCGGCGCGATCGTCACACACCCCGAAGACCGCGATATCGGAAGCGACATGTTTTCCGGCTGCTACGAGAAGTACGCATCCGTCACCGCGCTTGTGAAAAGTGCAGTGCAGATGGATCCCACGCTGGACAGCGGGCGCAAAATATTTGAGCGCATTGACGAGCCGGAAGTGAGGGCACTCGTCGACCGCTGGACAACGGAGATCGTCTATGGGCTGATCACCATTGTCCATATGCTGAACCCCGAATGCGTGATCCTTGGCGGCGGCATCATGGAGCAGCCCTGCGTGCTGGAACAGCTCCGCGAGAAGCTGTATCCCAATATCATGCCAAGTTTCCGCCATGTGCAGATCAAAAGAGCCGCACTGGGCAACCGAGCAGGTATGCTGGGCGCCGCCGTGCTCTGAACCATTTATGACAAAATTGCGAAGGAGATGATCCGTTGACCGGAAATATTTTGGAACTGATCACAGAACAATATCACTCACTTACCCGATCCAGCAGGAAACTGGCTGACTATATCCTTGCCAACACCCACGATTCGCAGTATATGTCCATCTCAAGTCTCGCGGAGAACTGCGGCGTCTCCGAGGCATCCATCACGCGTTTCTGCCGCAGCCTGGGACTTTCAGGTTACAACAACCTGAAACTTGCCCTCGCAAAGGCGGCATACGTGACGGATATCGGAGATCCCTCGGACACTCCCGAGACGATCACATCGAAAGACACGCTCAACAGTATCTTTCACAAGCTTTATGATTCCAACATCCTCTCCTTGAATGAGACGATGGAACTGTTGGACGAGACCGAGATCTCCAGGGCAGTTGACCTGATCTCTTCGGCTGACAGGGTATTCTGCCTCGGGAATGGCGGCAGCATGGTCATGGCGATGGAGGCGTGGGCGCGCTTCTCCATCGCGACATCGCGCTTTGTGCATATCGAGGACTCCCACATGCAGGTGATGAATATCTCCCTTGCCACGGAGAAGGATGTCATCCTGTTTTTCTCCTACTCCGGCTCCACCAAGGACATGGAGGATATCATGCGCATCGCCGTGGAACGTCACGTTTCCGTTATACTGGTCACACATTTCCCCAACTCGCGCGCCACCAAATACGCGGATGTCATCCTCCTGTGCGGTTACAACGAAAGTCCGCTGCAGTCCGGATCCGTCGCCGCCAAGATCGGGCAGCTTTTCATCATAGAATGCCTGTTCTATGTATTCTGTAAGCGGAATCCCGAAGTCTACTCAAAGGCGCGCTCTGCCACCGCCGATGCCATCATGCCAAAGCTGTTATAAAATTTTTCTAACACATAATAAACAAAAAGTGTGACTGTATCAAAAAATTTTTGTTAATTTTACACATTTTTCATTGCTTTCACAGCGCTTTTGAGCTATATTGAATATATAGAAGTAATAAGGCATGCAGAAGCTTCACACGCATTCGCTTGTTGCCCGTTTTTGTGATGAAACAATCACAGAAATGTGCATACTATAGCAGAGTGTCCTATTGTATCAATACAGCTGCATGCATCAGGGGGCGTAAATTTTGATCGCAAGGAAAAATGAATTTCAACATGATATACTGAAGGAAATGAACAGTGAAGGTATCTATGAAACGCCGAAGGCGCTCTCTTTTATATCACCTTCCAAAATAGAGCGTATCCCTCAGGAAGAGTACGACCAGCTCGTAGAACCATACCGCGAGGCCATGACAAGGCTCGAAGTGCGTATGAATGGATTGAATGAAGATTATCGGAAAAAGTACAGGGATTACCCGATCCACAATATACAGGCACGCATCAAGAGCAGGAAGAGCATCGAGAAGAAGCTCTCCAGCAAAAATCTGCCTGTCACGGCTTACACGGCAAAAGATAATCTGACAGACATCGCGGGCATCCGCGTGATCTGTTATTTTGTGGAGGATATTTTCAGCATCCTCTCGCTCGTAAAGACACAGACAGACCTGCTGATCCTGAAAGAAAGTGACTATATCCACTACCCCAAGGACAGCGGGTACAAGAGCTATCACATGGTACTGGGCATTCCTGTCTACCGCATTGAGGGCATGCAGTACTATCCGGTAGAGATACAGTTTCGCACACTCGCCATGGATCTGTGGGCGAGTATGGAGCACCGCATCTGCTACAAGGGCGAGACGCCCGACGAGACCACCGATGCCTTCCGCAATTACTCCGGGGAGCTCTCCGAGATGGAGCGGCGCATGAAGCACCTGCTCGACGAGATCCGCAGGGACAATCCACAGGAGCCGATGCAATAGCGCCCGGCTACTGACAAGGCTGGAGACTCCTGATCTCGATCGTGATGTTGCAGTCCGCTATGAACTGATAGTTCGCCTCGAGCCCGTAGGCGATATGTATCTCCAGGCAGTCCTCGCACTCCGTCACATTGACTTCCCTGGTGTCCATCGCGACCAGAATATTTCCGAAAGGGGTAAAATAATCTGTCATGGTTTTTTTCCCCTCGGAAAACACCAGCTGCACATTGACCGGACCTTTTTTCCAGAGCGAGAACTCTTTCCCTTTCAGCTTGATCATATTTCTGACGGACTCCGGAAAATCTTCCATAACTTCCTCATAACGTATATAATGCGCATCATTCCGATAATAATATTCGCCGGGACAGATCGTCTCGATCTGCTCGATCTCCTCGTCCGAGGCTGTCTCCCCCACCTCATTGTCGACAAACTGCAGTCCGCGTATCGACACCAGCACTTCTTTTGTCATGTCATCACCTCCCGCGCTGTCCGCTCACCGTCCGATCATCTGAACAGTTCCGACAACGCAAACTTATATTGAATCTTCACCGGGGCACCCGCATCCGTATCTCCATAGAAATAAGATTCCATAAACTCCTCCGCACCGTCCGCCGTCAGCTCCTCCCCGTTCTCGTCAAGGACACAGCCAAGACCCGTGCGGATAAAGATCTCCGGGCTCAGCGCGCCGACCCACAGCACAACCCCGAATGTCATCAATGTGTTCACCAGATATTTTTTGAACAAAAACATATGTCCATACCTCCTGTTTTCTGCAGCAATTCACTCCTATGTGTAAGTATGGACATAAATAAAATATTTATACACTTTTTTTGTGATCGTCTTTCTCAAGCTGAAGCTGTTTGATGATGGCTTCCTCCTGATTGTCGATGTGCTTTCGCACGACATCGGCCGCCGCGACCTTATCTTTGTTGAGAATACTGTGGTACATCTCCAGGTGCTCCTGCTGCAGCATCTCGTGGGAGGAGGCATCTTTGAGGTACTCAAACCGATAGCGGTACATCTGCTCTGAGAGATTGCTGACCAGCTGGATCAGTCTGGTGTTTCCGGTGGACAGCACGATCCTGTCGTGAAACGCGACATCCGCCTCCGCCAGCATGCGCGTGTCCCCCGTCCGGACAGCCGCCTTGAAGTTCTCACATGCCCGGTAAAGACTGTCCAGCGCCTCCTGCCCCATGCGCTCACAGGCAAGCTCGATCGCGAGCACATCGAGCGCACGCCGGACTTCCATGACATCTTTGAGGCTTTTCAGCGTGATCTGAGCCACCTCCGCACCGCGCCTTGGTATCATGATCACCAGCCCTTCCAGCTCGAGCTTCCGAATCGCCTCACGGATCGGCGTGCGGCTCACGCCAAGCTTGTTTGCCAGGTGGATCTCCATCAGCCGCTCTCCGGGTTTGAGCTTTCCGGTGAGTATCTCCTGCCGCAGTGTATTGAACACCACATCCCTGAGCGGTAAATATTCATCGTCCTTTATCATGCTCATATCTGCCCTCCAAACGAATCCGTGTTATAGAATCCAGTTACATTTACCTGTGCACTGATCCCCCTTGTCCTGAGCGTCTGGTCAATATAAACTGCCGCCGCACGCGCGGCGTCCTCCTCCAGATAGACTCCGAAAATACTCGGACCACTCCCGCTCATCAGCGCGCTCATCGCGCCGTTTCCCATCATCATCTTCTTGATCTCCGTGATGACAGGATGCGCCTGCTCCGTCACGCTCTCCATCACATTCTCCATGCGGTCCGTTATTCCTTTCAGATCCCCCTGCCTCAATGCCCCGACCATGCCGTCTATGTCGGGATGACGCGCGATCCTGTCCAGCCGCAGCTGCTCATACACCCACTTCGTCGGCACCATGATCGGCGGTTTCACGATCAGAAGGGACGCTCTGGGCGGCGCCGGCAGCGGCGAGAGCTGTTCCCCGATCCCCTCCGCCAGGGCTGTTCCGCCCATAATGCAGAACGGGATGTCGGCTCCGAGCCGCACTGCCTGCTCCATCAGCTGTTCCCGGGTGAGTCCCAGCCCGTACATCTCGTTCATGGCGATCATCGTGACTGCCGCGTCCGTACTCCCCCCCGCCATCCCCGCCGCCACGGGGATATTCTTTTTGAGACGGATCTCCACGCCATGTTGAATATTGTACTGCTGTCTCATAAGCTTTGCCGCGCGAAAGATCAGGTTGTTCTCCAGATCGCCCAGATAATCCCTGCTGTTCACGGACAATATGATATCCGGATCTTTTCTCCTCTTAAATTCCAGCTCATCATAGATATCGACCGTCTGCATGACCATCCTGACTTCGTGATACCCGTTCTCCAGGCGCCTGCACACATCGAGCGCCAGGTTGATCTTCGCCCTTGCCTTGTAATTTCGTCTTTCCATCCGTTTCCCCTTTTTGTATTTTTTTGCATACAATTTTTTATATTATATAAAAAATTCTGCGGTTCGTCAACCGTTTACAGGATCTCGAACACGCTTCACGGACTCGTCATGCGCGCCAGACGGCAAAACGCACACAATCGAGTAGGGGAATGACCTTCTCCCCTACTCGCGCGCCGGGCACCCGTCAGCGAACCGATTTATCGGTTTGATGACATGCTTCCTCTGGGTGCCCGTGTGCACTAAAAAGCATCCTCCCGGATCCGATCGATGATCACATCGCTGATCAGGCGGACAAACGGGCGCTCCTGCCCCCGGACAGGTCTCGCGCCGTCCGTCGTAAATACCATCTCCGCGGGCTGTTCTGCCGTGTATGGCGCCCACTCCGGCATCGGCGTCCCGTCCGCGTCCACGCCGTTTGGATCTCCCGTCTTGATGAAGTTTGTCCAGTAATTGCACATCTGCCGGGCAAGGTCGTAGTGCTTTCCGGTAAATGGCCGCCAGCACTTTGCCAGCGTCTCAAAAAAGAACCACAGATCCACCGAGTGAAAGCAGCCCGGCTGATCCCAGCCAGGGATATCCGGCTCAAATCTGTAGTAGTAATAGTCCCGCGCGCTCCCGCTGTCCTTGCGCCTGCCAAAGATCCCCTTGATCGTGCACTCGATCCCGTTGACTCTGCCGTAACCGCCGTCCGCATCCGGCTGCACTGCCTCCGGCATTTTCAGAAACGCCTCACTGTAGCTGCCGAGCGCGCTGCGCGCCGCTTCCTCCAGACTCTGCCCCTCGCCGATGGGGAGAAAACCTGGAAACTCATCCCGGGTATTGCCTGCCATCACCGGCACATCCACACACTTTCCTTCCAGGAACTGCTTGAGCGGCTCATCGACACAGAACTGGTGATCTATTACCGTAGTCATGCGCGGTGCTGCCTGCACGTACTTCGCATACTGATCCCGGATATAAAGTGCGTCCAGCGCCCTTGCCTCCTCCAACGTAGACACGCCAAGAAACGCAAAGAAATCCTTGCCGTTCTGTTCCGCCTCACTTAAGGGCTGATGGAACACGATCGGGTCTGCCCCATAGGGACTTCTGATCATCCCGCTCATGACCACCGCCTTCTGAAACAGCCCTGCATTCCGGGGACATGCCATCTGGCTCAGCACACTCCCGCCGCCGGCGGACTGCCCTGCGATCGTAATGTTGTCCGGATCTCCGCCAAAAGCCTGGATATTCCGGATCACCCACAGGATGCCCGCCTGCTGGTCAAGACTGCCGAAGTTGGTGGGCGCATCCGGCTGCTGTCCCGTGAGCTCCGGATGCGCCAGGAATCCAAAGACATTGAGGCGGTAGTTGACCGTGACCACCACCACTCCCCTGCGCGCGAGCCGCTCTCCGTCAAACTCCATCTCCGCCGGATATCCCCACTGCAGCGCTCCTCCGTAGATCCACACCATGACAGGCTGACGCTCCGCGGGCGTCTTCGCCCCCGTGTAGACATTCAGATACAGGCAGTCTTCGTCCATGGCGATGTCCGGATCCACATGCCACTCCCGGCAGTAGATATCATCCCCAAGCCCCGGCGTGTCCTGCACCGCGATCGGACCGAACCGGAATGCATCGCGGATGCCTTCCCAGTTCTGACAGGGCTGCGGCGCCCTCCATCTGTTCCCGCCGACAGGAGGTGCCGCAAACGGGATTCCCTTAAATGCCGTGATCCGCGGGTCCGCCCCCTCCATTCCGCGAACCCAGCCATTTTCTGTTTTTGCTGTTCTTATCATTTGTTCTCCTTTCCGCCGGTGCCACGAATGACGCCGGCTGTCTGACTGTTTTTTCATGATCTCATTCAATCCACCGATTTCAGCGATTCGTACAGCTGTTTTTCACCCAGATACGCATTGGCAGACTCCACCATGACGGGTCTTGTGATCCTGAGCCCTGCAAAAAAGCCGACCCCCATCGCCACGATCGCAAAAATGGCAAGATAGCGCCCCAGGCTCTGCCAGATCTCCCGCAATGTAGTTTTTCTCATCATGGACTTCATACTTCTCTCCTCTATACAATCACGATACAATCACGATACAATCGCGGTATCAATCACTGGCACAATTCCGGTCACGAAAGTACAGCCTGTAAAATTGCTGTTCCACACGGCCATTCTCACCACTCGATCTCCTCCACCCGGACAATGTGCTCGTTCTTCACCATGCTGACGATCGTGCCGCTCTTCACCGTGATGATCCGGTCTGCCATCGCCGTCAGCGCCTGGTTGTGCGTGATGACGATGACCGTCTTGCCCTTGTACCTGCAGGTGTCCTGCAGCAGCTTCAGCACCGCCTTGCCGGTATTGTAATCCAGCGCCCCCGTCGGCTCGTCGCACAGGAGAAGTTTGGGATTCTTTGCCAGCGCACGCGCGATCGCCACCCGCTGCTGCTCCCCGCCCGAGAGCTGCCCCGGAAAATTTTTCGTCCGCTCGCCAAGCCCCACCTCATTCAGAACCTCGGCTGCATCCAGCGGATCCTTACAGATCTGCGCGGCAAGCTCGACATTTTCCAGCGCCGTCAGATTCTGTACCAGGTTATAAAACTGGAACACAAAGCCGACATCATACCTGCGGTAGCCGGTCAGCTGCCTTTTATTATATGCCGAGATCTCCTCGCCATCCAGAAACACCTTTTTCGTCTGTCAGCGTGTCCATCCCGCCTAAAATGTTCAATATCGTCGTCTTCCCCGCGCCCGACGCGCCTACGATCACGCAGAACTCACCCTTCTCGATCTGAAAATTCACGTCGTGCAGCGCCTGGATCGACACCTCCCCGGTCTTATAGATCTTGCTCACATTTTGAAATTCCACAAATGATCCCAACTTTTTCTTCTCCTTTTGTCATTATTTAAAATATAAAAATCAACGTGACAAATGCCTGTGCCATTCTGCCGCGATATCGGAACGCACTCTGCGCCCCGTCCGCACTGATAATTCTACTCTAGTGCGTGTTTGAAAAATGCTTTGTGTCAGATGTGCGTCACAGTTTGTGGGAGATTTGTGCCGAATGAAGGAGGCATAGCGGGCTATGTTGACTGAATTCGGTGCAAATATCACGCAAAGTGGTGAATGCGACGCATACGCGTCGCTATGCAGATGGCGGGAATGTTTTTTCAAACACGCTCTAAGACAGATAATTCTATTATAAATAAATGACACGCAAATAACAATAACGATTTTCAATACGGCCTTACAAAATCCCGATAATTAAAGTGTACCCTATCCGGAAAATGGATCAGGCCAGAGCGTGTTTGAAAAATGCTTTCTGTCAGACGTGCGGCCCAGTTAGGAACTGTGCAGAAATTACTCATGACAAGTACTTGTCTAAATGACCATCTGCGGCATCAGAAAATCTTGACATTAAGGCATAAAGGCAATGCCCTATATCGACTGAATTTGACGCAAATACCGCGCAAACTGTTGAATACGACGCCATGGCGTCGTTATACCGATGGCGGGAATAATTTTTTAAGCTCACCCGGCGTCCGGGAAAAGCGCCTGCACCGACTCCCCCAGGATCGGCCTCGATACACTGCACGTCGAATCGGACATCCTGTCGCTGCACTGCCCCCTCACTGACAGGAATGTCATCAATCCATAACAAGGCTTGACAATTCCGGATATATTTACTACAATAGATAATCAAGTGAGGGAAATGATTCCCTCCGTTTACTTGTTTTTGACACTTTGGTATCGCATTTTCTATAGCCGTATAAAGAGTTACTGCAGGATATTCGGAAATGCCGTACTGTTCAAGAAAAAGAATACTGAAAATTGAGAGATAACTGTTCTGAGATATATTATTATGAAGAAATTAGTAGTCTTAAGCGCGGCCTGCGGAGTTGGAAAATCTACGATAAAAGAAATGCTGAATAAAAATAACATGTTAGACAATTATAGTTGTATTGATACCGATGAAGTCGGTATCAATTGGTGGGATTATTCAGGAGCAGAAAATGAATCCAGGTTCAGTGACGATTGTCTGACAGAAGCTGTAAGAATGTCTGATAATAAAAACTTATTTTTTGTGACATGCATGAATCCGTATGATTTCTATGGAGCGGTCACTATTCCACAGAATATTACATCAACCTTTTTTATCGGAATGTCTTGTTCTGATGAAGAAATTACCAGAAGATTGAAAGCAAGACCAGAAGAAAGAATATGCGGAAGCGATACATTTATTGCAGGGCAAATTCAATATAACAATTGGTTTAGAAAGAATGCAGGTAAATTTCAGTTCCACATAGATAACACTGATCGAACTGTTCAAGAAACAGCGGCAGAAATAGCGGCATTTGTTAAAAGTATTGGGTAACACCTAATATATCATAAAAACAGTATCAAACAATTTACAGGAAAGGCGGTGGGAAGATGATGATTTAACAAGACAGAAAACACAAGTTCAGATTTTAGAACCGGGCAGCTGCGCGCAGTCGTGCACTGTCTGTTTTGTGTGATTTTGTTTTGTTATGGCATGGCTGTTCTGCCGGGTATCCAGCCCGGACAGCCGTGGGTCGTCATCTTCCTGCATAAATGCAGGCTGGAGATCGTCATCTCTGGCTTTTATTATGCACAGGGGTGCGCAGGGAAATCAGCAGCATTGCTGCACACGCCGGTGCAGATGCAAAAACTGCGCGGCGTATTCCGGCACACGCAACCGCCCAAAACCACCGACACACATTCTAACATCCCTCGTGTTTTCCCATTCCTAATATTCTAAGAAAACAGCATACAACCGCGCCCGGGACTCACAGAAGGACTCCGGGAGCCTACTGTACACGAAACGGAGGGATTTCTAATGTTACAGATCAAACATTTAACCGTACGTCACAAAAAAGATTACCGCGTTTTATTGGAGGACTTTAACCTGTGTGTCAATCCCGGGGACAAGTGCGCCCTGATCGGCGAGGAGGGAAACGGCAAGAGCACGCTGCTCAGGCTGATCTGCGCCCCTGACATGGCGGAGGACTATGTGGAATATGAGGGCGAGATCTCGCGAACCGGAGAACGTTTCGGCTATCTCCCCCAGGAATTGCCCGAATCCCTGTGCCGGCACACGATCTACGAGTATCTCACCGCGTCTGACAGCTTTTATGACAAAAGCCCGCGCGAGCTTGCACAGCTGTGCACGAAGCTCTGCTTTCCGCCAGAGCGCCTGTACTCGCAAGAGCCTCTGGGCATACTGTCCGGCGGCGAGAAGATCAAGATCCAGCTCATCCGGCTGATGATCGAAGAGCCGACGATGCTCCTGCTCGATGAGCCGTCAAACGACCTCGACATCGAAACGCTCGTATGGCTGGAGGACCTGATCCAGAACAGCCCCGTTCCGGTGCTCTACATCTCCCACGATGAGACGCTCCTCGAGCGGACGGCAAACAGGATCATCCACATCGAGCAGCTCAGGCACAAGACCACGCCGCGCTGCAGTGTGGTCTACGCAGACTACCCCAGCTATATCGCCAACCGAAGCCTGCAGTTTGATAAACAGGCGCAGGAGGCAAAAAATGAGCGCCGTGCCTACGACAAGCAGCTCGAGAAATTCCGCCAGATCCAGCAGAAGGTAGAGCACCAGCAAAATGTCGTCAGCAGGCAGAATCCCCATGGCGCGGCACTTCTAAAAAAGACCATGCACCGCGTGAAGGCTTACGAGGCGCGCTTTGAAAAGGAGTTTGCGGAGATGACCAGGATGCCTGAATACGAGGAGGCGATGTTCACCAAATTCGGGAGCCAGGCGTCCATACCAAACGGCAAGGTCGTGCTGGACTTCACGCTGGACACACTCCGTGTCCCGGCGGCTGACGACACACAGGAATGTCCCACCCTCGCGCGCGATGTCCGCCTTTTCATTCAAGGGGCAAAACATGTCTGCATCACTGGCAGGAACGGCTGCGGAAAGACGACGCTCATGCGCATACTCGCAAAGGAGCTGCTGCAGCGCTCCGATCTCAGGGCGGCGTACATGCCGCAGAACTACGAGGAGCTACTGCCGCTCGAAAAGACGCCTGTGGAATTTCTGTCAGACGGCAGCAAACAGAGCATCTCCATGATGCGCACCTACCTGGGAAGCATGAAATTCACCGCGGACGAGATGACACACCCGATGCGGGAACTATCCGGCGGACAGAAGGCAAAGATCATGCTGCTCTACCTCGACACTTCCGGCTGCGACGTGCTCCTGCTCGACGAGCCGAGCCGCAATTTCTCGCCGCTGTCCAACCCGGTCATACGGCGCATGCTCGCAGATTACCAGGGCGCGATCATCAGCGTGTCCCACGACCGCAAATATATCGCCGAGGTCTGCGACCAGATATATGAGCTGACTGCCGAGGGGCTGGTCCGCACAGAGAAAGATCTTCTTCTCCAGTGACACGACTTTCCCGCATCGGCGCACACCGCAAAGAAAGCGCATCAATGTCCAGGATCCTATCGGGATATCCCTAAACATTGATGCGCTTTAAAACGGCATCCTGGCGGCTACACCATCGCCCGCCTGATCGCATCCATCAATTCGTCGTACGTCTCATACGCCGGGAGCTCCGGATTGTCCGCCTTGATCTTGTCGGTACTCTTGAACAGAAATCCCGCCTTGCCCGCCTTGATCATGCCAAGGTCATTGTAGCTGTCACCGGCGGCGATCGTCTCGTAGCCGATCGACTGCAGCGCCCTCACAGTCGTGAGCTTCGACTGCTCACAGCGCATCTTAAACCCTGTGATCTCACCGTTTAGCGCAACCTCTAGCGAATTGCAGAAGATCGTCGGCCAGCCGAGTTTCTTCATCAGCGGCGTCGCAAACTGCGAAAACGTGTCACTGATGATGATGACCTGCGTGACAGAGCGGAGCTCATCGAGGAACTCCCGCGCGCCCGGTATCGGATCGATCGTGGCGATCGTCTCCTGGATCTTTGCCAGACCAAGCCCATGTTCCTTCAAAATGCCCAGTCTCCATGTCATCAATTTATTGTAATCCGGCTCATCGCGCGTCGTCCTCCTCAGTTCGGGAATACCGCTCGCCTCAGCAAATGCGATCCAGATCTCAGGGACCAATACACCTTCCAAATCCAAACATGTTATGTACATCTCAATACCTAGTCCTTTCTGTAACATTTTAATCCTTCAGGCGGTCAGGTGCTGCAGGAAGATGCCAGCTTTTGCAGCTGCTGACCCACGATACCGATTATAGCACATATTTGCCGTTGTATAAAGAAGATTTTTTGTTCTCTAAAGAGTCAAGCACGCTCCAGTTCAACCCAGGACTTCGCACTATGCTGCGAAGTCCGTGAGAAAGCATAGTGGTTGAGATGCATCAAGCACAGTTCTAATTCAGTTTCGACACCCACACATCGCCGCTGGTCGTCTTGACCACAACACTGCTGCCATCCTCGCTGTCCCCGTAGGTTCCGTGGGCACTGTTCCCCCTCTTGGAAAAGCTCAGATCATCGTCAAAAAATGTCTCGATATCGCCGCTGGAAGTGTCCGCCCTGAAATCAAACGCGTTGTCCGCGGCAATGCCGATCTGTACCAATCCGCTGCTGCTGTCCATATTGAGGCTGCCTGCGAGTCTCGAAAGTTTCAGATTGATGTCGCCGCTCGTCGTGCTGATGCTGCCGCTGCCCTCCTGTGCTTTGATCCATACCTCACCGCTGGACGTCTGTATCTCCCACACGCCATCCACACCATCCAGCCGGATATCGCCCGATGTCGTCATGACTGTCCGCGCTCCGCTTCCCTTATGGATCCCGATGTCGCCGCTCGATGATTCCGCACTGACATCTCCATCGACGTGCTGTACCGTGATCTCCCCGCTGGTCGTCACCAGCCTGGCGTTTCCCGTGATCGATTCGGACTCAATATCACCGCTGCTGCTCTTGAGCTTCGTCCCGCCGACAAAATTCCTGACCGTGATCTCCCCGCTGGTGCTCTCGATATCTGTCACACCCGTCAGCTGATCCGCGTCAATGTCGCCGCTGCTGCATTTCAGCGATATGTTTTCTGCCGTGACATCGGTGAGCATGATATCGCCGCTGCTCGTCGAAGCCTCAAAATCCTTTTCGAGCACGAGTGCAGCCTCTCTTTTGATATCCCCGCTCGCTGTCATGAGCGAGAGCTGTCCCTTGTAGGATGCAGGCAGGATGATCTCCGTGTAACCGATCACCGATCGAAACCCGGACCTCCCGAGTCTGATCTGAAATTCTATCCCGTTCCGCCTTTTTCCCCGGACTTCGATCCTGCCGTCCGTCACTGTCACCGTCGAAATCTCGTCCTCTTTCAGTTCAAGTTCGTTGTACTCCCTGATCGTCAGCACATCCGCATCCCCCTCACGGAGATAGATGTCGTTGTTGTTCATATCGTACTGCACCAGGATATTGTCGATCCCGTCAAGCGGGATTTCCTTCTCAAACACCAGATTCGGACTGCCGCCATAGACTTCATACGACTGGTACCCTGCATAAAATCTGTGCCCCGACATGCCGTACACCAAGACCCCGCACAGACCGGCTGTGAGGATGCACCATAGCACAAGTGTGACAATCTTATATTTTCTCATCACCATCACCTCTCCCGCATCTACAGATGCTTTTCTTCCGTTTTCAGTTCAGTGACCAGCTGCACGATCTTCCGTGCGCACGCTGCGATCAGGAAAATGATCCATGTGACATGCCATGCGTATGTGGAAAAACTGATCGCAAAGTAAATGATGAGCGTGACTATCCATATCAGGGAGTTGATCGTCTTTAGCACCGCCCTTTCCTTGTTGTTGTGATAATTCACTTCCTTGATCCGGTCGACCATATCCTGTTTCTCCCGCTTGGTGTAATCAGGGTACATATTTGCCGCATAGACGAGCATGACCGTCGGTGGAATGCAGATGATGACAGCCAGCACAAAACCATACGCCATCATGATATCCTCATCAAATCCCATGCTGTCACTGAGCATCCCGCAGGCAAGAAAGATTGCTCCCGCAAAGATGTAGCATCCGACAGCACACGCAGTCATCATCGCTTTCTTCTTCCGATCCTTCTCCGACAGCACGAGCAGATTTTTCTCCTCCACCTCCGGAAACAGCTCCGTCACATCCCCGATCGAGTTGATCACGTTCTGGTATGCGTCCTCCTCGGAATACCCGTCCGCCACCATGTCATTGTATTTGTCGATGGCACTCTGCATCATTTCCTGTTTTAAGTCCAGCGCCCTCCTTGTCTTGGGCGCCTCCGCAAAAATCGTGTTAAAATATTGTCTGATCCTTTCATCCATAACAGCTTATCCTCCTCATAATATTACAATCCCTGATCACTTCAATAGTTTGTCGATGATCTCTTTCGCCTCCTGCCACTCCTGCTTGTATCCCTGGTAAGCTTTCCTGCCGTCGTCGGTGATGGCGTAATACCGCCGCCTTGCTCCGACCGTCTCGTCACCCCAGTAGGTCCGGATGCATCCCGCCTGCTCCAGACGACGGAACGCCGAGTAGAGCGTCGCTTCCTTCAGTTCATATGTGTTGTTGGTTTTCTTCATGATGTCCTTGTTGATCTGATACCCATAGCTGTCCTGCTCGAGCAGGTTGGATAATATGATCGCCTCTGTATGTCCCCTGAGGATGTCCGATGTGATAGACATATGACTCCCCCCCTTTCTGATCCTGAATAACGGCTCAACTGTCTCTATATACACCATACAACAATATACCTTATCTGTCAAGGTATATTGTTGTATGGTGTATATCATCGCGTAGGGGGGGAATGGCTGATTTCCCTGCGCGCCGGGCACACGTCAGCTTCCGCTGACATATTTCCTCTGGTGCCCGTGTGCAATCAAGTAGGGGAACGGTCTTCTCCACTACTCGCGCGCCGGGCACACGTCAGCTTCCGCTGACATATTTCCTCTGGTGCCCGTGTGCATAAAAGAGCACCCGGAATCTCCCCGAGTGCTCCACGCCGTCTCCCCGGCAGATCCGTTCCAGACCCGCCGTAATTTTCCAGTTCCCCGATCTTCTCAAAACCGTACTTTTCATAGAATCCAGTCATGTCCGACGGAATGTACACCTGGGAGAACTGACAGCCTCTGGCGTACTCGATCACAGCCTCTATCATATGCTGGCTGATGCGCCTGCCCCTGTGATCCTCATCCACAAAAACAGTGCTGATCCACGGATAGTACCGATTGTCGGGATAATAATCGGTTTTCATGAAAGTGCAGAAACCCACGAACAGTTTCCTGCATAGCGGATCAGTTCGTTCAGATAGGGACTGTTACCGTCGACCTTTTCGATCCTTATGTCTTCTATTTTCATCTATCCCATCACCCAAGTATCTGCCGTGCCACATACACGCCGCTCGCCGATGCATGGGACAGCGAGTGTGTCACGCCGCTGCCGTCACCGATCACATACAGCCCCTTGTATCTCGTCTCAAGGTTCTCGTCGATATCGACCTCCATGTTGTAGAATTTGACCTCCACACCGTACAGCAGTGTATCGTCATTTGCCGTTCCGGGCGCGATCTTGTCCAGGGCATAGATCATCTCGATGATGCCGTCGAGGATCCGCTTTGGCAGCACAAGGCTTAGATCGCCTGGTGTCGCCGCAAGTGTCGGCGCGACAAGCCCCTCCTCGATGCGCTTTGTATTGCTGCGCCTGCCGCGCACCAGATCACCGAACCGCTGTACGATCACACCGCCGCCCAACATGTTCGAGAGCCTTGCGATGCTCTCGCCGTAGCCGTTGCTGTCCTTGAACGGCTCGGAAAAATGCTTTGCGACCAGAAGCGCAAAGTTCGTGTTCTGCGTCTGTTTGTCCGCACCCTCGTAGCTGTGCCCATTGACCGTGACGATACCGTTCGTATTCTCGTTCACCACGATCCCCTTGGGATTCATGCAGAACGTGCGCACCCTGTCCTCAAATTTCTCGGTCCGATACACAATCTTGCTCTCATACAGTTCGTCCGTCAGATGCGAAAAGATCACCGCCGGCAGCTCGACGCGCACACCGATATCCACACGGTTTGACTTTGTGGGGATCTCCAGTTTGGAACAGATGCCCTCCATCCACTTGCTCCCGCTCCTGCCGACAGAAATGACACACTTGTCACATTCATGGATCTCCTCCCCGCAGCACACACGATACCCGCCGTCGATCACCTCGACATCCGTGACCGGTGTATCAAAGAAGAAATGAACCTTGTCCTTGAGCTCCGCATAGAGATTCTCCAGCACGACATAATTGATATCCGTTCCCAGATGACGCACGGACGCATCCAGGAGATTCAGTTTATTCTGCAGGCAAAGCTTCTTGAGGTGTGTACCCGCCGTCGAGTACATCTTCGTGCCCTCCCCGCCGTATTTCATGTTGATCTCGTCCACATACTCCATCAGCCCGATCGCCCTGGCCTTGCCGATGTGCTCATACAGTGTCCCGCCAAAATCATTCGTTATATTGTACTTTCCGTCGGAGAATGCTCCCGCACCGCCAAAACCGCTCATGATCGAACAGCTCCTGCACTTGATACAGCTCTTTACCTTGTCGCCGTCGATCGGACAGTGCCGCTTGTCAAGCGCATGCCCCGACTCAAAAACCGCTATTTTCAGATCACTCTTTCTGTGGATCATCTCGTATGCCGAGAAGATACCGCCCGGCCCCGCACCTATTATTATCACATCGTAACGCATACTTTACCCCGCTTTCTATATGGGCAGTCCCCCGTGTCCCGCTGTCGGCTGTCATCTGGGACACGCTCAGTCAGACTGCCGATTTCTTGATATTCACTGTACCAACCTCAGTCGATCGCCTTGATCCCCTTTTCAGACAGCTGCCTGAGATTCTCAAGCATATTGTTCCGTATCTCAGGGGCGTGTCCCTGCCAGCTGACCGTGACGATCAGATCCCCAATTGCCAGATCCGCCTTTGTTCCATGGAAAAAGGAACCTTTGCTAAATACTATTTTCTCATCCATATGATGCCCTCCTGTTATGATTACTACTCTCTTTAAAGACTTGAACATATGTCGTCAGCCCTGCCAAATGTCTTTTCTATCAATCACAGCCACACCCCCGGACGCTTTTGCCCGTCGCTATATATCCTCCGCCAGTACCTTCCTGCGCTGCCAGACCCCCGACAGAAAGTAGATCATCCCCGGCACGGCACAGCCGTACGGAGCAAGCCCATATCCCAGGACAAACCCAAAGAATCCCCAGTCCAGCACGATCCCAAAGAGCCAGCTCAAGCCGATCCGCAGCATCACGCCGTCGAGGAGTGCAAGCACCATGCTGAGCTTCGCGTTGCCAATCCCCTGGATAAAGGCGTTGCTGCCGCGCATGATCGACATCGCCGGAAACATCCACAGGATCGCCCTGATAAACGTAGCGGACATATCATGCACTTTGGTATCGTCTGAGAACAGCATGAACAGCTGCCTGCCAAAGACATAGTACACGGCAATGAAAAAAGCCATCAGCACAAAGGCGAACAGCCAGACAAACCACACGACCTGCCTGGATCGTTTCCGCTCCCCTGCCGCGATGTTCTGGCTGATCATGGGCATGGCGGCAAACTGCAGCCCCTGCGAGATCTTGTTGATGATATCGTCGATGCGCACCCCCACGCCGAAGGTCGCAGACGCCACCACCCCCACATTGTTGACCATGGCATTGACAAACAGCATGGAAAGATTGATGCACCCGGACTGGATCGCCATGGGCGTACCCAGTTCCGCGATCATCTTCACATACTTTTTCCGGGGTATAAAGCTCTTGCGCCGAAAGTCAAACCCAAACGCTTCCCTGCTGCGGTAAAGATAATAGATCGAGAACAGGAAAGACACCGCCTGCCCGATGATCGTCGCCCATGCCGCCCCCGCTACACCAAACCCCAGCATCCCCGTAAACAGGATATCCAGGATCAGGTTCACAAACGAGGCGATGCCGATGAACAGAAAAGGCCGCCTGGAGTCCCCCATCCCCCGCAGCGCCGCCGACACCATGTTGTAGCCCGCCGTAAAGACCAGCCCGCCGCCGCATATGATCATATAATCCGCCGCCATCTCCCAGGATTCCGCCGGAATATTCATGACGCTCATGATCCACTGCCGTGCCAGCAAAATAACGCAGGACAGGAAAAGCCCCATGCCGAGGATCAGACCAAACAGCGTGCCTATGATCTCGTTGATCTCCTTTCGCTTTCCCGCCCCCAGCGCCTGCGATATCAGCACCTGCCCCGCATTGGAAAATCCAAGGCATACCATGGTGGCAAAGCTCAATATCTGACTGCTCTGAGAGACGGCGGACAGCCCCGGCGTGCCCACATATTTTCCCACGATCACCATATCTATCGTACTGTAGAGCACCTGCAGCGCGTTGGACGCCATAAACGGCAGCGTGAACATCAAAAGCTGCCACACAATATTCCCTTTTGTAAAATCCTTAGAAATGCTCGTCGTGCGCTTCATCTATTGCCAACCCCTGCAGATGTCAAACAGTTCTTGTTATCCATAATCATTCCCCCATCACAAGTGCCTATGATTTTCATTATATCACGGCAATTCTCCGTTTGCTACTACAAAAACAAATAACATTGTGCATGTCATACGCATACTGACGACCGATGCCATACCAATTTTCCACACAGACAGTTTATTAGGTTGAAGTTATCCACAAACCGTAGTATACTAACAACAATACAGACAGTAAAGAATATCGATCTTCCGATGCTGCAAAAATATAGCTGTCATCAGATTTCCGCCAGTCCAGAACCTGCACGGTTTTGATCAGGCAGATCCAAAGGAGCGTTATCATGTCATATCAGCATATATTAAATGAGATTGTGGACAAAAGCAAAAGGATCTTTCAGGAGCATCTCACAGGTGTCTATCTACATGGTTCATTGGCGATGGGGTGTTTCAATCCCCAAAAGAGTGATATAGATGTGATCATCGTAACCAATAGCAGTATCACGGATATCCAGAAATTACAGTTTATGGACCACATTGTGGCATTACATAAGAACGCGCCAGGCAAGGGCATCGAGTTGAGCATTGTCAGGCGGGAATACTGCCAACACTTTCTTTACCCCACACCATTTGAACTGCATTTTTCAAATGCACATCTGCAGTGGTTTATTGACGATCCAACTGATTATATCCGTCAGATGAAAGGCACGGACAAGGATCTGGCTGCGCATTTTATGATCATAAAAAAATATGGCGTTGTATTGTACGGAGAAGAAATAAACGATGTCTTTGATGATGTGCCTGGAAAAGATTACATGGACAGCATCTGGTCCGATGTCGAGAATGCCAGGCAGGATATATCGGACGATCCTGTCTATGTGATCTTGAATCTGTGCAGAGTGGCAGCCTTCCTGCAGAGCGATCTGGTACTCTCCAAAAAGCAGGGCGGAGAGTGGGCATTGCAGAATCTCTCTGCAACGTACCACCCTTTGATCTCAGATGCTCTGCAAAGCTATATGTTTGACACTGAGCCGGCTTTCGATGCCATGGAAACTCAAAAATTTGCCGATGACATGCTGCGGCGGATAAGCGGACTTTTTCGCTCATTTCAAGGGGACTCAAGCATGCAGCCCCTCCACGAATATCTTTTGTGAACAGCACATTCCCCCGCGCAAAATCCATTGTCTGTCGGGGGACATTCTGTGCCTGTATGTCTGCCGATTATTTCAGCACTGATCAAAAAAATTCTGGAGCTTATCTGCAAACTGCCCAATATGTATGCCATCGACAAAGGAATGGTGTGCCTGCACAGATATCGGGATCACGATCTTTCCGTCTTTCTCGCAGTACTTCCCCCAGTCGAAAAGAGGGGTGGCGTTATCTTTTTTTCCGGAGTTGGTATGTGAAATATGCGTGTAAGTCACCCACGGCATCGGCGAACATTGAAACACATCATTTCCTAACGGACCTGTAAAATATTCCTCCTGTTCCCTTGCCGTTTTTTCCGCCAATCCGCAGTATGCCCTCAGATCATCTGTCATGGGAACATTGACTACCTTAAATAGCCCGGTGTCTTTATTGAGATACGTAAATGCGGTATCAATCCTGTCAAACAACACAACCTGCCCGTCAACAAAACGATAGCGGAATGCCTCTACTTCATTGGCACACTTGCAGACCGCATATACCATCGCCAACGTGAAAGAAACACCCAGTTTCCTGACCACGCCTCTAAACCTTGTGATATCCGCCTCATATGTTACGCAAAACGCCGGCTCAATACTGTCTCTGAAGATCTTACAGTGCATTGCCCTATTCCATGTTTTCTCATCGATCACTTTATACGTATTCGCCATATCCGATCCTCCCCTGTGCATTGATGCACCTGATCATGCCACGCGCACTCCCAATTATACCAAATCCTCCCTATTCTGATCCTTATCATGCGACTATATCGGTTACTACAATGCAGCATTTCACTTTTTTACCTCCATCGACCTGAATTTACAGATTTAATCATACCACTTCCCCTCCCCGTTTACCACCAAAATATGATCTCAAAAATCACATTTCATGATCATGTTGCCAAAAACAGGCATAGCAGCACGATCCACTGACAAAATTCAATCCTTGACAACAGTACAGATCAGGGCTATACTGCAAAAGATACGGATCAGGGCTATTTGCCAGAAGGTTTCACAGGAGAATGCGGAAGTTCAAGCCAGTACAATGTTTCGCGATTCCCAATATCGAGATTTATCACTATGCGCAAAATCATAAAAAGAACGTTTTTGCTGATGCTCTTATTTATCATTCTTCTATCGGGAATGATCGGGTATGCTTATTTTATAGAACCAAATCTACTACGTGAAAACGTCTCACGATCGAAACAGAAAAAGAAGTCCGTCCCTGTAAAATCGTATTTTTTACGGATACACATTTTGGAAAATATTACAGTGAAACCCATATCGAGGATATTGTAAACAAAATAAATGCACTAAATGCTGATTTCGTTATTTTTGGCGGTGATCTGCTGGATAATTATGCGCGTGACCGCAACGCTATGGACATGGAATATCTTGGAGACAAGCTGCTTGAGATCAACGCCGCTGTCGGCAAATATGCCATTTGGGGAAACCATGATCACGGCGGCGGGGCAGCCCGTATATATGAAGATTTTATGACTTCCTGCGGCTTTGAACTGTTAAACAGCGAAAGCCGTTTGTTTGCAGACTATGGCATTCAGATTTTTGGCTTTGATGACTACCTGATGGGCTGGACCGATCCCTCGTTATACACGATCGAAAGCGAATACTTTAATATCATCGCTTCCCATGAACCCGTCATCTCTGAATTTATCGAGAACAGCAGCGACAATCTTTTGCTGTCCGGACATACGCATGGCGGACAGGTGACAATTCCATTTGTCACTTCCAAATTACTTCCAAGAGGTTCGGGAGCGTTTCGGAAAGGCTATTATCCTGCCGAAGAAATAGCATCTGCCACCCCCTTACAGATGTATGTCAGCAGCGGGATCGGTATGACGCGATACCCGATCCGGTTTTTAAATATACCGGAAATTGTAGCGGTTACGATCCTGCAGGTCAACTAGCAAAACGCATTGCGGGCGGCAGTGCTTCCGCATTGGTAACAGATCTGCCCGATAATTGAGACCTTGGAATGGGATCCCTCTCCCATTTCAAGGTCATTTTCAATACCTACTTCTGCGTCATTTGAACAGGAAACACCTCTGCTCTTCCAAATATCTTTTCAATATTATCTCTTAATATCCCCAAGATCATCAGCATACAGAATACGCAAGTTTTTAATTGCCCTCGTAACTGCTACATACAAAATATTTCTGCCCTTCTCATACTATTATTTGCAACGGCATAAGTTTCATTTTCATCTAATTTTATGGACATCATTATAGAATCGAAACTCATCCTCTGTGAACGTTCATTTCATATCTGACATTTTCAATTCTCCTCAATTCGCTACCAAATTAATCTTCATTTCATAATTTCAAAATTAACTTAACTAAAAATCTTTGTAATATCCTGGTACCGATTCACTACCCGATAAATCTCAACTACTTCTTTCGAAACCTTATACAACACAACATAATCATTCCACACCACATACTTATAATCTGTCTTAAAACTCACACGTTTCGACAAATCTGCACCAATATAAGGAAACTGCTGTATATTCTCAAACTGCCGATAAATCTCCTGAACCGTTTCTAATGCTTTATCGGCGTTATCTTCTGCAATAAAATTCTTAATTGTTTTTAAATCCTCTGCCACTACCGGATTGATTCGCAATTTCATCATAAATTTACTCTCCAACCTCAGCCTTTAATTCATCCATTGTCAGCCAACCATTCCCATCTTTAACAGCTTCCTCTGCCTCATGCAATTTCTCCAGAAGTTTTTTTTCTGCTCTATCACGCTCGTAATCTTCTATATCCATTACCACAAATCTACCCCTGCCATTTTTAGTCAGGAACACAGGCTCTCCGATCTGACAGTTTTTCAAAACCTCATTATAATTTCTTAAATCTGATACCGGTAATATACTTGCCATAGTTATACCAATCCTTTCAATTTAAACTATACATTCTCTTTTATATTATACTCAGAAACGCTGTAATAATCAACGAAATATTTTACAGCATATTGTTTATGTTTTATTTGCTGTTCATTCCTAAACTAACTGTACAGCCGTATAAGACAGGACAAGCACGGCATTAAAGATAATAATACAAAATAAACCACCTGCTCGGAAGTTGTTTAATCATGGAGCACTATGAAGGGAAAACAGGAGGAAATTAGTAATGCCTTATATCACAGTAGAAAACGGCGTTTTATCAAATACTCCAAAAGAAGAACTGATAAAACCTCACAAAATCCCTTTCAGGTCAAGCATGGGCCGCGATATCTCCAGGGCGCCAACCGAAAATCCTTTACTTTTGTTAAATTCTCCGTGGCAATCACAACCGCCGGTGATTCGCATATCGTTTTCTTGACAAAATTGAACACAGATATCCGTGGCATCTTTTGTGTGTGATGGGTAATAGCACTCAATCCCTCCTAACCCACACCCCCTCATTTCGCCGAGCATGGATGCAAATCCGCCCGGATTTCGCTCATACAAATATCCCGGATGTGCCAAAACGGGCACTCCGCCCGCCCGTTTGACCATCTCGCAGAAGTCCGATATATTGCATTCGCCAAAATCTGATAAATGATTCGGCATCCCATATCTGCTGTAAATGGTTTCATTCGCTTCCTCATATGTTTTTGCAGCACCCTTTTCCACCGCATAATACAGATATTTCCATCCGCCCTTTTCTTTTGGATATGCAAAATGACGATATTCTTCCAAAGACATTTGTGGATAATCCTGCATCATATTATAAACGATATATTCACACTCGATCGCCCTATACTGCTTATCCATAAACGTTTTCATTTGCGCATCGTTTGGATCAAAATTGTACGCGAGCATGTGCAGGCTTTCCCCCTTCCACAGGATCTCCAACTCCACCCCCAGCACATAGTTCATCCCGTTATCCCTGCAAATTTCGGGCAAAACGGAATACGCGCCGATGGTTGCATGATCGCATATGGAAAGCAAACCGACATTTCTCTTTTTGGCAAGCGCTACGATTTCTAACGGCGAACGGGAACTGTCGGAATATATTGAGTGAATGTGCAGATCGACTTTCATAATTTATCTCCTCCTTTTTCCACCTTCCCTGCAAACGGGAATTTGTTATTCTGGCAATTCCATTTCATCATTCATTTTTACAAAACCATATTTCTCATACAAAGGACGTCCCATAGCAGTTGCCTCCAAAGAAATAGAAGTGATCCCCTTACATTTCGTACCGCTAATCAGCATATCCAGTGTTTTATACGCAATCCCCATTCTTCTGTAATCAGGGTGTGTATACATATTCATTATATATGCTTTCTTTCCGCTTGGATTATGATAAGTTGGCATTACTTGAAAAAAACTGACACCGCCAGTACCTGCAAAACAATTTTCATCAAATATCAAATATGCGATATGTGTACCATTACAAAGAGCTTTTTTATAATACTCGTAGGATTGTTTTTCCACTTCACTCATATCAATATCATCTGATAACTTATTAGCTGCCCTTAACACTTGTATTCTTGTTTCTGTTAATAGATCTATGTCCTCAATCGTTGCCCTTTTATATGTTAAATTCATTGCTCTTTCCTCGCAAATCCCGATTTAGCATTCCTTCTTATAAATTAACATTCCGTTACCATAAGGGTCATCTTCCGCCCCAAATTCTTCCTTAACGAACTCATAACCATTCTTTTCAAGAACTCTCACAGAAGCATTATTTCCACGCATCACACGTCCGTATAAAACATTCATTCCAAAAGTTCTTTTTATATACGCTGTCATCGCTTTTAATAATTCAGCAGCATACCCGTTGCCACTATACTTTTTACATATCTCGTAACCTATTTCTACCTCATCAGGACTTCCTTCGACCTCGTTTACACCTGTATCGCCTATCAATTCACCTGTTTCTTTCAGCTCAACAGCCAACACATACGGTAAATGCCTGCCATTCACACAGGCCACATAAAATTTGATCGCTTCTTTCGTTTCTTCCAGATCTGCATAGCTTTCATTTGGGATCCACCTTTTTACTTCTTCCTCCAAATGATTTTCATATAGGCATTGGGCATCTTCCATCTCAAATTTTCTAATCCTCAAGTGTTCTGTTTCAAATATATATTCCATGCCGTTCTCTCCTTACATCCATTCCGTAGATTATATCACTTTTAATCTCCATTTTCCACAAAAATATGGAGCATAGCAGCCGCCACACCCCATACTTCTTTCCACAGCTTTTTCCTTAACCTGCTCCACACACTTCCAGACAGCAAATCTACAATTACTTACTGATCTTCATACTGCATCGGAACATACGGAAGAATTCCCCAGGTTATCTCATCAGCATAATGAACTTCCGTATGTATCATAGAGCGATAATCCGCAGACGTTGCCTTTATACATGGAAATTCTTCACACTCCCTGCACTCTGCCACTTCCTTCTTCGACGCACACGCTTTCGCATTGCATAGATCATCTTTACAGTAACAATTGTCACTGTAGCACCCCTCACAACGCATACTCCAATCTGTCTGCCCCCACATTTTACTTAATGAACCTTCCATAGTCGTCCGCAGTTCATCACTTGTATGAATATAATGGACACACAAGTTTCATGGCTTATCTGCTCAAGGATCGTCCAACTGGAAATAGTCTTTAGATAGTCAATAATTTCTAATGGCGATCCTGCCTGCAAAAAATTATTCTTCCTGCCAACCGGCTGCTGTGTTCCCTCTTTGAAATACCATACCGCCTGAATTGCCTTCATCCCTAACATTTTTGCAGTTTCCAATTCCTGACTGCCGCCGTCACCTACATATAAACATTCTTCAGCATTCACGTGAAGTTTTTCCATACACCGATAATAGATTTCTTTATCGGGTTTTGAAATACCTTGTTCAAATGATAAACAGCTAACATCAAAATATGAAAATAGAATACTGTTTTTGATCACACTTACTTCTTCTGAAAAACAATTACTAATTAATCCTATTTTTATTTGCTTTTCTTTTAGAATGCGCAGCATAGGAATTATTTCTTTATTTAAATGTTCAAAACACTCGTTTTTAGCGTCTATTCGTTTTTGTACTACGAAATCTAATAATTCTCCTGAATAACATTCGCTTTTTCTCATAATATCTTCGAGTGCATCTTCCAAGGTTATTTTCCCAATCGTTCTATCGTGATCTGTATGTCCCCATAACTCTTGAAATATATTTTCGGGTATTCCTAAATCTTGTGCTATCTGCACTCCAAAATATAGCGGACTGTCAAAATGAGTTACTAAAGTTTCATACATATCAAAAATAACTGCCTTGATCATACTTACTCTCCTCTATCAATGTTCATTCGTCCATATCTTTCATGTTTTGATCATATCACTTTCAACCGCTACTTTCCATCATAAATATAGGACACAGCAACCGCCATGAGTACTATCACTCCACAAGACAGAAATTAGAACTGTAAGCTGCATGGGTCGCATCAAACTTAAAAAACCAGGGAAAATCCCCCGGTTTTTCAAACTATAAGATTTATTCCACCATTCTCAACCGCTCGACCACTGTTCCATTGTTAAAGAAATGCAGCGCAATGGCAGGAATGACCGTTGCCAGAAATACATAGACCAATGCCACGATCAGAGCAGGAGCCAGCGTAAAGTGCATCGTAAAGAACCACATAGATGGCGCATTCAAGGCATTTTTCAGGACTGTCAGCGCAAATATAGCCGCGGTCATACAGCCAGCTATATCTGCTCCCGCGGCATAATATAACCCCTCATAGACCATTAGACGGCGAAGCTGCCGGTTTGTCATGCCAATGCTCTGCATCGTAGCAAATTCGTTGCGGCGGGCAATAATGCTGGTGATCATCATATTGGTAAAGTTGATCAGCCCGGCAAAAGCCATGATCGCTGCGATCATGCCGCCCACCAGCAAAACAATGATCCGCATGGATGTCGTTTGTTGTTTCAGCAGTTCGGTGGAGGTATAGGCAACAGCGGGATTGCTCTGTGTGAGATCACTCAAAAAAGCATCTATCTGTGCTTCCTGCCCCTCGGACACATTGAACCCATAACTGAATGCTCATGTACGGTAAAGAAGCAAGCAACCGAAAACAAGAGATAAACCGCCAGCACCACACTATTCCGAACCAAAGACCAAAAGACAAGCATTATGGAAATGTCCATAGCCAGTTATACACATTTCCACGAATGCCGACTATGGCGTTACTCTAATTTATCTATTTTATATAATATTTAACGAAAAACATCAAAAATATAATGACAAGCATTCCATTATGTGATATAATATAAAAAACAAAATAAAGGAGTATCAATTATGGATAGGATAGAAAACATTAAAAAAGCAAGCTATCTCATTGGAAAAGTAGGAAAAGTATTTCAAATAGTATTTGGAATATTTACAGGAATGTTTTTGATTTCTCTTATCATACTGTTTGTACTGCGTAGTACACTCAATACGATGATTGTTGAATCTCAAACAAGTTTTGATTTTAGCAATATGGGGTATTGGACTAAAAAATTAGCAAGTGAAGGTAAGGTAGCGGAAGCCAGTATTGTGTTTTTAATATCAGGAATATTGTTTTCGTTAATTTTGACAATAATCATGCACTTTATTGTCAAAATATTCAAAAAAATTTGTAATGATTATTCGCCATTTTTACCCGAAATTGTAAAAGATATAAAAATTGTTTTGTTATTAACTACATTACTAATTTTAAAAAACAGTATCGGATTAGGCATTATTTCTGGTTTTACATTTTGGGGGATCATAGAACTTTATGAGTATGGGTGCGAATTACAAAATCAAGTAGACGAAACATTATAGGTGTGATAAATATGGCTATTATTTTAAGATTAGATAGAGTTATGGCAGATAGAAAAATTTCATTGAATGACTTAGCTGAACAAGTAGGAATTGCAAATGTAAACTTATCTAAAATAAAAACTGGAAAGGTAAGTGCTATTCGATTTTCTACATTAAATGCAATATGTGATGTATTGGATTGTCAACCGGGAGATATATTAGAATTTCAAAAAGACCAATCAAGTAACAAAACAAGTCAAGCTAATAAATAAGTATTATTTTGAGGTAGTAAATGAGAAGTGATAGTCTAAAATGTTATACTCCTCCGAATAATAAAAAGCAACACTCTTTATGTCGTTAGAAAAAATTTTCTATGATATGTTCATACGAATACAAAGAACATATCATGTATGTTTTCAATAACAGGAGGTGGAAATTGTCGCTAAAATAATCATACTCACGTTCAATGACGCAGAAGAAAAAGCAGTCGAGGAAGCCATAGCCGCCCTTGCCGATATGATACCACTGGAAGCCATACAGCCGCCACATTCCCCTATGCTGATTTTTCCGGGATTGGAAATCAGACCACACCAACGCCGGGTACTGAAAG